>CALBSZ010000329.1 GCA_937967665.1 uncultured Planctomycetaceae bacterium
CCGTGTTGCGCGGCAGGTGCAACGATGGGTCCTTCCGGTGTCTTGGTTTGCGCTAGGCATTCCTTGAACTCACTTATCCTGTCGATGTATGCCGCCGCAACTCGATCCGCGGGGTTGGATCTGCCATGAGGGAGATCAAGGTTTCGCCCAAGGGCACCAAGTTCGCGCCACGCCAGCGACAACCTCACCTTGTCCAGATTCCATTCCCACGTAGTTTCACCCTGTTCATGCGGTTCGCCAATGCATTCCGCGAGCGTCCTCTTGAGCGAGGACAAGACCGACGAACTCTGATAAAGCACTTCCAGGTCGATTGTATCGTTGGCAGCAGCCATCAATCGGCCAACACGCTCCACACGTTTTCGATCCGTGAACTCTTCCTCGGTCTCGGTTTTTCGCTTTTGCGATGCCGATGCGAAAAATGGATTGCTGACGGCGATTGGCCGTTGAAATGCTGGCGTGAGCGGCGCACTCATCACAAAACCGCATTGTTCAAGCACGGGAGCGATCTGTTCGACAAGCTTCCGGCGCTCGTCTGCAGACACGCCCGTTCCTACCGCGTGACGATTCTTCAACCGTTCGCTGAAAACGAATGCCGCCGATATTCCACTCTTGCTCCGAATCCATCTTTCGGGGTCGTCTTTCATTTCGTTCAGATCGGGCAGCTTGTTGACGTGCAGGGCGTCAAGAATCTCGGACAGTTTATCGCGGTATACAAGGCGAAAGTCTTGGCTTTTCGGCAGACAATTTACCGCTGTTCCGGTGAGGCTGTTGGCGGCATCAAACTGCTTTAGCCAAGGAACACTCGTTTCGATGACCACGGAAGTGCCGCTTGGGATGCCGGTCGGCTCCGTTATCCAGCGACGGATACCGATATGTAGATAGACGACGGGACGACAGTTGAAAGCAATCGTCTGAACGGTGAAGCGGAAGAAATACGAGAACAGTCCGGTTCGATTCCCCTTGCGGCCTTCATGCGGCGGCCACGACACTAACTCGGCACCTGAGGCGCCGGGTTCCAGCGCCATTCGCCGAAGCGTGAGGGTTTCCCCACCGAGTTTGATAGGCGTTGATGCCGTCTCGATACTCCAGGCCAAGTGATTCGGGAGAACATTGTACGTGAGCGGATGTGGATCGACGGTACCGTTTGGCAGTTTCCCTGCTTTCGCGATGTCGACCACTTCATCCTGCCACACCAGATCATCGGCTTGGATCGCGCCCAGAACTTTTTCGCGGCTTGCCGTCGCTGCCCGTTGAAACTCAGCATCCATCCACGCTCTGACGATGAGAAACAGAGCCTCTGTGTGAGATGGGCGTTTCGCAACCAGCCAATGCTCGGCTTTGTATCCCGCTGCCCACTTGTTGATCGTAACGAGGTCGGGCGCAAGCGCGCGGAGCGCTGAGTTCAGGCTCCAGATCGGTACAGCGGCATATCCGTTGCGATTGGGTGCAACCTCCCGTTGCAAGTCGCCGAAGAGAGCTTTCCAAGTTTTTGGAAAGGGCAGCATCTGGAAGTTGAGCGGCAACTCGCCGAGCCCGTTTCCCGGCTCAAAAGCCACGGCAGTGATTGTCTTTTGCTCAGTCATGTTGCAGCCCTCGTATCTCCTTCAATGCCGAATAGAGTGGTCCGTACAGTGCAGTGGCCAGTGAACGGTCGGTCGCATCAAGGCAGCCAGATGGCTCGAAGTAAGGGGCGAGTACTTCCAGCATGCCTCGCAATAAACTGGTGGCGGCGGTGTCGATCTTTCCGTCAGCACTTTTCGGGGCGAAGGCGGCATCGCAAAAGTAGATTTGCGCCGCCTGACCACCTCGGATGAGCCGCCCGATGACCTGCCACATGGTAACAAGCTGATTCCATGTCATGGCATGTCGCTGACTTGGCGGGAGCGTCCCGTAGATCATCGGAAGCCGCAACAGGCTACGCCATTCTCGATAGGCGGCGCTGCGGAAGGCTGCGGCGATTGCTTGCCGAGTCGGTTCCACTTTCCCGCACTGCTGCTGCAACCAGTCCGCATCCGTGTGCTTTTCAACCGCCCAGCGATTGATGGATTGGATCGCGAAGCTGATGTCGTCGGGTGGCGGATGCATGCGAACAAGAAAGTAGGCGGCTCCCAGTAGCGCGACACTTTGGTCGTTGAGGATATTGTGGCCACGTTCGATGGCCAGCAGCGGCGCGACGAGCATCCACGCATCGCGAGTCCGCAATTGATCGACTTGGCCGCGGCGAATGCTGCTGAGCTGGTGTTCCTCGTCCCATTCGTCGTCATCGGGGACGAGATCGAGTACCTGATGAGTCCATTCCGGTCGCTGCAACTGAATCTGTTCGCGGACGAATTTCGCCTCTCGGTAGCTGCCAACAAGGAGCAGGATGCTCTTACGGCCATCAGGGAGATCGTGGCGATTTCGTTCCAGAAGGCTGCGGCCAAAGCGGCCCTTGTCGCACATTTGCCGGACAATCTCGCGCAGCGCGGAAAAACGCGCTTCGCCCGATCTTCCCGACACTTTGATCGCTCGGTTGTCCGACCAGCGAAAGGGCAGGAACTCGAATGTGCTTTCTTCGATCGCCTTAATCTCCTCCCGTGGCGAACGCAAGACAGCGGTTACTGGCGTCTGCAAATCATACGAAGGCGACTCACCTGCCCAACTTGTCCCCGAAAGCAGCATGACGTTGGGCTTGGAAACGTTGTCGTCGGCAAACAGATCGGACAAGTGAAGCAACATCCACCGGCCGACTCCCATGCAACGGAGAAACCGCAACTCGCCTGCATCGTCGGAATCCACACCCGAGGGGAGATGCTGGAACGCCAGCACATTGCCCATCGGCGCGGCGGGAATGATTGCCTCGTAGTCGCGCGGCGGCCGAAAGAAGAAGTTTGCTGTGTCCGAATTCAGCTTCAACGGATCTTCAGCGATCTTCCAATCCCGAATGAATTCGTTCAGTCGACTCTGCAGAAAAGCGACCAGCAGTGCGAACTCCAACTTGCGGGCCAGACTGTCCGAATCTCGTGAATCGAACGGCCCTGAGAACTCGTCATGTTCGTCAATCCATGCGGCAATACTTTTGATCACGTCTTCATCGTCGGATGCTGCAATCGCCCGAAGCACAAAGCGAGAAAGGTCGTGGTCGAACCTGCCGCCAGCCATATCGTCCAGCGCCTCCTGAAAGGACTCAGGAAGGCTGATCAATTCCGGATTGTCGCGTTGTTGCTCTTCGCGTCCGGCGACAAGATCGTTTGCGAGTCGATTGAGTAGGAGCCAACCGGTAAAGTATTCACGCTGGCCAACCCAAGATTGGATTTCACGGTCGCGTTGAAGCAACGCCGCGACACGATCAGTTGCCCCTTGGGCCGAGTGGTGCGCCTTCGCCCATTTTTCGACGGCAGGGTCGGCGAGCTGGCTTCGGCCTGCCCCCGCTTTCGCATCCGTGACGGTTTGCGACAACCGGTCAAGCCATCCACCTTTCGGGCTGACCAGGGTTTCGGTGGGACTAAAGATCGAGTCCAATTGCATTTGGACGCGATCTGCTTCGTCGACAATGATCAGATCGGAGCGCTGACATGCGAGTTCAAGGAATCGAATGCGTTCCTGATTGATTTGCTGAGCGGCACGAGCAAAGACCAGGCCCGCAGGAGTGGCAACCCAAATCTGCGCCTCGACGAGTTCCCTCTGCGCGTTGTGGACGGGGCAGTGTGTGTATATCGGACACGCACTCGGCTGCGGTTTCTCTTCGGAATCGTCCTGTACGATCGGCAACAGGTCATTGCAGGGCCAACTGTTGGGTGGACTTGATTCATCGAATCCCATCAGGCCGTTTAATGGGCAAACAGTGCTGAGCCACCGGAAGCCAATATGGTCGTTCTTCTGTGAGAACGGTGACTGATCGTCATGCGACTCGCGGACGATGTCATGCAATCTGTTGAGATGTTTCTGGCGACTCAAGCGACCGAGGACGGGTGCCACGGAGAGGCCCAATTCGTGAAACAACTGAGCCCGATTGAGGGCCGAGATCACATCATCCACGACGACGGTGACCTTACGGCCGTTCCGCGCCACCCAAACGGTTAGCACGTCCATCAATGTCGATTTCCCGGAACTCACCATTCCGATCACATGTGTAAGGCCATCGATGGTGAGACGATCCGAGGTCCGCAATTCGGAATCGTGCGTCAGCTCCAATTGAATCTTGGCGATCGACGACTCCCAGTTCGTGCGACTCGACCGCTTGTCCATCCAGCGCGCCGTCTTCAGTAGTTCGCTCCATGCCACAGAGATCGCAGGCCGTTCGGATTGGGGCGAAACGTTGTGAGCCGACGGTGGTTCAAACACGAGATCATTGGGAAGGGCCACTTCGCGAGCGATCCCATTCGACGGCAGGCGGAAACTGCCGGATTTCGCCCAACTGATTTTGTCTGTTCGATACGGAACTCGATCCCTGATCGCATCGGCATACGTGGCAGTTCGATCCGAAGCGATCGTTACAGGCTTGGGCTCAAACTGCCCCAAGTCTTCGTCGACTTCATAGGCGCGGAATCGCTCATCCACCCGCCTGTATCGACGCAGGGCTGCCTTCCACTGATAGTCGGAAGCAAAATAGGTCAGCAACCGACGCCCCTTTTGCTGCTGGGAAGCGTTGCCTTCAGAATCAACGGGGACTGGAAATCGGTATCCAGTCAACAATGAGGGCAGCGCCTCGGCTCGCTCGTCGGGGGCGACTTGCGACAGCAGGTGCAGACCAAACTCCACATTCAGAAACTCAGATTTCCTCATCGGGCCACCTGACGGCCACTCTCGGCCAAGGTCATTTTGCAGTCGCTTGCGCCACTGGGTTGCGTCACGCATTTGCTCGACTCCTTGCTTGCTTCTCAATCCGTTTGACAATGTCCGACTCAAAACACGCGTCGACCATGCCGCTTACAACTTCAGAATAATGTCGAAATGCTCGAAGGTAGTCGGACCGTTCCCTTCGACGTGCATCGGGAAAGACGAAAAACGCTTTGTCCCAGTGTGGGTTGTCCGCAGGAATCCGAGCCTGTGATGCCAACAGGAAGGGATTGCGCTGATCCTTTACGTCAATGGCCCAGACCTCCCCATCCGCGAAGCGCACAAGTGTGTCATAGCTGTCGAAGCCCGGCCAAAGCTCAACATCCAACTTGGGAATCTCTGCCAGCCGCTTGAAAAGACGCAGTTCGGCAAGCCCCGGCTTGGTAATGAAACGCCGCAATTCGCGTCGAAGCCACAGCACGCCATCGTCAGCGGCAATTCGATTTCCAGTTACGAATTCTCCGCTCACGCGGCACGCTTCATTTTCGCAGACGAATAAGTCTCCGTTAGAACGGAGCAGCAATCCATTGCAATTGATGCAGCACCGGTACTGGCCGTCGTCACCGTGACTCAGCGGAACACGCTGGTAGCAGGTGTTGAGATGCTCACGGAGCGGACTCAAATGCGGATCGAAACAGGCCGTCTTCAAATCGAACTCAGAAATGACCGGAGATTCAATGAGCATGCGTCGAAACGCGACGTACGAATCCTGACGGTCAAGATTGCGGCAGAGTTTGCGGACAGCCTGAATCAGCGATTGCTCGAACAATTCACCTTCCACATCGAGAACGTCCTTCTCTGCCCATTCGTCACAGAGATTCGTAATCTGGTCGCCCAAGAGCAAAGTGTCGTCGTCGCCCACGGCTCCTTCCGGAAGCGTGAGCGGCCAATCGACAAGAGGCCGTCGACAAAGTTGGAACAAGTCCGCGACCGATTGTGGCGGAACGTGACCGCGGATAAGAAATGTGCAGGCAAGTCGATCCAGCGCCCGCTGGAGCGGCGCGGGGTACGGCACGGAAAGCCGCTGCCCACGATCCGCCAATTCGGCAACTCGAAACAAGGCGCTGGCGACGAGTCGAACGAGCGGTTCGTCGCCATCTTGAATGTCGGCACCCGAAGGTCCGATGGTGGCTGGCTGCTCAGGCATATCAAGACTCCTTCCCTTTCAGCATCCTATTGATGGAGCGGAGCCCCAACGAGGTGGTTGACAAATCATATAGCAATCGACATAGTTGTCAACCGTCATGACACAATGAACATGGGAGGCGCTCTAGTTGGAACAGCAACGACTTCGCCAACTTCGACTGGCACGGGGCCTGTCGCTCGACGCGCTTGCGCGCGAGATGGATGGGATTGTTACGAAACAGGCCCTCTCCAAATACGAACAGGGAAAGGCGAAGCCCTCGCCAGAGGTTTTGCCGAAATTGGCGGCAGCACTCGGCGTATCGCCTGAGCAACTCCTCAAGGAATCGGAAATCGACGTTCGTTTCATTGCTTACCGAAAGGGCAGCAGGCTTACGAAGCGAGATCAATCGAAGATCGAAAATAGTGTCCGCGAATTGCTGGAAAGGCGCGTTGAGTTGGCTGAACTGACAGGATACGCGGCTTCGGATGTACCGCTTCAAGGGCTCGCAATCCGAAAAACGGATGACGCCGAGCGGATGGCGGAGAAACTGCGAGAGGAGTGGGATATCGGTCGCGAACCGATCGCAAACGTCTCGTTGTTGCTGGAGGACCATCTCGTACATGTGCTGGAGATTGAGGCCAGCGAAAAGTTCGACGGTTTGTCCGCCGTCGCCATGCGCCACCCGAACGAGGTCGCTGCCACGGCCGCGATTACACGTTCGGGACTCGTCGGCGAACGGCAGCGTCTCAGTCTCGCTCATGAACTCGGCCATCAGGTGCTGAAGGTCCCCAGGAAAATCGACGAAGAGGAAGCGGCATTTCGCTTCGCAGGAGCGTTTCTTGCGCCAGCCGACGTGCTGCGCAAGGAAGTCGGGCAGCGTCGAACGCAACTTCGCGCCGATGAGCTATTCCTCCTCAAGCAACGATTTGGCATGAGCATCCAGGCATTGCTGTTCCGCCTGCGCGAGTTGGGCATCATCAACGAATCTCACTATCGACAATGGTTTCGTGAAATCGGACGCCTCGGGTGGCGCAAAAGTGAACCTCAACCGTTGCCTTGCGAGCAACCTCAATGGCTCCGGCGCGCCGTCCTTCGCGCCGTCGCGGAAAAGTCCATTTCCGAGGCAGAAGCTTTCGAGCGATTTGGGATCGATATCGATTCGGGTGGACAAGGCCACCCTTAGCAAGCAACGCGCGATTCGCAAAACCCCGCACGGCGGCACTATCTTGCATCAACAAACTCCTTCTTCTCAAAGTCCCACCGGTCTCTTGGATAGCGTTCAAGAGCGAGTCGGTACCGACGTTCTATGCCGCGGCGTTCCCCACGATAAACTCGGTCATCGATGAGTCCCCACGCCCACGCTTCGTGCAGGCGAATGTTCTCGTCGTTTTTCGCGATCCCCAGAATTGTCTCCACCATCGCCCGCTCTCGTTCAGGAGTTAGGCGTTGGGCGATTTCGGGCATTGCCTCGCGCGGTTCGTTCGTCATCAAGCCGTGAAACGCCGAGGCCAACGCGGTCGTCGCCAGGACATGGACAACCTGTCCTTCCTCGTCAAGCAGGCGAACGACAGCGTTGTTTCGCAACGGAAGCAGATATCCGAGTTTGCGATTGGTCCCGTATCCCATGATGGCCTGACAATCCTCGGAGAGAACGCGGTCAACGTAGACATAGCGAATTTCGATCTTCACAGGACGCCCATTAGGCCGCCTGATCCAATGCACGCCTTCTTGCTGGTCAGGGTCATTGCCGTCAACCAGCCCCACGATCTTGATCACTGACGGGCGAAAATCGTCGGCTCTTTCGATCCGTTCGACAAGCACGTTGTAAGCGGTGCGTGGACCGTTCCCCTTCGTCCCGGTGTCAAAAATGAACACACGGGTTGGCTCGGGGCGTTGGCCAAGCCATTCAAGAAACTGGTCTGCTTCCCGGTCCGTCTTCGACCATCCGAGCCCAGGAAACAGGTGGTAGCACTGTGCGAATGATTCAAGTGCCGCCGGCACATCAACGGGATGCATTCGCGGTAACGAGTCCCAGTACAGCCAGGACCAGCGATTAACGGCCGATGTGCCGCCGGCGGCAAATGTCACCACGTAATCGAAGTCGGCCCCCATTTCTCGAATTCGCTGCTCGCTCGAACGCAGTTCCATTAGCGTGACAAGTGGGATGTCGAAAACAGGCATGGCCTCCGGACGAAGCGTTGGGATAAGCGCACGCGGAGCAATCACGGCATGGGGCGTAAACGGATAACTGTGAGGACGGCGAATATGGACGGGCCAATGCTCAACATCCGGTCGAACCGCTCGTCCGGTCTCCTGTACGGCGGCCCGCACTGCTGCCCTGACTTCGTTGGGAGGCCAAGTGGAAGTCACGACTAAGACGTCGCCGTTCAGAAAATCCAGTCCCACGGACTGCACATACTTCGTTACGTTCACCGCCGCTGTTTGCAGCGCGGGGATCAACTTCTCCTCGAGCGACTGCTGCCACCGCATCTTCGCTTCCTCTTCTTCGTAACGGTTGTGAAACTGTCGGCACCTCGCCACCCTCCACACGCTAATGAACCGTGATGGTGCGCTTGGTTAGATCTACGCCGACTGTTCCGCCGCGCGGGTCGCGAATGACTCGCCAGGCAGCATATCCAGCCAAAATCGCTTTCTCCCACTCCGCCAAGGATCGGCAACTCACCTCACGATCCGCCACAAGCGCCTGAATGGTCTTCAGCAAGTGATAGTCGAGGCTGCCGACCCCCTCAAGGAAACTGTGCTCCCGGGCGTACGTGAATACGAGTTGTGAAATCAATTCTTCGATGATCCTGGCACGCGCGCCATCCTCGACTTCGTCAATCCCAGGCACGCTCTTTCGTTTGACGCCAAGCAGCTTACGAATGATCGGCGACCATCCCAGAACGGCCGCGTACGACAGGTGAAAGACATCGTGGAATCGATACCCGTCATCCTCGTGGGCGTTGTCGGTCAGTGTGTCGCCGATTTGCTCCCCATCCTTCGATGTGATGACATGGACGCCATCGTCTTCGACGCGCTCTTCAAACTGCACTGAAAACGTGCGCGGTATCTGCTCCGCTGCATTGAACTCCTCGTCCAGGAGATGACCACCATCAGCATCAAATAGCCTTGTCTGATTCGCGTCACCGACCGCCGGCCAGCGTCCTTGCGTTTTTTCGATGTTTTGCTTCGCGATGTCGTCTAGATCCAGTCCAAACTTCGTCGCCGCATTCGCAACGTACCAGAGGAGGTCGCCCAAATCCTCAGCGACCTGTTCATGAAATCGCTGGTGAGCACTTCCGTCCCGCATGTATTTCTTGTACTCCGACAGCAAAGTTCCGACTTCACCAGCTAATCCGAGCAGCGGAACCAACATCGCCTTCTCGCTGTCACCCGGCACCTGATCAGTCTTGGCCGCTTCCTGTTGAAAAGATTGCAGATCCATTACTCACCTTCCTATTCCGATGGGCAAACTGAGTCTTCTATTCGCTCGTTGATCTTCCATTTAGGAGGATACCAATAGTCGATCGGCGAACGGTTCGGACGATACTTCTGTTTGATTCGTGTCCGCTTGGCGATGCCCGCGATGTCCGGGTGCTTCACTCGTGAATACTTACTGATCTCGCAAAACAGATTCTGGCAATCGATCAACTGAAGCGGACGGCCCCACAGAGAATGAAATTGAAGCCCGATGCGTTCAAATTCCTGTTCCTGCCGATCGGTGACGAGTTTGATGATGTCCGACTCACTGAGGCCGCCTAACGACGAGAAACACTTGTGAATCCCGTCCATGGCGCCCGGCCCTGGAACGACAAACTCCATTTCGCTGAAATCGACCAGATTGCTGTAGTTTAGATCGGTGACGTATTGGTAGGCCAAAAAGTCACCGATCATCGGATATGACAGCAGGAGGTCAAACGCCTCGCGCATTGTCTGGCAGTCGCCGATTCGGAGTGGCACTTCGTCGCTCATCATCCGTTCCAGAAGCTTCAAATGGCTGCGATGCTTTTTTGTCGTGCCAGCGCCCCGACTGCCCGACGGCATGATGTACGCGGCGGAATAAATCGACCTTTTCTGCTCCATCGTCGCCGTCAAAACGCGATCGTATCGCTTGAATGAATAGTCCGCATAGGTAATCGGCCCCAGTTCCTCTTGAAGCAATAACCAGGTTTCAATCTTATTGAATAACTTGAACAAGATCGTGCGGAAGAAGACTTCGTGCGGCGACTGATCGCCTTCGTAAATGACATGTCGGATGAGGTATTGGCTCACCCTGTCGGACGCACGGTAGGCGTTAGTGAACTTATACGTCTGAAGGATTTCGTCGTCCGTCCAGGGATCGGGAACGCCTGAGGCTCGCCGAAAAAAAATGGCCTGCCGCTCGGCCGCAAACCTCCAGTAGGTGTCGTAGACAACTGTGGGTTGCGCCGGCGCCAGCGAGCTAAACGCCAGCCGTCGGCCGCGCTTCGCGGGGGTTTCGATCGGCCAGAATGTCCTTTGGCGTGCGTCATCAGGCATTGCTGGCCTCATTGGCTGGGGCCAGGATCGTCGTCAACTCTTTCTCCAGCGGCTGCAGCGCCGATTTATTCGGCGTACCGCGTTGTGCAATCGAAGCAATGCAAATCATGCGGCAAAACTTCAGGTCCATCTGCTTGGCCATAAATCTGCCCAGGCGGCAAAGCCCGAGATAATTGCCATAGGCTCGATCCAAGAGAAACTGCGTGGCATAGAAACCCGTCACGACAAGTCCGTCATCTGCGGTCGGCGCAAACGCCACCTGATGCAAACAAGGAAAGCCGAGTTGACGACAATCATTGTGATCCCGAGTTGGGTCGATAATCGCGGCCTGAAGCGCGCTGCGGCGGTGGTTGCCCTTCTTGTACGTAGCGGCAATGTGCTTAAGTTGATTGATGGCATCTTCCGAACCGTTGGGCTGATAGGCGGTCAGGCGGCGAAAATACGAGCCGCGGTTGTTCGCCCGGCACCTGGAAAGCCTCGGCCAGGCTCGATCAAACCGAGCGAAGAGTAGGTCCGCATCATCTGCGGCGTTCGCGTTCCACATCGACTCGGGAAAAATCGTGTTGGCGACGGTGTGGCATGACTGAAGTTGCAGCGTTTTCAAGTGCTTGTCGAGCCCGTTGCGAATCGCTACGTTCTCCGCGGCGACACCGTCCTGGATGTCATCGACGGTAACCACCAGCGGCGAAAGTTCGGTTACACCACGTTCCATCACCTTTAGGAATGCCTGTGCCCAGGCGATCGAGAGGTTCGAACTGGTCGGCAGGAGTCGTTCAATCGCCATCGTCAACCTCCTCATCAAATCGCAGGACTGCGAGACCCACGTAGTCTTTTCGCGTTACCCGGATGAACACCGCCCAGCCCGAGGTGAGACTCACTCGTCCAATGCCAGGCTGGCTCGCCTTGAGGATCGTGCGAACGGCCGATTCCTCTTCGACTACGGCACAAGATCCCTCGAATCGAATCCCCGGTGGCAATAGGACGGTGTCTCCAACCGAGACGTCGATGGCACGATCCTGCCAGTGTGAATCCACGACGAACAGATCCTGAGGGCAAGGATTACCCAGCAGGGACTCGCGCAGATCCTTTGGCTGATGACGCGAGAGTTCGGCCGCTCGCTTCATATCGATCAGGTTGAGGGTGCGTTCCAGGTGGGTGACCAATGCTCCATAACTGACCCCGAAAAGCGTCGCCAGTGTGAAAATGGCCTCCGGTTCGCAGTTATCGGCTTCAAGTTTCCGCTGCGTCAGCGCATGGCTGACGGCGATCTTGGGCATTTGCAGGGCCGCCGAAAACATGTCGACTTGAAATTCCTCGGGCTCGAAGCGGCGGGCCTTGGAGCGGTCCTCGATCAGCTCGTCCCATTGCTTTCCGTGTCCAAACACGTGATGCCCTAATTCATGGCCACAGGTCATTGCCTTACGCCCGGCCGGTCGAAGGGAGGATAAGATTATCGCCGGCTTGGGTTGCGCGTCTGGCATATACAGACCCTCCATGGACGGAATGTCTTGGAAGAAGACATTTACCCCCATGCGTTCGCACAAGTCATAGACGCTGATCGGGATCTTGAGGCCGTAGCGGGCGCCCTTACGAACCTTCATTGCCTCGGCGATGGCAATCTGGGCGAGTTGCTTTCTACTCTGGGGCATCGCCTTCCTCCGAGCCACGCAACATGCGAATCAGTTCCATTAACCGTTCCAGGTCCTTGTCCTTAAGCTTGCTGAGCTGCCGCGCTGCGAGCACGATCTTGTCGTTTCCAAGATCCGAGCCCTGAGCGCCTTCCGTAATCCAATTTGAATCGACGCTGTACAATTCCGCGAAGGCTGCTACTTCTTCGGCCTTCACACGGCGCCGGCCAGCTTCAATTTCGGAGATCGTGGGACGATGCATTCCTAGTCGTTTCGCCGCTTGCCCCTGAGACAAGCCTGCGGTTTCTCGGGCCATTCGCAGTCGACCGGCAATGTCAGTGCTGCTTTGCGAGCTTTTTTTCGCCATCACTTTGCCTCCGCCGCATTGGCAGCGTTGCAGATGTTGCCGGCAATCTCAGAGACCTTGAGCGCCCTGGTGCCTTGTTCGTTGACAAAGGCATTCACGCCTGGAAGATCGACGCCCAACCGATCACACAACTCCACAGAGGCCTCGACGCCGTTGAGGCTATCGAAGCCGTCTAAGTCGCCGATCGGGCACGTGTTCCCCGTTACCGCGATCGGCTTCCGACCGCTGGTCGATTGCACGTCGGTGAGAACTTCTGCGATTACCTTGATCACTTGGTCTTTGTCCATTGCGGGCCTCCCGTTACTGAGTGGTAAGGGAATCTTACCAAACGGTCCGCTTGGTTGCAAGCCGATGGATCCGAAGGAATCCGAGGCGAAAGTGGGGCTAACCGGCAGAATCGCCGGTAAATGGACAGTACCTGCGGCGGAGCGGCGACCGGCGAGCTGGGTCGGGAAATTCGCAAGTCGTTATCAATGAAC
>CALBSZ010000330.1 GCA_937967665.1 uncultured Planctomycetaceae bacterium
TTCGCGAATGCAGAACCACCAGTTTTCGCTCGTTTGCTCGACACCACCCTACAACGATGAATAATCCGGGCTACGCACCTAAGCCGTAGTTTAGTTTCCACCCGCGCCATTTCAATCGTTTATCGTCAAAAACGTCAAGAAAACTCGTTTTGTTTCCAGCGGGGCCAGACGCCGCGCGACTCATGTACAACCGACAGGCCCTTGTCCCGGGAATTTTGGGACGCGAAGGCCAAGCATTTTGCAAACTGCGACTACCAGATCAACTGACGTCGAACACGCTCAGCTTGACAAGACGTTTTGCGAAGGCTTCTTGTAATCTTTAGCGCCGCACCAGCGCGTCCGGCGTGTCTTTCAATGCCGCATCGGGCAAGATGAACGAGTCGCCGATCAGGCTGTCTTCTTTACAAAACGCCGGATACCTCAACTCCGGCAACACAGCGATGCCGAAGATCTCTTGCACCGCGTCGTCAAACCGCAGCATCGCAATCGTCTCGCCCGATCGCGTGTCGACGACCCACATCCCGCAATGGCGCGGCTCGTCACGTTCTGTAATCGGCAGACCACGAAAGACCGACGTTTCACGAATCTGCGACAAGCCAATGAAAGCGTAAGGGCCGTAGAAATCGAGGCCGCGCGTGTAGCCGGGCAGCCGGGTAACAACTTCCAGCTTGCCGTTTTGCAGATCGACCGCCGACAGGTTGCCATCGCCCGATTCCAGCACCCACAGCCGACCGTCGTGCCACCGCGGTGAATGGGGCATCGACAATCCTTCACACACGGGCTCGTCCGATTCCACGTCAAGAATACAACCGCCGAACGCCTTATCCGCACGCCAGCCACCTGGTCGATCGGTTTGGCCAAGTACGGTGACGTATTTCGGCCGCCCGTCAAGCATTGCCAGGCCATTCAAGTGGCAACGGTCTTCCGGCGCTAACGCCGACACAAACTTCGGACGCCATCGCGGCACAAAGCTGTGATAACTGTCGAGCGTGCAGAGCGTCGAAAACCGCGTGTTGACGATCCACAGATCGTCTTCGTGGGGCAACCTTCCAGCCTGCCAGGTTTCGTGCTCGTCGCGGGCAGGATCAGCATCTGCCCCACGGCCCCAGGCAATGTCGTGAACGGCAATGTCACCCGTGTAATGAATGCGGCGCGGCAGCAAGCAGCCGTCGTATTTGTCCGGCGGGTCCATGCGGCGGGCGACGGATGGCTGATTGTGCCATTCGGTAATGTTTACTTTTGTGCCGACCGCCAACCGCCGCCCGTCGTAGGCCATGCCCATCGGGCTGGTCGCGGGCTGAAAGTCCGTGTTCAGCACGCCGTCCTTGTATCGCACACAGACCAGCCAGCCGGCCTGGTAGGTCGAGATCATTACCGACAGATGCAATTGCGACAACACCTGCGGCAGGCTGTTGGAGTGCGTGCTACGCAGCGGCGAACCCGTCAGATCGCCCGAGCCCGCGCCGGTGTGGACGCCAATTGGATTTGATTCGTTCATTGCAGTCTCCGAGTGGTTTCGTGGAGCATGACTCGCCGCGTCGAGTGGTCGCATCGTGCGCTCGGTTCGAGGCGTCGTGGGGCGACGCGCCGAAATCGTCACCGGAACGCTGGCGGCACGCTTGACGGCCTGACGACCTCGCTCCGCAACCGGCTCGACGCCAGCCAACACCGGCGTCAATTCTGCCTCATGCTTTCGCCATTTGTCCGGATGGGGCGGCGTCAGCGTGTAGCGTGAAAGCGGTAGCTTGCCTTGAAGCTGCTGGTCCCATTCAATTCCCGCGAAACCGCACAGCCGCAAACATTCGGCCTGCGGATCGTGCAGAAAGTCTTCATAGGTGACGGCCGTCCAACGGTCCGGCGGCAACTGACCGAGGTCATCGAGCATCGTTTCGTGGCAAGCCGCCCACTGCTGCGCCGCAATTTCGCCCAACGGCTTGTCGCCCAGCGCGCGCCAGCCCGGCACCAGGGCCAGTGACCAGGACGGCCCTGGCCAATCCGGCAAATCGCGATACGTGACAAACCGTCCCGACCTCCAGGCTTCCATGATGCTGCTGATGTTATCACGCGGTTCGCGATACAGATAAATGAAGAGTGCGTCGGGAAATATGGTGTACAAGAAGGGTATGCGCAAGCAGTTCTTCGGCGTCTTTTCCAACATGCGCACCGGTCCATAATCGTCGTGCCAGCTTCGTCCATGGCGATCCACCAGGCGCGTCAAAAAGCGTTCGCGAAGGCTTTCGGAAGTGCGCTCGTCGGCATCTTCCGCAATCAGTCTGTTGGAGTCGTAGTCGCGAGCCTGCGGCCGCAAACGTGGCATTCCTTCCACGATGTCATGACTCTCATCTCCCACCGTCCAGATACTGGGCGAACGTGCGAGCGTTTCGAACAACAGCGTACTGCCCGACCGTGGTGCGGCGACGATAAAGATCGGTCGACGGAATTCCGCCGCCGTGCCGGGATGGTCGTCCGCCGTTCCCGCCACGTCATGTACCACGGCCGGTGCCGGTTTACCTCGACTTTCGAACACCGGATCGGAAATCAAACGCGACTCACTGGCCTCCGCCAGGTCCAAGTTCAGTGCCGCTTTGATCAATGTCTCCTCGATGGCGTCCACAGCACGCATGCCGTTGTCGAGCACCAACCGATCGCGAAAGGGAGTCAACGAACGTTGCAGCGCGTCGAGCGCCGCCCGGTAGTGTGGCCAGCCGGAGGCGTCCGTTCCGAACATCGCCCAAAGGGCTCGCCACTGCCACCGAAAGCGTCGGAGGGCGATGTCAAGCTTGTCCAAGTCACTACGATTTGTCTGCCGTTCGTTCTGCAGGTCGTCAAGAATACGACCGATCAGCGACTCCTGTTCCCAAGGCGACATGACGACCGGAAAGTTGATCGTTTCGGTCTCCAGCCGAACCCGACGCCGCACCTCAAATTGGACCTCCTGCGCGACCATCCTCGATGGCCGAGTCTCACCGAACGGTTGTTCGGCCATGGCCACAAGGTCCCAGAAGTTCGGCGAACCGACTGTGTCGGCAACCAGGTGAATCCGTTCGTCTTCCGCTTCGTTCGCGACGCTATGCATCAGCCAGGTGTTGAATATCCACGACTCGCCGGCCTTCATGTTGAGCGTTTTGTCACCGCAATGAAACGTGACGGATGGGTGGGTCACGATGGGGACGTGGATTCGCACACGCTCCTGCCAGTAATAGCTTACATCGACGTGGGCCGTCACTGCCTGCTTACCCGCAATCCGCATGAGCCGCGTGCGGCCCAGGACCGTGCCGAATGAGTTCAGGACTTGCTGAAGATACGGGCATTTCTTCAGGTGGGGCGTCGGTCGCATGGGACCTTTCAACGCATCGTCGCGCGGATCGCCGCCGTGAGAAATCAAAAGTAAGGCGTCGTTGCCTTGAAATTGCTGCGGATGAGGTAGCCAATCGCTGTTGCCAAACCCCGCAACTTCGTCGGCCATCTGCCGCGCATCAAACACCAGCGGAAGCCGGTAGAACTCACTTTCCAGTTTCATCGACCTTGCTCATGAGAACCAAAGGTCCAGCAACCGAAATACACGTGTCCTGTACCACCGGTCGTGATGACGTGACACAAGTTGACGTAAGTACAATTCCACGAGGCAGCTCATACTACCTATAACACTAACCTATTACAACCAGCTTCACATCCAGCGTGCGAACGCGCCGCAATCGTGCGGAAATGGTGTCACGTGATATGAACTCCAATGTGTATCAACGAACCACTGGTTGACCAGCATGCCTTCACGATATCCGTGTGCGTGCTTGCCGCACTTCCGTCATTCCATCACGCTTGACGGTTGGTCCAGGTCGCAAAAGTACTCCCTTTTCTTGAGAGACTTTCGGCGTCGAGCAGCATCGGCAGCGAGTCAACGGAGGCCATATGAACACACTGCTTCGCGGCTTGCGCAAAAACAGTCGCAGGGACAAATGCAGAAGCCTGCGGGATTCATCGCGACCTGCCGAGATCACTTGCCTGAATTGAAGGATGCGATTGCCACGCGGAGGCTGCGGGCCAGTTGGTTGGCGAGGCGGCGCCGGGAGGAGGGCGGATCGAGCCGCCGCTGGTTCACTTCCAATTCGATGCCGGCGTAGTCACAAGGCAAAAAGCGACGGCGCAGGTAGGTGGTGAAACCGTCGGCTTTCCCCAAGTAGGGGTAATTGCGGCGTATCTTCAGCACGTCCTGCTTCGCCGCGTGATTCAAGCCGGCTGTGTATTCGGAAAACAGGCGGGGATGCCCAAGGGAGCGATTGGGTTCGACCAACAGACGCGTTGTCCTGGTGAACAGCAGCGGCGCGTCGAGCTGTCGGGTTTCTTCAGGACGCAGGGGAAGCCGAGTTGTTCGCCCAGGCGACTGGCATTCTCCGCATGGGCGACGATGGTCTTGGGGATGGGAACTTTGTGCCGGGCCAGCAATTCGGCCAGGTACACCTTGTTCGTACAACGCACGATGGACTGGGGATCGTCGATGACGACCAGCCCTTCCCCGGCCGCGCGGCGCGAGAAGCGATACGTGTACTGGTCGACGAAGGTGGTATCGCGAATGAACAGGGCGTCGAATTCCGGCAAGCGGGCGTAGTCGTCCCGCGTAATCAGTTCCGCGGCCATGCCCAGCGAGGCCGCGGCTTTGATAAACTTCTTCAGGGCCGGCGCGTCGGACGGCGGTTCGGGGTCTTTGGGGTTATGCAGGATCGCCAGGTCGATGCGTGACTATCAGGATCGACACGTTCTTTCACTCCTTTGAAGGGGACCGGCGCTGCACGAGTGTGCCGTGGTGCTGATCGTTAAACCTCCTGATCCCGACCATCTTCGCTATATACAACGCGATACAAATCGCGTCTGCGGTCGTTCCAGTTCTGGACGCTGCCGGCTTCCTTGTGCCGCCGCAATTGCTCGAAATCCAGGTCGTGGATAATCACGGTTTCCACATTCGGATTGCATTCCGCGGCCACGGCGTCCCGAGCAAACTCGACGTCGGCGGGGGTGTAGATCCCGGACTGGGCGTAGTGGATGTCGGCGTTCTCCACGAACGGCAGATTCCCCGTGCAGCCGGAAATCGCCACATACAGGTGATTTTCAATACAGCGGGCCTGGGCGCAATGCCGGACTCGCAGGTAACCGTGACGCGTGTCGGTGTTGAAGGGGACGAAAACGATCTGAGCGCCTTTCTGCGCCGCGATCCGCGTCAATTCGGGAAATTCGATGTCGTAGCAGATCTGGATCGCCACGCTCCCGCAATCGGTTTCGAATACTTCCACGCGGTCGCCCGGACTGACCCCCCACCATTTCCGCTCGCTGGGCGTGATGTGAATCTTGTACTGTTTGCCGATCGAGCCGTCGCGCTGGAAGAGATACGAAGTGTTGTAGAGCGTGCCGTGTTCCACCACGAACTGCGAACCGCCGATCACGTTCACGTCGTACTTTACAGCCATTTCGGTGAAGAAATCCAGGTACTGCGGCGTGAATTCGGCCAATCGCCGCGCGGCAAGCCCGGGACGCTGCGGCTTGACGCAGGACAGCAACTGGGTGGTAAAGAGTTCGGGAAAAAGAATGAAGTCGCACTTGTAGTCCGAGGCGGTATCGAGGAAGAATTCGCACTGCTGAGCGAATTCCTCAAAACTCTTGACGGCTCGCATTTGGTACTGCACGATGCAGACCCGAATCGGCTCGACAACATGGTGGAACCGCCGCTTCGCTCCGGGGACGTGATCCAGGTTGGTCCATTCCAGGAACGTGGCATAGCCGCAAGACGCCGTATCGGACGGCAGGTAGTTGGCAATCAGCCCTTGCACTGAAAAGCCATTGGATAACTGAGCGGTGAGCACCTGATCGTAGATGCCCTTTTCGACCACGGCGTCGATGTACTCTCGCGCGGACAGCCTGTCCGCATGCGCGTGGTAGCCGGGAATGCGACCGGCGATGATGATCCGCGCCAGGTTCCGCTTGCGACATAGTTCCTTCCGCGCGTCGTAAAGCCGCCGCGACAGCTTCATGCCGCGGAATTCGGGGTCGACCATAATTTCG
>CALBSZ010000331.1 GCA_937967665.1 uncultured Planctomycetaceae bacterium
ACGAACCCACCGATATTCCGCTCGACACAGACGATGTATTGCTCGTCACCGGTGGGGGAAAAGGGATCGCGGCCGAATGCGCTTTTGCATTAGCGAAACGCACGGGAGTGCGCTTGGCACTGGTGGGCCGGTCTGATCCGACCAGTGACGTCGAACTGCAACGAAACCTGCAACGATTCGAAGAAGCCGGTGTCCCCTGCGGATACTGGTCGGCAGACGTTACCGACAAGTCATCCGTATCCACTGCGATAAAGCAAAGTGTCGAACAGTTTGGCCCCATCACAGGCGTGTTGCATGGCGCGGGCGTAAATCAACCACAATCGATCGATACACTGGACGAAACGGCATTTTCGCGAACACTGGGACCGAAGGTCACAGGACTGCAGAATATCCTGGAATGTATCGAAGCCGAGCCACTTCGGTTGCTGGTAACCTTTGGTTCCATTATTGCTCGGCTGGGGATGCGTGGACAGGCAGACTACGCCGTGGCCAACGAGTGGCTGGCGAACATGACCGAAGTATGGCAGCAAAAACACCCGCATTGTCATTGCGTGTGCCTGGAATGGTCCGTCTGGTCGGGTGTGGGCATGGGTGAAAAGCTGGGAGCGGTTGATGCACTGCGGCGCGAAGGGATTGCTCCAATTACACCGGACGATGGAATTCGGTTATTAGAACAATTGATATCCAGGCAACTGCCTGCGGTGCGCGTTGTGGTGACAGGTCGATTCGGCAACCCGGCAACGATCGCGTTCCGCCAGCACGAATTGCCGTTGCTGCGATTCCTGGAACAGCCACGAGCCTTTACGCCGGGTGTGGAACTGGTTGCCGATGCAAAGCTGTCGCTGGCGTCCGATCCCTATTTGCAAGACCATGTTTACCAGGGCGTGCCGCTATTCTTGGCGGTCATGGGACTGGAAGCCATGGCCCAAGTCGCCACCGCGGTTACCGGACGAGACTCGGCTGATCTGCCAACCTTCGAAAACGTGGAACTGCTGCACCCGATCGTCATTCCTGAACAGGGGCAAGTGACTATCCGAACGGCGGCAATTGTTCAAAATGATTTCCGTGTGGAACTTGTTATTCGCAGCGAAGAGAGCGGCTTTCAGCAGGACCACTTTCGCGCTGTTTGCCGCTTCCAGGGCAAGCAGCAGGTGCAATCGATATTGACTGATGCAACCGGTGGCCTGATTGGCGAGGCCGATGGCAATGCCGATATTGCCATCGATACGGGGCGCGATCTATACGGGAACATTCTGTTCCATCGAGGACGCTTTCAACGCGTGCAAGAGTATCGTTACCTTAATGCAACGCAATGTGTGGCGAACATTGCAGGTGGCGAACAGGGCAATTGGTTTGGTCGTTACTTGCCTACAGAGTTCCTGCTCGGCGATGCCGCGATGCGCGACGCAGTGATCCACGCAATCCAGGCTTGCATTCCTCACGGAACCTTGCTGCCAACAGGCGTCGAGCGAATCATTGTCGGCGAACCGATGGCCGGCTGCGTGTCGATTCATGCCACCGAACGTACGCACCAAGGCAGCGATTTTCTCTATGACATCGTCGTCGTGAATCCCGCAGGATCGGTGGTCGAGGTGTGGCAGGGTTTGGGGCTACGACGCGTGGACGATGCCGCCCCAACTTCGTGGCCCTTAGGGTTGATGGTGCCGTACTTGGAAAGACGTGTCAACGAACTCGTTCCCGGCTCGCAGTTATCAATCGCGTTATCCAACGGCAATGTGTCCCGGCGGCAGCGCGGCGAGATCACGGTTCAACGTACCCTGGGAACCAGCGCCGCAGTTAGCCGGCGGCCTGATGGCAAGCCGGACGGAGTCGCGGGTAACGAGGTGTCGGTATCACATGCGGACTGTTTTACGATGGCGGTTGCAGCGGAGCAGCTGGTCGCCTGCGATGTCGAGGTCGTCAGCCGACGTTCGGCTGAAGATTGGCAGCAACTGTTGGGAAGCCAGCGATTTGGTCTGGCCGAGCGACTGTCATCGCAACTACACGAATCGTTGGACTCGTCTGCCACGCGAGTCTGGACGGCTGCCGAGTGTCTGGAGAAATCCGAAGGTACCATTCATACACCAGTGATTTACGAAAGAACCGACCAGCAGAATTGGATATTACTGAAGTCAGGAGCCCACTTCATTGCCAGTTGGATTGCACCGCCCGACGATCAAGGTCGGCAGTTGGGTTGTGCGTTCCTGTTACCGAATAACAGTGAGTCATCAATTTGCGGGCCTATGAATACCGGCACATAGTCGGATTTGAAGAAACCAACCTGGTTGGCAATGTCTACTACGTTAACCATTTAAGATGGCAGGGGCGCTGTCGTGAGATGTTCTTGCGCGATCACGCTCCGGGTGTCTTGAAACAACTTGACGGGGACCTGGCATTGGCCACGGTACGAGTCCATTGTGAGTACTTTGCCGAACTCTGCGCGTTCGACGAAATCACCATCCGCATGCGACTCTCCGCACAAGCGCAAAACCGCATCCTGATGGATTTTGAATACTGGCGCACGTCGGGTGGCGACGAAGAACTGGTGGCTCGCGGTCAGCAGGAGGTTGCCAGTATGCGTCGTGTCGAGGACTCATTGTCGGCCACACCCATTCCGGATGAACTCCGCGACGCGCTGCGCCGCTATGAGAAATAGATAGCACTGGTATGCCATGAACCGGCTCGCCCGCAAAAACCGAATTGTTTTTCTGCTTGTCCCAGCCATCGTCTGGTCGGCCTGGCTTATGATGATGGCCACAGGTAGCAACCGCTGGTCGCTGTTCGCAGACAATTGGTTCATGACCTTGACAATGTGCGTGGGTTCATTCGTGGCTGGTGCGAGTAGTGAAGGAGGCGGCGCAGTAGCATTTCCCGTCATGACACTTGTGTTTTCCATTTCGCCGACCGTCGCGCGGGATTTCTCGTTGATGATTCAATCGGTAGGAATGTCCGCTGCAAGTGTACTGATCATCTGTTTTGGTGTGCGCGTGGAATGGCGTGCCATCGTATTTGCCGGCCTCGGCGGCGCGATTGGCATTATCTTGGGAATGAACGTCATCTCGCCATTACTGCCTCCCGCCTACGTGAAGATGTTTTTCACCAGTTTGTGGTTAAGTTTCGCGGTGGCACTGTTTTGGCTCAATCGCGAACGGCAGCGAGTCACGAACGATTCGATATTGTCGTTTGGGCCGAAGGAAGCGTTGCTGTTTGTGGTCATCGGCGTTGTTGGCGGAGTCGTCAGCGGCATTACCGGCAGTGGCCTGGACATACTGACTTTCACGATGTTGACATTGCTATTTCGCGTGAACGAAAAAGTGGCAACGCCAACGTCCGTCGTACTAATGGCGGTGAACGCACTGGTGGGATTTGCATGGCGGGGTGGTTTGGAGAGCAACCTGGCGCCGGAAGCCTGGGGCTATTGGTACGTCTGTATACCCGTCGTGGTAGTGGGAGCACCGTTGGGCGCCTATTTCATACGCCAGCGCACTCGACTGTTTATTGCCAATTTTCTGTACGCGTCGATTCTTGTCCAATTTGTGGGAGCCTTGGTGATTGTGCCACAATCCGTGCCCTTGATTCTTGCCAGCGTTTCGACGGTATTTGTCGGCTTGCTGTGCTTTGGTTGCATGGCAGTTTTGGGGTCCAAACGGCTGGCCGAGTCACCGGGCCATATCAGTAAATCGGTTGCTGCCGCTAACCACTTACCTTAAGCGTTCGTTTTTGCCCGCCATTTGCCGGTTTGGGAAAACGAAATGCTGAATCCGCGTACATTTGCCGAACCGCCAACTATAATCGAACTAGTGATTTGTCAGAGTTGCGTGTTTGGGCAGGATTGTTCTCGGCACCCCGCAGCGTAAGCGAGTGGCTGCCGCGTGTTCGCTCGCTGGCGCATCGGGTTGCCATGAGTAGGGCTATCCTGAATCCGAGCTGTGACGAATCACCAGGCTCCGTCGATCCATGGTGAGCGGCAAGACGCTAGCCGCCGGTAGTATCAGAGATGCCCACAGGCAGTAGCGGCTCATACGATTCCTGGTGATGGTCGCTTGATCAACGGAGCTTCGTGCAAGCTAAACTTACGCGAAGTTCGCTCTATGTCCACACGTTGTCTCCTATTTTGGTCTTTCGCCATGCTCGCCGCGGCTGGTGGCTGTTATCTCGCCAGTCACCGTTCCTGGCAAGGTGACGGCCGCGTGAAGGTAAGAGTCAGCGCCGTGCAGCAGCAATTCGCGCCACAGGAGATTCACCTCGTCGGACGGACCGAACCGTGGCGGCAGGCGGTGAGCTATTTCGAAGTCACCGGAGTTGTGGACGAGGTTTTCGTAGAAGAAGGACAACACGTTTCAAAAGGTGATCCCATCGCTCAGTTAGTCTTGACGGACTTCAATCTGGCTCTAGCCCGCGCCCAGGCAGAGCATGCGGTGGCTCAAGCCAATCTTGATCTCCTCAACGAAGGTACAAGAGCCGAAGACATTGAGGCCGCCCAGGCGGCGTATCGTGCGGCCACAACGACAGCTGACTTCTGGCGAAGCGAATTCGAACGCCGCCACGCTCTTTTCGAAAAACAAGCGATTGCGGCCAGCGAGATGGAGCAGGCTCGCCGGGAACGGGATGCGGCAATTCAGGCCGAGTTACGAACGAAGGCTCTCTGGCAACGTGCTGTTGCCGGGCCGCGCAAACAAGAGATTGCGGCCGCAACGGCGGCGGCCAACGCAGCGTCCGAAGCCGTGGCGTTGGCGCGACGCCAGCTTGACAAAGCCACCTTGCGAGCTGCGTTTGCGGGCCGAATTGAAAAACGCATGTTGGACTCTGGAGCCTACGTCAACGTCTTCCCTGCGGGCGGCGTACCCGTTGTGCATCTCGTGGACTTGACGCAAGTCGATGCCGTGTTTTCCGTCCCCGAAAAGCTGCGCAACAGCTTGCAAGATCGTCAGACGGTGGACGTCCGTTCCGCAGTAGATCCAGAAAACATGGCGACCGGTAAAGTGATCGCACTCGCTCGAAACGCCGACGAGTCGGCGGGAATTTTTGCGTTGCGAGTGCGCTTGAAGAATCCCCATCAGCAATTTCACGGAGGCATGGTGGTTACCGCCACTTCATCGTTGCCGTCAACAGAACGCGTCATCCGAATTCCCTTGGGGGCCGTGTTGCACGCCTACGGGCAACCGCCGTTTGTGCAGCTAGTTGATCCGACAAACAAGCGGGTAATTTCGCGCACGGTCACACTGGGACCGTTGTCCGGGAAGCAAGTAGACGTGCTGGATGGTCTGCACGAGGGAGACTTGCTGATCACGCATGGCCATCACCGCGTGGTCGAAGGTGATGAGGTGGACTACGAAGAAGTGACTGAGGAGCTTATTCGACAGTAAGTGAGTTTGTTGTCTTATCCGAATTGAACCAGGAACCAACGGGAGCGAACCAATGGCAGGCGAGCGGCAGCTCGTCTTTGGCCGGCGGTCCTACCGCCCATGACAAACTTATCTGCCTTTTCCATTCGGCATCCGCGCTTTATTGCACTCGCTTTGGCCACGGTCATCGTCTGGGGATGTGTTGCGCTGTGGTTGCTGCCCCGGCAGGAAGAACCCCTGATTACATGGCGACTGGCCAATGTGATAACTCGACTTCCGGGAGCCACATCGGAACGGATGGAAGCGTTGGTCACGGACGTGCTGGAGCGGCGTGTTTCCGAGGTGGACGAAGTCGAACATGTTTACAGCGTGTCTCGGGCCGGGGTTAGCCTGCTGCAAATCGAATTGAGCGACGACGTTACCGACGCCTCGCCGGTGTGGCAGCGAGTTCGCCAGAAGCTGGAACAAGCCAAGGTCGAGTTGCCCGCAGGTGTTCTGGGGCCTGATTTGGACGACGAGATCATGGGGACGTTCGCGCAGCTCATCGCGATTACCAGCGACACGGCATCTTATCGCGACCTGGAAGACTTGGGCGAACGTCTGGAAGATCAGCTGCGATACCTGCCGATGGCGGCGTCCACCGCGTTCTTCGGATTACAGGCGGTCGGCGTGCGTGTTGAAATCGACCCGACCGGCCTGGCGGC
>CALBSZ010000332.1 GCA_937967665.1 uncultured Planctomycetaceae bacterium
TTTCCGCCCACAGTCGGACGTTGCGATTGGGAGTGCCGCGAATGGCGTACAGGTTAGGAAACGAGCGGTAGAAGTTGTCGCCGGCGAACAGGACTTTGCCTGCCGGATACCAAACGAAGAGTTCATCGAGCGTTTCACCCGGCGCTGCAACGAGTTCGAGTTCCACACCAGCAACGTTGATCTTTTTGCGTTGGCCTTCAAGGAAGTGCGTCGGGTTCGTTGCTTTGCCCCCGGAGAAAACTGCTCTGCCACGTTTGGGATAGCGAACCGGCGCGACGCCGTTGTTGATGCGTTGCTCCGGCGGCAGTTTGAATCCGGCTTGCCTCGCGCCTCGCACTTTCTGGTAGGTCAGACCGCCGTCTTTCCATGGTCGGGCTTCGCTGCCAAAGTTCACATGCGCCCAAATCTGCGGACGCTCGGCACCCAGAAACACGGGCGCTCCGCCAGTGTGGTCTCCGTGCGAGTGCGTGTAGATGATGGCTTTGACTGGCTTGTCTGTGATCTTGCGGAACTCTGTGGCGATTTTCTCGGCGGATTCGCCCATCATCCCGGTATCAACGAGGACGACTCCGTCATCGCCAACAATCATTGAAACGTTGGACACGCTGTAGCCAACGGCCACGTGAACGTTGTCGGCCACCTCGATGATCTGTTCCTTGAACTGCTCGCTTTGCCTGGTCAACCGCTCGGTCGCGTTGTCCGCATCCTGAGCCATCGTTGTAGTGGCGACGACCAGTGAAACGATCAGCGAAAGCGTGAGTCGGGTCATGGGAAATTCCTTGTTTTGTTGTGGTCTAATTATTCACATCGACGACGATGCGGCCGTTGATATTGCCTTTCAATACCTCAGCCACCTGCGTCGAAACGCCGGCGACATCGCCCAGCTGCAGGCCAATCGGGTTCTTCAATGTGTCGGATCTTCATTGTTGTACACTCTCACTCAGACAGATCGCGTAATCCCGCCGTCAACGCGGATGTTCTGCCCGGTGATGTAGCCGCCTCCGTCAGAAGCCAAAAACGCGATGACGTCGGCGATCTCCTGAGTCTTCCCGTAGCGCTGCATCGGGATGCGTTCGCGGAACTCTTCCTTCTCTGGCAGGCTGTCGATGAAGCCGGGTAGCACGTTGTTCATGCGGATGTTGTCGGCGGCGTACTTGTCGGAAAACAGTTTCGTAAACGCTGCGAGACCGGCACGGAAAACGCCCGATGTCGGAAAGACCGGATCCGGCTCGAACGCCGCAAATGTGGAGATGTTGATGATGACACCGCCATGTTGCTCCTGCATGATCGGGGTCACGAGCCGAGTTGGTCGTACGACATTGAGAAAGTAGACCTCCAACCCTTGATGCCAGTCATCGTCTGTCAATTCGAGGACCGGAGCACGTGGCCCATGACCGGCACTGTTCACCAGGACGTCGATGCGGCCCCATCGTTGTATGGACTGGTCGACCAATCGCTTCACGTCCTCGTTCGACTGGTTCGATCCGGTAACGCCGATACCACCGAGTTCTTTCCCTAACGCCTCGCCCTTGCCGGACGAGGACAGGATGGCGACGTTGAATCCATCGGCGGACAGCTTTCTTGCCGCTTCCGCTCCCATACCGCTGCCGCCAGCCGTGATGACGGCGACTTTCGAATCATTTTCCATCTTGGTATTCCTGATGTTGAAGCAGTTGTTTCAGTTGCAGACGTCAGTTGTTTGTCCATTGTTCGGCTGCAAGCAGAGGCTTTGCACGGCTGCAGAGACTGAAGGCTTCGCCGGGTGTTTCGACGAGTAGGGCGTTGAACGTCATGATTCGTTTCCCTTTCCTGACGAGTCGGCGGTTGCCGCTGTCTTCTTACCCTACACGCATAAATCCATCGAGAATCGTCTTGCTCCTGTTTTCGTTTGTGGTTCTACGTTGTGCAGTTAATTCGCATTAATAGTCGCGGAGAGTCCGGCGTTTTACCCGCCCACAAAAGTCACAGTGCCGCGATTTATTCGAAGCGGGTATCTACAAACGTGCCGAAGTGCATGAAGCCGTGAGCGCCGTGCGGACGCACCAGGTCGGCGACTTCGCGAGCGCGATCCCCTCCACCAACCGGTATTCCGAGAACATACTTTCCCTGGGACAGAACAGAAGTGTCCCGGCAGAAGAGTTGCTTTGGCGCATCGCTGAAATACGACTTTTCGGTATCGACACGTTGGACAAGTTCGATGCCGTCCTTGCCGTGCAGCAGAATCAATTCGTCATCACGGAAGCCGGCACTCGCAAGTTCGCCGACTACGTTATCGACTCGTTCGGGCGTGTCCAGCACGCAAATCAGCATTCCGGCCAACGGTGGCAGCAACTGCCCTTCGTCTTTGGTGGGTTCAAGTCTCATGTCGAGTTCCTTTCCAAAAGGTACAAATAGTTCACGTTCAACGTGTCTGGCGCGAAAGCGATGACAATGTGTTGGTGGGTCTTGGATACCCGAAACCAGCAGAACTGTATCGACTGCGTCGAGTGACTTTTCGAGATCGGCCGGCGACTCGCAATCGCCGGGCCGGATTTCCACGCCAAGCGATGCCGCCTTGCTTGGAGTTCGGGCAAGCCCAACAACATTTTCCTTGCCGACGAGCTCGACAGTCGCATTCACGATTGCGGAGACGAGCTTGCCGCTGGCTGCGGTCACGGCGATTTTTGTCATGGAATGTTCCTCGACTATGTCGGAAGTACCAGCAGGTCTTGTTACTTGAGAACGAATAGGGTCGGCTTACTCAAGCCAATCCGCTACTTGCTCGGCGGAGTACTTGAACGCCTTAAAAGTAGGAGCAGGACCTTTGTAGCGAACGACGACATCCCCATCAGGCGCAACTTCCCAGACCCTTCTTCCCACAGTATCGGTTAGAAGTGTGCTCCCATTGGGCAAGCGGCGAGCTCCGCCTTGAAAGGGAGCGAAAAAGTCATCGTTTTTCCAGAACCAGATTTGCTTGGCTTTAAAGGTTCCAGATTTGCCTAGGACGTAACGTCGATCATCATCAACAGTGGGACTAATCTCATGGACGTTGCTAATACCCTTTAACTGTTCCTGGGTAACAGCGGCTGCCGCTCCACCAGTGCCGACTCTGGCTATGCCGCCCATGCCTGTATTGTTATTGAATACCAAGATATTGCCGGCTCCAGGAAGTCCTTCGTCAACCCAGTTGGCGTCGTGTTGATTTTGGAAGAGCCGGTCTTTCTCCGTGCCCCTCGCGTAGGCAGCAGGATTGCCGTATCGGAACAGAAGAGCACCCCCCATGCCCCTTCGACCGCCTGTGGAGCCTGCGGCTTGTTCGATGGTCGTGCTGTGGTCGATCACCCAGATTTCGTTATAGATAAAGGAGCTAACAACGATCTGATCCATGCCCGCGTGATAGTCGAGCGAATTCAAATGTTGCCGCACAGCGTTCATTGGCGCATAGCCTTTAGGGAAGTGGCCATCGATCTTTTCCGGATGATCGGCGATTACACCGTAGTTGGCCGCTTTGGCATCCTGATCCTGAATAATGTGGTCAATAAAGCGCCAATACCAGACGATTTCATAGGAATCCTTTTCAAGGTTGGGTTTGATCTCCAACACTCCATCAGACCAAACCGTTTTCCCTTTGCCGGCAGCCCAACCGGCCGCTACCGCTTCTCTCGGGCTGATTTCTTCGTAGATTAAAACCAGGATATTGCCGTTGGGCATGGGAAACATATCGTGGTGAAAGGTGATCTTGTTCCCGTTGATATCGATATTCTTGGCCTTCAGCTCCCAGATCGCTTTTCCAGTTTTGTCTGTGATCTGAAGCGTGTCGGTGGCGGCCACTGGCTGCCCCACAACATATCTTCTATCCCTGATGCCGGTACGCAGCAGACCACCGGATTTCAGCAGGTACGAGGTATGTCCCCCTCCAGTTAGATCGGTATCCCAGCGATGAGCTACCTTTCCCTCAGCATCGAGAAGCATTGCGTAATTAACGACATCGGTGGCGAGTTCATCCGCCTGGTGCCAGAACAGGTAACCTTGACAAAGCTCGTCGGGCAAAGCCAGATCGATCTGTTTCATCACTGCATCACCGATCGATGCGATTGTTGTAATTCTTTTCGGCTGTCGAGGTTGTGCACTTAACTTGCCCCCCAGCAGTAAAGAAACAAGTGCCAGTGAGCAAAACAGTTTGGATTTATACCTATTGGATGTCATTTCGTTCTTTCCAGCGGTGCTGATCGTCTTTGTCTTGGAAGGCCAAGTCTCCGAAGTACTCTTGCCAACTCTGGTGATCGCGACCGGCCGCAACTGCAAAGTGGCTTTCGTTGTCCGCTGCACCGTTGCGGATGCCTTCATAGATCCCGGCGATCACATTGCCGATGAACTCGCCAAGTTCCGCGATTCGTTCCTTGCGATACTCGGTTACGGACATTGCTCGATACTTCAGATTAGTGCCGAAGGCTTCGTTCAGATAGTTGGCCAATTGCTGCTGAGTGATCGGTTCGCCGTGCAGGTTGTAGATTTGACCGTTGTGTTTAGATTCTGTCAGCATTCGCGCGTACGCGTAAGCCAGTTCTGGACGTGTCGTGTAGCCGCACTTGCCATCGCCGGCACAGTTCTCGATCTCGCCACGTTGTTTGTACGTCTCCATGTACTCGACATCGGGCTCGATGTAGATGCCGTTGCGACCAATCACCCATTGGAGCCCGCTGTTGCGAACGTCTTCTTCCGTTTGCCGATTGCTTTGCACAATGGGCGAGAAGGCGGTGTTCTCTTGGGCACCTTGAATACTGGTATAGACGATCTTGCTCACGCCAGCCTGCTCGGCTGCTTCGATGACGTTGCGATGCTGCGCAATCCGTTTGTCGGGCGCGTCCATTCCAGACACCAGCAAGAGGGCGTCAACTCCTTGCAGTGACTTGCCTAAACCGAGTCGCGATTCATAGTCGCCCGGCCGAATTCCGACGCCGAACGATGCCGCCTTGCTGGGCGTTCGAGCGAGTCCAATGACATTGTCCTTGCCCA
>CALBSZ010000333.1 GCA_937967665.1 uncultured Planctomycetaceae bacterium
GTTCGTCCCGGAAAACCCGGTGGATCGATGGTGCCTGTCCCCCTTTCGCGGACCCGGTATTGTCGTGACTGGTTGGGTTACGCGTCCATCAAGGGCGTCCAGTTCACATCGGTGCGAGCATGAATGCGACCGGCAAAGTCGGCATAATCTTGACGGTTGTCGATCAGCGCCACCGCGACATGCTTGATACTGATGTTTTCCGCCTCGGTGCAAATGATCAGATCCCTCTCTGAGTTCACTACGACGGACACGCTTGGATCGATATCGGCGCAAAGTCGGGTCATGTCGTCACCACGTTTGGAACCGCAAGGAACGACCAGCAGTTTTCTCTGTCCTCCGCCCGAGGCCAGCAGGGGAGGCGTCGTGTCTTCGAAACTTTGCATCAGCAGGTCACCAACTTCTTGCGGCTCGTTGCAGGCATTGAGCATGCTTTGCACGACATCTACGTTCTGTACCGCATCGATGACGGCGCGCCGCGACACCTCTTTCATCACGTCGACCAACGCATCCCGCAGTTCACCGCGTTGCGCAATGGTCTGAAACAGGCCGCCGTTCTTTTGAATGAATCCCTCTTGGACACTTTGGTCCACGAGCAAACACAGTTCGGCCTGACGGTTACGGAGCGAGACGTCGGCAAGTTTCCACAAATTGTCGAACAGATCGCCCGAGTCCTGTTCGTCCGCACACGTCTTGGGTTCCGGACCACTATCGTGTTCAAACAGGCGAAGCATCTGCTTTAGCGCTCGCCGCAGCTCCATCTGTTGTTCGAGTACCACGGAGTTTGCCGCGGAGAGGCAACCGACGAGCCTCAGGACTCCTTGCGCCGTCAAGCGTTTGACGGCCAGCCGGAAATACATGTGCAACGTGTCGCGCGACGAGGCAGCGGCGAGACGGTCGGTGGGACTTTTCGCGGACTTCTTTGCTACCGGCGCAGGTTCGTCGGTTTCGCGCACCTTGAACAGGAACGCCTCCAGCTCTTCGGCGATGCAATGGATGGTCTCTTTTGCCTCGCTTTCCAGGGTGTCGAATTGTTCCTGTAACTTTTCAATCAGGTACTCGGTACCGTGAATGCGGGCCAGTGGATCGTCAATTTGACGGAGCAGCCAACGGCGAATCTCGCCGGTGACTTGCGCTGCCACGCGTTTCAGACGCGCTTCCAGTGACCGGTCATAGACGGCCGGATAGTCGGATTCCTTCAGCCGCCCCATCTCGTTCATGTTGAACACGTTGTGAATGGCTTCAACCAGCAGGCGCCCGCGGGAAGCGGGATCGTCGCGGCCGATGTGACTCGTCTGGAACTCAGCCACCAGTTCCGCGAAGAGCGAGTCAACGTCTCCGCCAATCTCGGTGGTAATCTGCCGTTCCACGACTTTCGTCAGATTCTCACTGTTGAGTTGAAACCGCACTACTTGCTCCGTCACGCGGCGATCCAGCAGTCGCTTGTTCAAGCTGGCTTCTCGGGGTTCGTCCTTACGTTTTAGTTTCGACTGCTCCGCGGACACTTGCATGCCCATCCAGCCGTAGATGACATGGGAACAGAGTCGATCGACCGCGGCGTCGACCAGTTGATCATTCGTGCAGCTGATGCGGCGGAGGCCAAACGCCCGCAATTGTTGCTGGCTGCCGGGTTTGATGCCGCGCTGGCGACTCGCGTCCAGGAACGCTCCGGCAGGAGTGAAAGCGTTCAAGTAGGCATACTCGGCGACTTGCTGCGTTTCCCAATCCAAATCGTCTTCGCTCAGGTTGTCTCCGAGGTGCGAAAGGTACACATTGGAAAAGGGCTTTTTGCCCGGCGCGGCGGGAGGCAACCCGCAGGTGCTGTCGCCAGGGTAGACGCATTCAGGCCGATTGAAGTGATTCAACTCACTCAGGAACGAAAACGCGTTCACGATGGCCAGTTCCCGTGAACCGGATTTGCGACCGGTCGAATGTGTCAGCAGGGCGTTGACGTCCACCGTGGTGAGTTGCAACTTTGCCAGAATGGAGTGCACGGCGTAGGCCACGTCGAGCAGCATGCCGCTGGCGGTGCCGCCTGAAATCGAGCCGACGATGCAGATCCGCGCCCTGTCGGCCGTGAAGGGCAGATTGGTGAATGAGCTGGTCGCCTCAACCGCCTCGTCGGCCAACGTGTTCAACAGCGCCTGGCGAATCCGCTGGAACGTTTGCAGACCATGATCCATCAAGGCCAGGCGTCCCAGCGGTCGCAAACCTTCGGTCTTGCGTGACTTGGGAATGTTGTACAACCAGCGCCGATTCAACCACTTCAAAAAGTCCTTCGAGCTATTGCCGTAGTCCTGAGTCTTCTTGAGTGGCAGCGCGAGCGTTTCGTGGGACTGCAGCACTTCTCGCGGGTCGCCGTGCGTTGCCTGCATCAACGCTGTTGAGTCCGTATCCAGGAGCAGCATGCCAACGGCGGGCAACTTAGTACCGTCGCCAAACCGGTCGTTGATCCTGCGTCGCAAGTGGCGAAAGACGCGGCCCGCGGTACCACCGACTCCCAGGAACAGTGTGGGATACGCGTCGAACTCGTTCGTGTCCAGTTGCAGCGGCGGCAGTTGCGTGATCGTGCCTGCCGGCGAATCGGACAAGTGGATGGAGCGCTGTTCTTGAGCTTCCATGTCCGATGGCAAAGAGGTCTCTTCCAACACAATCGTTTTCGACGGACGGCGATCCACGGTCGGGCGCGTTCCCTGTGACGATGCGGAGCCATCGGCGTTGTGTTGTGGATCCGTCTGGCTATGGACGGATTGTTCGAAGGCGGCGACCGCCATGGAACTGGCTTGCCCGGCGCTCATCAGCGCCTTGACCATCTCGCCACAGCTGGCGTAGCGCCTTTCTGGTTGCTTCGACATGGCCCGCGCGATCACCTCGGAATCGCCGTGCGGCAGGAAGGACAAGTCCGGTTCTTCGGTGAGGTGTTGGCGAGTCAGTTCGGCGGCCGACTGGCCACTAAACGGCAGGGAGCCCGTAAGCAGCTCCTTATAGAGCACGGCCAGACTGTACTGGTCGCTATGTTCGCTCGGCTTGCCATGAAAGATCTCGGGCGCGGCGTATTGCGGCGTCAGTCCGCCCATCAGCGAGTTATTGCTGCCACCCAGGCCTTTCACCAGTCCGAAGTCGGCGACCTTGATATGCCCGGCCACCAGCAGCAGGTTTTCAGGCTTGATGTCCAGGTGCTGCAGATGGTACTTGTCGCGCAGGTGATCGAGTGCATCGGCGGTATCGCGCATGTAGGCCAGTAATTCGTCGCGCGGAATCCCGGGATGGCCGCTGTCAAGAAAGCTATGAAACCGGTCTTGAACGTTGTCGTCTCCCAACTCCGTGACAATCACCAATTGACCGTCGACCACCTCGATTCGTTCGAGCGACAACAGGAACGGATGCCGCACCGACTTCATTTTTTTGAGCGCTCCGAGTTCCGCGGTCGCGCGCTGTTCGTCCAATTGCCCGTAGACGAATTTGATGGCCTTATACAATCCTCCCGGAGCTTCGGCTTTCCATACTTCGCCATAGCCGCCCGCGCCAATGCGCTCGACCAGCTTGTAGCCGGAAATCGGTTCCGCGTTAGTAGCAAGTACGGCAGCCACAGGCATTATTCTCCGGACACCACGGTGAAGTAACTCTTCACGACGCGATCAAAGTATTCGTGACGCATTTCCATCGGCAGGTCGCTGTACACACAATAGTTGCGAATCTGAGTGAGCAGGTCGCGCGGTTGGCAGCGGCGAAACGGCCGGTTGGCTGGTCGATAGTGGTTCTGAATCAGGTGATCAATCACTTCCTTGCGATACTCGCAGCCGAACTGCCTGGAGAACACTTGGAACAGCTTGTGAAACTCCGCCTCATCGGGATCCCCCACTTCGATCTTATAGGGAATCCGCCGCAGGAACGCGTCGTCCGCCAGATCCTGGGGCTGCAGGTTCGTGGAAAAGATGATCAGCTGTTCGAAAGGCACTTGAATCTTCTTGCCCGTCGCGATGGTCAAGAAGTCGTGGCGGTTCTCTAGGGGCACGATCCAACGATTCAGCAGCTGGGTTGGGTCCACACGCTGCCGTCCAAAGTCGTCGATCAGCAGGCACCCGCAGTTGCTCTTCAGTTGCAGCGATGCTTCGGAGATGTTGTTGTGCGCGTCATGGCTGATTTCGAGGTTGTCCATGGTAAGTTCGCCGCCCACCACCACGGTCGGCCGGGTGATCTTGACCCAACGCCGATCGTAGTCGGACGACTTCATGATACTGGAGCCTTCTTCACGTACGGCTTCATGGACCGCGGCGTCGTACAGGTTGATGAACTGGCCGTCTTCCACCAGTGCATAGGGAATCCAGATGTCTTGCCCGAAACAGCGCGTGATGCGGCTGGCCAGCGTTGTTTTGCCGTTTCCCGGGGCACCGTAGAGGAAGAGTCCGGCGCCGGAATTGATGGCGGGTCCCAGGCTGTCGAACATGTCCGGTTCGACACAGATGCCCTCAAAAGCCTTTTCCAGGTCGGCTCGCTTGGTGGACTCGGCGCGAATCGTTTGCGCTTCCACCGAGAGGATATAATCTTCCAGAGGAACGGGCGCCGGGCCCACATAGGCGCAGGCGTCCATGTAGGCCTTCGCGCGGCTGCGGCCTTGCTCCGTTAGCGTGTAAACGTAGTCGTTCAGCGGAGCGTGTCCTTTGTGAACGACCATTTGCCGCGAGCGCAGCGAATGCAGCAGTTCCTCGATCAACCCGAATGGTAGACATACCTTGTCCGCGATGCCGCGCCCGGCGCACGCGCCAACCTGCATCAGGAATTTCAGCACGATGGTCTCGATCAACGCCCCGGTCAAGCCGGTTTCCTTGATGGACTTTGGTTCACTGGGACGAAACGTATCTTCCGACAGGATCGCTTCCAGCAACCCCAAACCTGTCGCCGGTGGTGTTTCCAATTGTGTCATCAAAGAGAGCTCCACTAGTTCATGTCACTCGGGCCAGGGTGGCGCCAACTCCTTGCCAGGCCCAAGGTAAGTTTAG
>CALBSZ010000334.1 GCA_937967665.1 uncultured Planctomycetaceae bacterium
CGCTCGCCCGCAACTGCCGCCCGTCAAAGACGGGGCGTGGGTGCAATCCCCCATCGACGCGTTTGTGTTGCATCGTCTGGAACAGCAAGGACTGAAACCGGCTCCTCCCGCGGATCGCCGGACGTTGATCCGCCGCGTCACGTTCGACCTGACCGGCTTGCCCCCGACCCCGGGTGAGATCAAGGCGTTCGTGGGCGACCGGTCACCGGATGCGTTCGCCCGCCTGGTGGATCGGTTGCTGGAATCTCCGCACTACGGAATTCGCTGGGGGCGGCATTGGCTGGACGTCGCCCGCTATGCCGACTCCAACGGGTTGGACGAGAACCTGGCCTTCGGCAACGCCTGGCGGTACCGCGATTACGTGGTGGCCGCATTCAACGGCGACAAGCCCTACAACCGCTTCGTGGTGGAACAGTTGGCGGGCGACTTGCTGCCCGCTGCAAACCAGGAAACGAAAACGGCAACCGGGTTTCTCGTTCTGGGAGCCAAGGTGCTGGCCGAACCGGATAAAGAAAAACTGTTGATGGATACGATTGACGAACAGCTGGACTGTATCGGCAAGACGTTCATGGCGATGACCCTGGGGTGCGTTCGTTGCCACGACCATAAATTCGATCCGCTCAAACAACAGGACTATTACGCGCTGGCGGCAATCTTCAAGAGCACCAAGACGTTCGCCGATTCGCAAACCGGCGTGATCAAGCACTGGCACGAACACTCGTTTGCGACGGCCGAGGAGCAGGAACGCCTGCAGGCAGTCGACGCGGAAATTGCCAAGAAGCAGAGCGCGGCGTCGAGTTTCAAGAGCCGGATGACCGTTCAGTTGCGCAAACAGGCCCGCGACAAGGCGACGGAGTACTTGATGGCCGCGGCGCAATTCGACCTGGACGCCCCGCTGACGACAGTCGCTGCCGTCGCCGAACCGCTGGGATTGCATCCGCGCGTTCTACACCATTGCCGCCGGCACCTGGCCTACCACCGGGATGATCCGTTCTTCGCGGACTGGCACCGCCTGGCGGCCAGCGCGGACGTGGAGGGCATCGAAGCGCATTACCGGCCGTTGTTCTCCGCGGCACAAGAGGCGTTTGCCGAAGCGCGCCGGAAGGATGCGAAAGTCAGTCAACTCGATGACCCGCGGCTGGAACCTGCCCGGGCAGCGTTGTTCGATCAGTCCGGCTTCCTGGCGATTCCGCCCAAGCCCGAATTCGCGTTCGACGCGGAAACGCTGGCCGAATACTACCGGTTGATGGACGAGGCGCGTATCGCGGAAAGCCGCGCGCCCGACGCCACGGCAGCCATGGGCGTGGCCGATGGTACTGTGCTGGCGAGCCTGCCGATCCATATTCGAGGCAGCCATCGCAATCTCGGAGATCCTGTTGGCCGCGCGTTTCCCGAAGTAATGCGAGCGCCGGACGAAGCGACGACCTTTCCCGCGGACCACAGCGGACGCCTGGAATTCGCCCGCTGGCTGGCCAGTTCCCAGCATCCGCTGACGGCGCGGGTGTTTGTCAATCGTGTCTGGTGCTGGCACTTTGGCCGGGGAATCGTCGCATCGACCGAGAACTTCGGCCAACTCGGTGATCGACCGTCTCACCCGCAACTTCTCGATTGGCTGGCGAAACAGTTCATGAAATCGGGCTGGTCGACGAAGAACCTCCATCGTCTGCTGATGAATTCCAGTACCTATCAGATGGCGGCCGCCCACCCGCAGGCGACGGTGGCGGAGAACCTGGATCCGGGCAACCGGCTGCTGTGGAAGTTCCGCCTGAAACGGCTGGAAGCCGAGCAAATTCGGGATGCCATTCTGGCCGCCTCGGGGCGGCTGGACCGCGCGCTGGGCGGCAAGACCGTGCCCTTGCGGAACCGGCAGTTCGTGTTCAATCACACCTCGGTCGATCACACCCGCTACGACAGTCTCCGCCGGGCCATTTATTTGCCGGTGATTCGCAATCATTTGTACACTTTCTTCGAGCAGTTCGATTTCCCGGACCCCACCATGCCGACCGGGAGTCGCCAGTCAACGGTGGTGGCCCCGCAGGCCTTGCTGCTGATGAACTCGCCGCTGGTCATGGATTCGGCGGACCACCTGGCGCAACGCCTGCTCCAGGAACCAACCGCGGACGAAGAGCGGATCGGCCTGGCCTACCAATATACGCTCGGCCGGTTGCCGACGAGTGAAGAGTTGGAACGAGCCCGGGGATTCGTGGAGTTCCCACCGACGGAGAAGTCGGATGCGGACCGGCAGCAGGCATGGTCGCTCTTCTGCCAGTGCCTGTTCGCCAGCAACGAGTTCATTTATGTGAGGTGATGATGTCGTCCGACCCGCAACTGTCAGCACGCCGCCAGATGCTGAAAACCACCGCGGTGGGATTCGGGCAACTCGCTTTCAGCACGTTGTTGGCGGAAGCGTCGCTGGGCGAAGAACCGGCGCTGGCGAGCAACGGGGAACTGGCTCCCAAGCCGCCGCACCACGCGGCTCGTGCCAAGCGGATTTTATTCTTGTTCATGAAGGGGGGACCGTCGCACGTTGACACGTTTGATCCCAAGCCTTTGCTGGATCGCGATCATGGTAAGCCCTTGCCCTTCGCGCTGCCCCGCGTCACGTTTGCCAAGCAAGGCAACTTGCTGCGTTCACCGTGGAAATTCAAGCAGTATGGCGAGAGCGGGTTGCCGGTGAGCAGCCTGTTCCCCAAGATCGCGGAGCACGTGGATGACATCTGCATGCTGCGTTCGGTCCACGGCACAAACCCGGCTCACGGGGGAGCGTTGCTCAAGTTGCATACCGGTTCAGACCAGTTTGTGCGTCCCAGCCTGGGCTCCTGGGTGACCTACGGGCTGGGAACGGAGAACCAGAATCTGCCGGCGTTCGTGACGATTTGTCCCACGTTAGCCCACGGCGGCGTCAACAACTGGGGCGCCGCGTTTCTGCCTGCATACTGCCAGGGAACGCCCATCGGGAACGCCAGCCAGGCTTCGGCGGCGGCGCGGGTCAAGCACATTCGAAATGACCGCATCGACGCGGCCCTGCAGCGCCGGCAACTCGACTTGATCGCCGCCATGAATCGCGATCACCTGGAAGCAACGGGACGCGATCAGGCACTGGAAGGGCGGTTGAATTCGTTCGAACTGGCGTTTCGCATGCAATCAGCCATGCCCGAAGCCCAGGACTTGTCGGCGGAAACGGCGGCGACCTGGAAGTTGTACGGCATCGATGATCCGGTCACCGAGGATTTCGGGCGTCAGTGCCTGATGGCCCGGCGATTTCTGGAGCGGGACGTGCGTTTCGTGCAAGTCACGCACAGTGACAGCGAAGTGCAATGGGACCAGCACTCCAATTTGTACCAGGGTCATACCAAGAATGCGGCCGAGGTGGACAAGCCGATTGCGGGACTCTTGCAGGACTTAAAGCACCGCGGCCTGCTGCGCGATACGCTTGTCGTCTGGGGTGGCGAATTCGGCCGCACGCCGACCGCCCAGGGCAGCAACGGCCGGGACCACAATCCGCACGGCTTCACGATGTGGATGGCGGGTGGCGGCGTCAAGGGCGGATTGGCCTACGGGGCCACGGACGATTACGGCTACTACGCTGCCGAAAACAAAATGCACGTGCACGACCTGCACGCCACCATACTATATCTGCTGGGCCTGAACCACGAGCGCCTGACGTTCCGCTATGCCGGTCGCGACTTCCGCTTAACGGATGTCGCCGGCCACGTCGCCCAGGAGATCATGACCTGAAAGACCAACAAAAGTGACAGGCACGAACGGCACTGCCGCTTTTGACGCAAGTGTTGAGGAAGAAAAGAGATAGAGAAGAGGAAGAGATAAGTCGAAGATAAAGCGAAGACAAAGATAGAAGGATAAAAGATAAAGGACACGCAATCGAAGATAAAGGACACGCAATAGTCAACACTTTGATTGCGCCGAGGTGCGCTTGCGCGCCGCCGAGCAGTTTGCGACGAACACGATCGTTGATTCACTGCTTGATGAATTGCTTCACGTTCAAGCTGGTGTCCAGGGAGCGTAGTCGGCAAAACCGCACACACCGGAGGGGATTCTGCTCCAACTTGGAGTTGATGTGTCATTCAGCGATAATGCATGCATGGACCTTACTTCTCGCAGCTTACTTCAACGCGTTCAATCAAGTTCCGAACAGGACTCATGGGACCGCCTCGCGGCTATTTACACACCTCTATTGCAGCGATGGCTGCAGCAATACGAGCTGCAAGCGAGTGACGCCGACGATTTGATTCAGGACGTATTGTCGGTCGTCGCCCGCGATGTGAAATCGTTTGAGCACAATGGGCGTCGCGGCGCGTTTCGGAGTTGGCTGAAGACGATTCTCATCAATCGCCTTCGCAATTTCTGGCGCAGCCGCAACTACCGACCGGTTGCAGGTGGGGGTTCGGATTACCAGCTGCACCTTCAGCAGTTGGAAGATCCTGCGTCCGCAGTATCCGCGGTGTGGGACCGAGAACACGATCAAATGGTGCTCGCTCGTCTCTGGGCGATGATCGAACCTCGTTTCAGCGAGAAGACGTGTTTCGCGTTTCGCCGCCAAGTCATGGATGGATTGAGCGCCGCGGAAGCTGCGGAAGAACTGGACATGAGTGTCAACGCGGTCCTGATCGCGAAGTCTCGCGTCTTGAAGGAATTGCGCCGAGAAGGTCAGGGTCTGTTGGAGGACTTGGACTAGAAACTTCGTCTTTTTCTGCGTTGGCGTGAAAGGATCCATCCGTCGATGCACTACAGGTCGTGGACTTCGCGGCGACAACGATTGGTTCAGTGGAATGACTAGTGACGACCGTTTGCATCCCGACAAGGAGGAGCTTGCCGCTTTTGGACTCGGCAAGCTGGATGACGCCGCGCACGAACGCGTTGAGCAGCACATTGCCGAATGTGAAGCCTGCTGCGAGTGCCTTCAGGGCTTGCCGAATGACGATCGGGTCGTTTCGCTCCTGCGCGATTCGGACGCGCCACTGGTCGATGAGGCAACTTCTGCGGAGACCGACCACCCCAGGAATCTGATCGGAACCCGAGTTCGCTATTTTGGCGACTACGAATTACTGGAAGAGATTGCGCGAGGCGGGATGGGCCTTGTGTACAAAGCCAGACAGGTCTCGCTTGGACGAATCGTTGCAGTGAAAATGATCCTCTCTGGCGAGCTTGCCTCTAAAGAGGATAAGAGGCGTTTCGAGATCGAGGCGCAGGCGGCCGCGGAACTGGATCACCCAAATATTGTTCCGGTCT
>CALBSZ010000335.1 GCA_937967665.1 uncultured Planctomycetaceae bacterium
TCGCCCAGTTCCACCAAGTGACCGCCATGCGGTCCTTCCTCGTGGTGATGATGATGGTGGCCATCTTCGCTCGACGCCGCCGGTGTTGGCGGATTGGAGGAACCTGTGCTGGAGCTGGTCTCGATCCGGCAACCGCCACAACAAAACACAGCCAACGCACCCGCGGTCATCGCAACACAAACTGACTTCATCGATTAAGCTCCCAGGTTAATTGGACAGCGCCAACTTTGAGGCAATCCGCAAACATACAAGCACGCAGCGCAAGCAAGTGTGTCCGGACGTACGTGCCCCACTCGCTTGCGCTTCGAGCTTATATGACGACGGAACCTGGGGCTGTCAGGTTAAGTATCCGTTGGTTTCCATGCATTCATCATACGGGCGGAATCCAATGTGGCAAGCGGCCTCCGGGAGATGGTCCAGGACGAAAGCCAGGTGGCGGACGAGTGCCCGCGCGGAGGGAGCATGGCTACGAGTTGGACGACGTGAACGTGATGTCGACCATCTCACCCGGGCGAACGTCGAGCCCCTTGGGCAGTGAGATCCTCACCGGCAGTCCCCACTCGGGCGTGTTGGGCTCGCGCAGATGCGACAACGGGATCGCTTCGAATTGCGGCCCCACGCGCTCGACCTTGGCAGCCACCGCCTCGGCGCCCGGAATGCGCAGGCGTACCTGTACGGCGGTGTTCAGTTCGGGGCGAATGCCCTGATCTTGCCGCACGTAGCTGACGATATAGCGACCGTGGTCGGCCGCGACCGTCAGAATCGGTTCGCCCGCGGTCACATTCTGATTCGGCCAGGTGTAGACGGCGGCGATGGTCCCTTCGATCGGGGACCTGACTTCCAGACCACGAATGCGAATGCGCAATTCCTGAATGCGCGATTCCTGGACATCCAGTTTGGCAACGATGGGCGCCGTAATTTTGAGCAGGTCCGGGAACTCGGGATCCGGATACCTCTGCACGACCTGGGCGGCCCGATCCTGCTGGATGACGGTCTGACGCAGCGTCGCTTCCAGTTCTTCAATTCGCCGTTCCGTTTCGCGGGCAAGTAGCTGCTCTTCGACAAGCTGCGCTTCGGCAATTGCACCGCTGCCGACCAGCGGTTTCAAGTAGCCTACCCGCGCTTTGTAGCGCAGCAGTTCGATGCGCGCCGCTTCGATATCCACCTTCATGTTGGCAATCAGCAATTCGCGGCGCTCGTACTGCCAGTAAGCCCGCACCTTGTCCCAGAAATGCTCCTGCTTTATTCCCACTTTGGAGAAGGCGTATTGCTCCTCGGCGGCTCCGAGTTCCTTCTCGATTTGCACCAGTTCGCGGCGCAGCGTCTCTAATTCCTGATTCGCCGGCTCCGGATCCAAGCGGGCGAGAACCTGGCCCTTGGTGATGCTGTCAAACAGCGTCCATTGATGAGGGCCTTCGACCAGCGGTACGAGCGTGCCGTCGATGGCGGTCGAGACATCCAGGCGAACCGCTTCCACTTCCCCCACGGCGTTCGCCACCTGCCCTCGATAGTCCCAAAGAAACAGCGTCAGCGCAGCAAGCCCCGTAAACGCTATCGCGGGGAGGACGCTATAGCGGAAGCGACGCCACCGATGCATCATCGGCGTGGTTATGCGGTCACGTTCTGCCATGACATATTTGTAGCCGGGCCGTAAAACTGTCTATTTTACACAAAGTTAACAAAGATTGCCGTGACTTCCAATCGGTTTTTTCTAAAACACCACGGAACGGGTGCATCTTGACGGCGCGGGAAGTGTGTCCGCTTTGAGACGCCATGTCGTCATGCTGATGACGAAGTTCCCACCGGATTCCGTTGAATTCCAACCGGGAATTCGGCTATATTCAGGTTAATTCGTCGCCACGTGATTTCGGTGCGTGATTTGCACCCTATTTGAAGATCACGGTTTCTGGGGTACGCACCGCGAAGGCGAACACCGCCGACCTTCGCTTGGCGAACGAGACTCGACCGGGGCTTCGAAGGCGCGGTGAATACGGGAGAGAGAGCAATGGGGACTCGAATATTTGTCATTTTGTTGGGATTCAGCCTGCTGGCAACGCCGGTCCTGGCCAAAACACCGTTGCGTTTCGACCGGAATCGAGGTGTGTTGGGAACGACCGAACAGAAGCGGGAGTGGCTGGAGCAGGCCATCCGGCATCACGTGGCGAACGACGCGCAACGCCAACAGGCGATGCGGCAGTTGGGTGCGATGAACGCGGCCCAGATTGACGCGCTGGCAAATCATTTGTTTGCTCAGCAGCTTGCGCAGCAGTTCCAGGCACAGCAGCGGTTCGCTGGTTTTGGCTTCCATCCGTTTGGCGGCAATCGGGTGGTCGGATATCGCCCCGTGATTACCTGGCTTCCGGAGGGGACCAGCCTGGGTGTAGGCGCTGTTGTATCGCCCGACCGGCGATACGTGCGCATCAACGCGGCACCTTTCTTTTCGCACATCCCGCAAGTCGACACCTTTAACTTCGCCACGGGCCAAACCACGCGCCAGTACTATCATCAGCCGACGCAGTTTGGTCAGCCGATGCAGCGACCGTCGGCAATCCCCGCCGAGAATTTTGATCCGCTGAAAGGCTTCCGGCGAAAGTAGCGGGCGTTCCTTTACACGGACGACAGAGGGCCAGCGATCGCCTGTTGATGGGCCACGGATGAACACCGATGAACACGGATGAGAGGGAAGTGGATCGCATCATCCGGTAACGCCACCGCGAACAAAACACGCACCGAGTGACCAGGGGACATTCTGTTTTTCGACATCGGTAAGTAGAATGCCCCCATTTTCAGTCTCTGTCGTCGCGTTGCGACCGGGTCCCGCGTCAGGTACCTCTGCCAACGCAATTCAACCGCGGAGCGGTGGCATCCGAAAGCCTCGGACGCGAGTCCGAGGTGG
>CALBSZ010000336.1 GCA_937967665.1 uncultured Planctomycetaceae bacterium
CGGCATCGGTCAGGGCGATCAGGACATTCGATGGATCGAACGGGTTGCTTACGTGTTTCTATTCGGGGAAGTCAAGTCCAGCAGAGTACACGATGGACGCCATGTTGTCCCGATCGAGAGCGAGAATCGCATCAACCTACCCTCGCAAGTCAATCGTCGCCGCGATCAAACATTCAGGTCGTTAGCATCACACACACGAAGTTCGTCGTTAGTCTGTGGGTCTTGGCTGTTCGCCGGGCATTCGCTGCATCAGCACCAAATGTCATTTTCAATGAATTCCTCGATATCATCGTATTCCTTCGCTTGTCCGCTGCGATGCCTGATCATGTGACGCGGTCCGCGATCGTGTTCGTGTGCGACGGCCATATAATATATCCCACGGCCGCGCCGCCTGGGTTCCCAAGTACGGATGCAGCGCCACGGGCACCCGTTTCGCTGGCGCTCTCCATGGGTGGTGCCTGGGCCGCATCAATGTCAATCCCCGCGATAGGAAAGGACCGCTGACATGAGACTGGTTTTGCTGTCACTGATCGTCCTGCTTGCTGCCGTCGGCTACTCTACGGCTGCAGCCGAGTCGCCCACGAGAGTCTTATCGCTCCCGGCAGTCGACAAAGTCAAGCAATGCTTGAATGAGGAGTACCAGTCACTGGATGCGCTCTATAAGCATTTGCACGCCCATCCCGAGTTGTCGCTCCAAGAGCAGCAAACGGCCGCCCGGCTCGCCCTGGAATTGCGCCATGCCGGTTTTACGGTGACAGAATCGGTGGACGGTCATGGTGTGGTCGCCGTACTGACGAACGGCGATGGACCTGTGATCATGATCCGCGCGGATATGGACGCGCTGCCGATCGCCGAAACGACGGGTTCTATTATTTCGTCGGTTCGGCGCCGCCGCACCAGGTCGCCGCGGCCGAGCAGGGCGGTCCACCACTCGCCAAGACACACACACCGATAAGTATTTCCCCATTCCCGAACCGACAATCAAGACGGGCGTGTTGACCATGACCGTTGCTGCGTTAAATCTCGTCGCGAAAAGGTAGCGGGAATTCGTTGTTGACGCCATGCAGCGGCTGGGTGGACGCAGCGTGTGGCAGCCGGATGAAACACGCCAACTTGGGTCACTGGCAGGTGTGCTGGGGCGGCGTCGTGGACTCATTTACCGAAAGACAATGTCCTGGTCATTGCGAAAAAGAGATTGTTGCAATGGCGTGCACTCGATTAGTCTGTAAGGGCGCTTGGCGAGCGGTCGTGGTTGCCGTATGTTTGCCAAAGTTACGATTCATCTCTTGCTACGTTGAGACGTCGCCATGCTCACGATCCTCGACCCACTCGACAAGAAACTGCAAGCGTGTGATGGACTGTCACGCCGGAACTTTTTGAAAATTGGTGGCCTGGGCGCTGCGGGACTAACGCTGCCGCAATTGTTTTCGCTCGAAGCCGCGGCGGGGATTCGCGATTCCCAAAAGTCGGTGATTCTGATCTACCTGGTTGGCGGCCCGCCGCATCAGGACATGTTCGATCTGAAGCCGGACGCGCCGGCCGAAGTCGCCGGACCGATGCGGCCTATCCCGACGAATGTTCCGGGGATCGAAATCTGCGAACTGTTTCCAATGATGGCCGGTATGATGGACAAGTTCGCCATCATCCGGTCCCTTAGTGATGCACAGTCCGGACATGACGCGATCCAGTGCTACACCGGACGGACCCATGCCGGCCGCGTACCTGCCGGAGGCTGGCCTCAGTTGGGGTCGGCTGTGGCGAAACTGCAAGGCAGCGCAACGCCTGCTGCTCCTCCCTTTGTCAGTCTTTGCTATACCTGCACGCATGGACCCTATAACGAACCCGGGCCAGGATTCCTGGGCGCCGCATACAACGGTTTTCAGCCGTTAGGTGGAACCAAGAACGATATGGTGCTGCAGGGTATCACCACCGATCGGCTGGCGGACCGCAAGTCGCTGCTGGCCAGTATGGACCGTTTTCGCCGTGCCGCCGATGCCAGCGGTACCATGGCGGGCCTGGACGCGTTTACTCAACAGGCGATGGGCGTCCTCACTTCGTCCGCGCTCGCCAACGCCTTGGACCTGGCCCAGGAGGACCCACGCGTGGTGGAACTTTACGGCACGGGCGCCCCGACCAACTTCATGGACGGGAACGGCGCGCCGCGCGTGCCGCAGAGTTTCCTGGCCGCGCGGCGGTTGATCGAAGCGGGCGCGCGCGTGGTAACGGTCAACTACAGCAAGTGGGATTGGCATGGCGGCAATAACAATTCGATCTTCAAACGCGAACGCGAAGATTTCCCTGTCTTCGATCAAGGCATCACGGCGCTCGTGGAAGACCTGCACCAACGCGGATTGGACAAAGACGTTTCCGTTCTGGTGTGGGGCGAATTCGGTCGCACGCCGACCATCAGCAGCCAGGTCGGCCGCGACCATTGGCCTCGCGTCGCGTGCGCGCTCTTGGCCGGAGGAGGCATGCGGACCGGGCAAGTGATCGGCGCAACCGACCGCCTGGCGGGCGAACCGGTAGACCGCCCAGTCCGATTCCAAGAAGTCTTCGCGACCTTGTACCGCAACCTGGGACTCGATGTCGCGCACGCCACCGTGCCCGATCTGCACGGCCGGCCGCAGTACCTCGTGGATCCCGGGATCCCGCCGATCCGCGAGCTGGCTTGATGTCTTGGTGCACGGCTGGCGGGTAACCTGCAGGGAGCCGCGCGGACCGTTCTTCAGCGCAAGTCCCCGGCCAAATCGCGACAGGGCTCTCGAATCGTGCTATCCTATAGGTCAATCCAATGAAGCCTATGTGGGAGTACGTATTTGATGATTCGTTTCCAGAGAACACTGAATTCGCTCTTCTGTCTTTTCATTCTTGCCTTGCTCGCTTCTTTGCAATGCGTTCACGCTCGAGCCGAGCGACCGAACATCATCCTCATCTTTGCGGACGACTTGGGTTGGCAAGAGCCCGCGTACGCGGGCTCGGATTTTTGCAAGACGCCGAACCTGGACCGCCTGGCAGCCGACGGCATGGTGTTCCGGCACGCCTACGCCTCGGCGGGGAACTGCCAGCCAAGCCGCGCCTGCATGCTCTCGGGGCAATACACGCCGCGGCATGATGTCTACGCCGTCAGCAGCACGAAACGCGGGCCGGTCGAGTTGATGCGTCTACTGCCGATCGGGAACAAGGGGAGTCTCCCTATGAAAACGGTCGCCATGGGCGAGGCTATGAAGGCCGCCGGTTATGCCACGGGGTTGTTCGGCAAGTGCCACCTGAAAGATACAGCCGATGGGAAGTCTGAGCGCGCGGGCTTCGATGTCGTCAAGGTTTCGCAGCATGGACTGAATAGCCGCAACGTTGCCGATCCGAAAGGCATCTTTTCGATCACCGATGCCGCCTGTGCGTTTATGGAGGCGAATCGAGAGCGACCGTTCTTCGCCTATGTTTCCCACTATGCGGTGCATTCGCGGCTGCAAGCCCGCCCCGAGACGAAAGCCCGTTTCACCGGTAAGGATCCAGGGGACTTGGGGCATGGCAATCCGTTGTTTGCCGCCTGCCTGGCGGAACTCGATACCGGCGTCGGTATGATCCGAGACAAGTTGAAAGAACTGGATATAGAAAAGAACACGCTGATCGTTTTCACTTCCGACAACGGAGGAACGCACGTCTCGCAGGAACCCCTGCGGGGCAAGAAGGGTTGTTATTATGAAGGTGGCATCCGTGTCCCGATGATTGCCTGCTGGCCTGGAGTGGTCACTCCAGGATCCACCTGTGACGTGCCGGTTCTGAATGTAGATTTCTACCCGACGTTCCTCGACGCCGCCGGCGCGAATCGCCCGTCATCGCCGCTCGACGGAACCAGCCTGGTGCCCTTGTTAAAAGGCGGCACTGAGCTTGATCGGGAGTCCATTTTCTGGCACTTCCCGGGCTACCTCGACCGTCCCGTGCCGCGGGGCCGTGATCCCGTTTTTCGCACGCGTCCCGTCAGCGTCATTCGCAAGGGCGACTGGAAGCTGCACCTGTACCACGAGCAGTGGCAGCTCGACGGCGGTCGCGAAAAGCTCGATAACAACCATGCGGTCGAACTTTACAACCTTGCCACCGATGCCGGCGAGCGAAAAGATGTGGCATTATCCCAGCCCGAGAAGCGGGATGAACTGCTCGCGGACCTGCTGGCGTGGTTCGAGCGGACGCAGGCACGACTTCCCAGCGAGTCCAATCCGCAATGGCGGGGCAAATGAAGAAAACATGCCGTCTTTCCAGGCGGGACGATCAACGGTCTTTGCAGTAGCCCTGTTTAACCCTCAGCCGCAGGCGCCGGTTCGATTTGCAGTAGCCCTGTCTAACCGCAATATCGTTCAGTTTTCACGTGGGACGGGCACTCCTGCCCGTCGCTCATACCGCATCTTG
>CALBSZ010000337.1 GCA_937967665.1 uncultured Planctomycetaceae bacterium
ATTCATCATCGACAAGCTCGAACACGGCTACGACACGATCGTCGGCGAGCGCGGAAATCGGCTTTCTGGCGGTCACCACCAGGGTTTTGGTCACGGTCGAATTCGGTTCGATTTCGCCGAAAGAGAAGGGCGCTGGTTTGATTTCGATTGCCGGCACGACGCGGCCTTCCACCGCAATCGGGATCTGCTTACGGTTGGCATCGTTCGTGATCAGCACCAGCTGGTCTTGCAGGTATCCCGCCGGCGCGCGTTCATCCAGCTTCACAAAGATCTCGTACGAGACCTTGCCGCCCTCGCGGGTGGTTTTGCCGAAGCGGGCCTGCAGGTGTTCGTTGGCGCTTTCAATGTCCTTAATCTCCCAGGTGCTACGGCCGGCATAGGTCACTTCAATTTTCGTCTCTGTGGCCTCGCCCTGTGACGTCTCGCCGAAGGCAACGACGCCCGGATCGAAAACGACGTCGCTGCGGATATAGCCATCCACGCGCAGCTGCACTTCGGCGTAGAAGGGCTGGTCGATCGTGACCGTTACGGTAGCGCCGCGTTGGCCGATAAAGGAGCGGGTGTTGAACTTGGCGACAATGGCCCCCTTCTCCCACGTGGCCAAAGTGTCCTTTTCAATGGACGGCGAAGTGCAGCCGCAGCTGGTACGCACACTGGCGATGTGGACCGTCTCTTTATAAATATTCTGAATCTCGAAACGATGTTCGGCTTTGGCGCCCCGTGCCACGTTGCCAAAATCGTGCTTGAACTCGGTGAACATCTTCTTCGCCCAGTCCTGAGCGTCAGCGTCACCCGTCAGAGAAAAGGCCAGGACAAATACCGCACATGTCAGAAGCGTTGGAGATTTGCGAATCATGGAACTACCGTCTGTGTGTTGTCTTGGTCGCTCGTACCGGCCTGTGTCACAAAGGTCCCGTCCCGGATCACTGCCTTCCCTGCGGGTGAACGGCGACCGGGTGCCCGGCCCGTTCCGCCACGGGTACGACTGAGCTCGCCATCCACAGGATGACAAGAGAATCGCCCGCAATTACCTTTTAATTGTGACAATCTCCGTCGAATTTTCCAAGGCTCTGTTCGTAAAATGCAGTGAGACAGGCAATTATGGGTTATTTTTTCCGCCCTTCACGGCTCCCGGACCCTTCACTGGCAGAAGAACTCGTTCCCAAAACCGTCCATTAGCGATATTCACGTTTACCTCTACGTTCGATACGATAACTTCACACATCAAGGTTCACTGATTTCATCGGGAGAAAGGCCGAATGCTCCGAAAGACTTCCCTATTTGCACTGTTCCTGCTCCTTTGTCAGCTCGGCACCCTGCAGCAGCGGCAGTTTGCCGCCGGCCAGCAGGTCGCTCCTGAAAGCGAACCGCCGGACCCTCAGCCCACAACCGACCCCGCCGACCCCGACCTGCAGAACCCGTTTCCGCGACGGTTCGACCTGCCCGATTTCCTGAAGGACGCCGAGTGGATCAATACCGGCGGTCCGCTGCGTGCCAGCGACCTGAAGGGCAAGTTCGTGCTGCTCGACTTCTGGACCTACTGCTGCATTAACTGCATCCACATCCTGCCCGAACTGAAGAAGCTGGAACATGCCTATCGCAACGAACTGGTGGTAATTGGCGTGCACAGCGCGAAGTTTGAAACGGAGCAGGATACGAAGAACATTTCCGAGGCGGTCTTGCGTTACGAAATTGAGCACCCCGTCATCAATGATTCGAATCACCGACTCTGGCAGATGTTCGGCGTCAGCAGTTGGCCGACCATCCTGCTGATTGATCCGGAGGGAAAAGCGGTCTACGGCCGCAGCGGCGAATTCAAGTTTGAAGATATGGATCCCGTGCTGAAGCAGGGCGTGGAATACTACCGCGCGCAGGGCCTGATCGACGACACCCGTCTTCGTTTCGACCTGCTGGCTCACCGGCAGCAGCCGACAGAACTCAAGTTTCCCGGCAAGGTGTTGGCGGACGCGTCGACAAACCGCTTGTATGTTACCGACAGCAATCACAATCGGATTGTCGTATCGACGTTGGACGGAGTGGTTCAGGAGATCATCGGATCGGGCCTGATCGGCAGCAGCGATGGCGGCTTTGCCGACGCGACCTTCGACCATCCGCAGGGCGTGGCCTTACACAACAATGTGCTGTACGTTGCCGATACCGAAAACCACCTGTTGCGCAAGGTGGACCTGGTGAAAAAAACCGTCCAGACCATTGCCGGTACGGGCGAGCAAGCGCGGCAGGGCTGGCCGGGCCTCGACAACGTGCGCGGGTTGCCGGATCGCTTCGTTGGTCCTCCCAAGACCACGGCGCTCAGTAGCCCCTGGGCGCTCTGGGTGCACGCGGATGCTTTGTATATCGCCATGGCGGGTCCCCATCAGATTTGGAAGATGCCTTTGGACGAATCGGAGATCGGCCCCTATGCGGGGAACGGTCGCGAAGATATTGTCGACGGCCCGCTCTTGCCGGCCATTCCCTACGCCGAGGGCTTTGCGTCCTTTGCACAGCCCAGTGGTTTGACGTCCGATGGCGAATGGCTGTACGTTGCGGACAGCGAAGGAAGTTCCATTCGCGCCGTGCCCTTCGACGCATCCGAAGAAGTCTGGACCGTGGTCGGTTCCAACGCGCTCCTCAGGGGGCGGTTATTTGCGTTTGGCGACGCCGACGGCCGGCGTGATCGAGCCAAACTGCAGCACGCCCTGGGAGTCGCTTATCGCGATGGCAAGATCTACGTCGCCGACACCTACAACAATAAGATCAAAGTAGTCGACGCGAAGAGCGGCTACACGCGCACCCTGGCCGGCACGCGTGTTCCTGGCTTCAGCGATTCCCCGGCGAAGTTCGACGAACCCGCGGGGATCTCCATTGCCGGAGACACGTTGTTTGTCGCGGATACGAACAATCACGCGATCCGAAAAGTTGACTTCAAAACGGGGGCCACGACGACGCTGAAGTTTACTGGCCTGACAGCGCCCGCCAGGCCTCGGGCCGAACCGGATCTGGCCTTGGCAGAGGGCCAACTGCTGGAACGCGCCGCCCTCAAATCTGTCGAGGGCAGGGTGACGTTTCAGGTAAAACTGCAATACCCCGAGGGCTGGAAGACAAACGATCTGGCGCCGATGAGTTATACGGTGTCCGCCGCCGGGGAGCAGGGTGTCATCGACCGTACAAAGCTCGGCCGTGTCCGCGTCAAACCGCCCGCCGAGAGCTTCGAATTCACTCTGCCGATAACCGGGGACGGCGAGGACACGATCACCCTGGCTGTGAACTACTATTACTGCCGGGGCGGAAGCGAAGGATTGTGCAAGGTTGGCAAAGTGGCTTGGACGATTCCGTTAGCCATTCGCCCGGACGCGGCCGAAACGTCGCTGACACTAAATCACGTGGTGAAGTAGGAACTCGGATGCACGAGCATGAAGTGATTCAACTGATTCAGGCGAAAGCGCCGTCGGAATTGTCGCCCGATGAAGTCGTTGCCCTGCAAAAGGCGGTCGAAGCTTCGCCCGAACTGTTCGCGAAACTCATCACCGAATACGATAAGGCGACGTACCTGGATCAGCTGATGACGCTCTCGTCCGCGGTTGACTCGTCGCCGCAGCCCCGGCGAGGTCGCTCGACATGGCTGCCGCTGCTCGGCATCGCCCTGGCCCCGCTGCTCTTGCTGGCGGTGGTGATCGTCGCGGTCCAAGCCCCGCCTCGCGATCTCAGTACCGCGCGGAGTGAAAACGGCGAGCACGCACCTGCGCAAGCGGCAGCGCCTGTCGACGCCGCTGCCACCGCGACTGACCAGCCGCAATCATCGGTCGCTTCTCCCGCAACGGACGACGTGGAGTCCTCGGCAAGCGATAGCGACGCCAAGGTGACGGACCCGCCGGCGCCCGATCCTGCTGCGCCGCGGGAGACTCCGGCGGAAACCCCTGAAAGTGTTCCCGCGGAACCGAAAACGGCGGTCCCCCGCGCTGCGGATTCGACTCCGGCCGCTTCGCCGGAGGCAGACGGCGAAACGCTCATCACCCTGAATGCCGCCGACTATGCGGACGGGAACCTGGTGATTGAAACAGTGCGTCACGACGGCGGTAAGGTCACGACGGTGACAGCGAAGAGCAGCAAGAGTTTCGCCCTTTATAAGTTCTCCGCGCCAAAGGCAGGTTGGTACGAATTAAGAACCCACTATGCCATTGACGGCACGGCTCGCGTTGCCGTGAGCGTTAACGGCCAGAAGTCGCGTCGCACGCGGGGGCTGAAGTCGACGCAGGGCTCGTCCGTGGCTGACTTGCAATGGTTTTCGACCGACTACTTCGAACTGCAGGAAGGCGAAAATACGCTCCACGTGGCCGCGCGCGGCGGGCGGTTTCCTCGCATTCACCAGTTCGTCTTCCACAGTACGCCCGAACACGTGGATCACGACAGCGACGACGCCGAGATCCCGTGGCTCGCCGTATTGGACGACGAACGCCCGCCACCCGCTTGGGACCGCATCGGTTTCGACACGTTCGATATCAAGCGGTCGGTTCCGCGTGTCGACGAACTCAAACACTGGTTTCATCCCGTCGAAAGCGGTTTAAAGAACAGCAAGTCGGGCAATATCGAGTGTGGTGCGTTTTCAGGCCTGATGAAACTGAAAGCGCCGCTGTTCGAAGACACGGCGCTCCGTTTCTGGGTAGTTGCTCCCGAACGACAGACACTGCAAACGCTCGTTCATTGCTTTTATGGAGACGAGGGGGTCAGTTTCGCGCTCTTCGCCGCCGAACAACATCGGTGGGCGGCTTACGCCACAACCAGGAAACCGGAGCAACCGAGGCCCGACCAATACACGATTACGGGCGGGGACCGCGCGATCGCGTATCGCACCAGTAACTGGGTCAATGGTACGGTCGAGATTCGCTACGCTCACGACGCCATGATCCTGAGTCGCGGAGACGTCATTCTCGCGCGCGCACCGCTGCCCGGTCCACCGGACGAGATCTATTTTGAAGGCCGGATGGCGTTCTACGGGATCGATCTCGTGCGTTCGACGTCTCCTCCACCGCCGCCCCCATCCCGGCCACTGGTAGTGGACATTCAGGATTGCGCAGCCTTGGAATGGACGGAATCGTTTGGGGATGTGGAGCATACCACGTTTACGAAGAATGATGACGGCAGCGTGACACTCGCGGCCCGACAGGCCGGCGCGGTGGGGCGCGTCGTGACCCCTTTGCCGTCGCGAGGCCTGCACGAGTTAATCCTGGAAGTCGACGACGCCACGTTCGGCGCGGGTGTCTTTTTCGGTCGCGGCGAGAACGGCGACGCGCACGAGTTGGTGCGTTTCGGCAGGAACAAGCGCGATGGTTCGCTGTGCATCACCCCTGCCTACAACGACGCCAACTACGAGCATGATTTCGGGGTCCTTCGCGAGCGTTTTGTACCGCTCGTGCAGCCGCACTTGTGGGTCAAACTGATTTATGGCTGTGGTGTGATTCGCTGGTTTACCAGCGTCGATGGCATTCACTGGGGTGAAGCAGGGGCGCCGTTTGGCCGCCGCCACCCCGACGTGACGTCGATAGGCTTGCACGTCATAAACGGTCGTCCCGATTGCCAACTCACATTGAAACGCATTCAGATCCGCGAGCTGTCGCAGCTGACCGGGCTGGTGGAAGCTGACAATCTGGAACGTGCCGTGGCTCCTGAACAGCCAACCTACGGCCAGTGGCTGACCGAAGTACTAGGCCAGCAACCGCGGGATTGCGAAACTCGCCAATGGTTGCGCGCCTGCGCGTTGAAGACCCTCGGGGTCGGCTACCGCTACGAACTGACGCAGCCCATTTTGGACATGTTGCTCGACGACATCATTGAGCTGCCGCTGCCGATTGACAAGAAGTTTGACATCCTGGACGAAAGCCTGCTGCTTGCGGATTACATGGACAGTACGGAGCAGGCCCTGCAAGCGTTCAATCGCTATTTCGCGGTCGCCGAACACGCGGGGGTCGAACATCCCTACGCCCAGGCTCGCCGGCGCAGAATGACAGCTCCTGTCTGGTGCCGGCACCACTTTGACATCACGGACGCCAGCCGGGTGAACGCGGAACTATTGCGATTGCTTCACGAGCGGCGTTGGGCCGACGTTCTAAGTTTGTGCGAGCAGATTCGTTACTTCAACGACCAGGCCAAAGTGCCGTTGCTGGCTTGGGCCAACTGGACAGCGCAAAGTGAACTGGGTCTGGAGCAAGGCAGCGGCGAGGACGCTCGCGGCGATTGGCAACCGGCGATGGTCGAACAGTTGAGTAAGGAGACCTACAATGCCCTGGCCGAACTGAACGCCCTGCTCGACAGCGACGCGCTGGACGACGCCGCGCGGCGTGTCACTTCACTCCAGCCGACCATCACCGCGGGGGTCAGTACGGTTGACGACGATCCCGACCTGCTGGCCAACCTGGCCACCGCGATTCGCCTGCAGCTGCGCCGCCACCCGCAGTTGGCAGATCTAATTGCGTCGCAGTACGCAGCGCTGGCTGGATTGCGGATCCGCGAGGCGATGGTTCGCGGCGATGCCGCGGCGGTCGAGTTTTTCGCGGTGCAGTTCGGACCTACCGAGGCCGCGCGCGATGCCCAAATCTGGCTCGGCGATCGTGCGTTATCGAACGGCTGGTTCCATAGCGCGTTCGCCAGGTACCAGGAGGCCGCGCGCGGTGCGTCACTGGAGACCTCCGCGAAGCTGGTTCACCGCATTCGCCTGGCCGCCGCCATGCTGGGTCGTGACGCGGGCGCGCCGGCCGTTGGCCCGGTCACGATCGGCGACAAGACCATGCCGGCGGCGGAGTTCGAGGCTTTGGTCGCCGAGATGCGACAGCAAGTTACGGCGGGGAGCGGCACGGGCTCACCGCCGCTCAACGACGCCGTGTTCGTCCCCAAGACCGTGGAAGTGGCGCACCGCGGCCGCGTCGACGGGCTTGTCGGGGAACGACCGAATGAAGAGATCACGCCGTATTTGAATCACTTTAAGGTCGATTGGACCGGTCGCCAATTGGCAACCGTGATCGACGGCAATCGCCTGTACGTGAGCAACCGCTTTCACGTCGCCTGCTACGAAATGCCCGGTGCGCGCCGGCTGTGGCGGACCCCGCGGATCCCAGGAAAGATGCTGCGCTCTCGAGATTGGTCGTCGATCCCGATGACGCCGTTGATCCAAGGCGACTTCCTGTTTGTCCGCCTGCTCTATGAAGATGGTCCTTTGCTTTGCTGTTTTCGCCGCGACAATGGCAGCCTGGTTTGGGTCGCGGAGCAAACAGAACGAGAACAGGTGATCAGCGATCCCGTGATAATGCACGGCCGCCTCGTGGCACTCGCCCTGTCGCCGGAATTGCAGTCGCAGCGTTTCGTTCGACTGGTTACGTTCCACCAGCAGACGGGCGAAACGATTTCTCGTCGAGACGTGATCGGCGTTCGAGACAGCTGGCAGCAGCATCGCACTTGTTTGACCGCCACCTGTGAAGACGGCATCGTCGCCGCGGTCGGTGACGCGATCCTCAAGGTGAGCCTGGACGGCAGCCTGCAGTGGATTCGAAAGCAGTCCATCCTGCCTGCCCGAGAATATATCGACTGGGTCAGGCAGCGCTACCAGCCACCGCTGATCGACGACGACCACGTTGTGTGCTCCCAACCCGGTTCGCTCGTGGTACAGAACCTGACGACGGATACCGGGGAGCTCGTTTGGCAATATCACGATAGCGACCTGCTCGGAGTCCTTGGCAGGTTTGCCAACCGTGTGCTCGTCGAAACAGCTCGCGGCTATTTGGCGCTCGATAACGATACGGGCAAAGTTGCCTGGGAACATGTCGATGCCCAGCGGCTGGACGGCCACTTGTTGAGTGACAACGTTATTGTCTACGTCGCCTTCCGCCCGCTTCCCAATCGTGCCGACGTGTTTCGTCCGCACCTCGTATGGCTCGACGCGGCCGACGGCAGGTTGATGATGGCCGTGCCGCTCGAAGGCATCGACGACCCGAATCCTCGACTGGGACCGCTGGTGGCGTACGACGACCGTGTGCTCGGCTTCTTCAGCCGTGGCCAGAACGACCCAAATCGCGACATGTTTGAATTTGCGTTCAAAGACACACCTGTCTTGCCGGCGGACTTCATCGAAATTGACGACGACACGTGGTTTGACGAGTTCGATCGGAACATTCGCCGTGACGTCTTTCGCGTCTTGCCGAAATGGCATTTACTTTCGGGTTTAACCCATCAGCGCGGTTTCGTAGCCGACATCCACGGCGAGAAGAATGTGGTGAGCATCGAAACGGACGGCGGGAGACCTTGTATCTTCGCGCGAGAGATCACCATTCCCGCCAACGAGAAGCCCAAGCTCCGCATTCGACTGGGCCGGGATGCCGGCCGCAAGTCGATCGTCGAAGTCCGCTTTCGCGGCCAAGTCCTGAAGTCGCTGGAAATCAGCGACCAGTCGCATCCGGATCGGTTCGTCACTCTGGCGGCCGATCTCAGCCGCTTCGCCGGTCAGACCGGGTGGCTGACCATTTCCGTCCAGCATCGCGAGGGAAGCAACACGATCGTCTACTGGAAGCAGTTGGATGTGGTTTACTGATGCCAGCTGCGTTGGTATGGTTTACACCTCCGTTCGACTGCCTCAAAATGGAAGCTGGGTTCGTTCACCACTTCAGACAAAGGAAATACCATGCGTCGACTCACACTAGCTCTTGTTGGCCTGGCTGCGGTTGCGATGACCATGTCGGCGACCGCCGCCGAATGGGGACTGAAGAAAGGATCGCCGCGGTTGCGATCGATTTCGGCATTGGCGTTTGGCCCTGACGGAATTCTATTTGTCGGGGATGCGAAGGCCGCCACGATTGTGGCGCTTGACACCGGAGACAACGCTGGCGATGCCGCCAAAGTCACCGTGAACGTGAAGGGTCTCAAAGCAAAGCTGGCCAAACTGTTGGGAGACAGTAGTGACATTGCCATCGAGGACCTGGCCGTGAATCCCATCAGCGGAAACGTCTATGTCGGGGTTTCCAGCGGTGACAAAGTCGGCCTCGCGCGGATCGATGCCGCGACGCAAGCCGTGACCTCGCTGCCACTAACCGATGTTCCTTGCGCGCAGGCCGTATTGTCCAACGCGCCCGCGGACAAAGTTACGGGCGAGGGACGGCGGAAGCGGAACATGCGGTACGAGTCGATCACGGACCTGGCCTACATTGACGGCAAGCTCATCGTATCGGGACTCAGCAACGCCGACTCGCCGTCCACGGTTCGCGAGTTGCCGTTTCCGTTTGCGGAATCGGAGACGGGTGTCAGCCTGGAGATCTATCACGGCGCCCATGGCCGTTACGAAGACTACGCTGCCGTGCGTACGCTTGTCCCATTCAACATCGATGGCCAGCCCAGCCTGCTGATGGGCTTCACCTGCACTCCACTCGTGAAACTGCCGTTACAGCATTTGAAGGAAAGCGACAAAGTGCGCGGCACGACCGTCGCGGAACTCGGCAACCGCAATCGCCCGCTGGACATGATCGTCTACACGAAGAACGGCCAGGACTATGTCCTCATGGCCAATAGCGCTCGCGGCGTCATGAAGATCACAACGGAGGGCCTGAACCGCAACGAAGGCATTACGTCGCGAGTCGGTGGCGGCGGTCTGGCCGGCCAAACGTACGAAACGATCAAGGAACTCGACGGGGTCGTGCAGCTCGACGCGCTGAACGACAGTCACGCGGTCGTGCTGGTCCAGGCAGACGGAGGCGAACAGGATCTGCGAACGATCGATCTACCGTAACGTCGAGATACGCGGTGCGCGACGTTGGCATTCACAAACGCCCGGTTCCTGCACAGGGATCCGGGCGTTCTTATTGGTGTGGTCAATACGCTCCGCCGGCGAACTGAGGGTGATCCAACCCCAAACGCTTCATCTTCTTGTAGAGCGTCGTGCGGTTGATGCCGAGTTCTTCGGCCGTCACGTTCCGATTCCAGCCGTTGGATTCGAGCACTTCCAGGATGATCTGCCGTTCAGGCCCTTCCAACGCTTCCTTGAGCGTGCGGCCTTTGGTTGGCTGCGCTGCGTACGAGCGATCCGCCACGATATGGCTCGGCAGATCCTCCAGCGTGACGATGTTTCCCTTGCCGAGCAGTACGGAGCGTTCCACGACGTTCTGAAGTTCACGCACATTGCCGGGCCAGTGGTAGCGGCGCATCGCTTCGATGGCCTCTTCCGAGTAGCCCTTTACATGCTTTCCGGTATCCTCGCAGATCTGGGCCAGGAAGTGTTCGGCCAGCATGGGAATGTCGGCCAGGCGTTCGCGCATCGCCGGCAGCTGGATGTTGATCACATTCACGCGATAGTACAGATCTTCACGGAAACGGCCTTCGGAAACCGCCTTGCCCAGGTCTTCGTTGGTAGCCAGGATGACGCGCGTGTTCACTTTATATGTCTTCGTGCCACCGACCTGTTCAAACTCAAACTCCTGCAGCACGCGCAGCATTTTCACTTGCATGCTGGTGGACGCCGTCGCGATTTCGTCGAGGAAAATCGTGCCGCGGTCGGCCTG
>CALBSZ010000338.1 GCA_937967665.1 uncultured Planctomycetaceae bacterium
CCGCGTTTTCCGGGACGAGCCAAACACAACGATGGAGCCAGTCCCCTTTTCGCTACCGTCAACCCTGCGCTGTCGTACTACGTTCCATTGCGCAGTGCGCAACTCTTTCCCAGCTCGCACGAGGCGTTCGTCAAACCGGCGAATTGTCTGATTTTTGGGCGTTCTGAACTTTTTGCAAAATTCATGCCCGCTTTTCGGTGGCATTCTTGATTAGTACGTAGCGGCAGCGAGGACGCGCATCTGGCGCAAGCCGCAAACTCGTCGAACTCGACGAGGCACAGCATTCGGAGTACGCCGGCCCCCGTGTCGCTGGAGCGTAGTCCATCACGAACGACGGTCCCACCCCAACTGTGTCGCGCTGCGCGCCGACCCGGCTGCATTGAAGGAGCCTACCATGAACAAACTGGTCAAGAAACTACTGCAAAGATCACTCTCCACGCGTCCGACACGTCGACGAAAAACACACCACGCCCGCAGTCTGTCGCTCGAATCCCTGGCCGCTCGCGAACTACTGGCGGGAAATATTTTGGGGGGCACTTTTGAGAGCGACGGCGAAGACTGGTCGCTGTCGTACGAAATCGCCGATGAAAACGTCGGCGCGTTCAATGTGGGGATCGATGCGACCGAAAACGGCTCCACGACCCGACTGCAGACCTTTCGCATTTCGAATTCGAACGATTTAGCTGTCGGCACGCATGCAATTACCGTCGCACCAGACTTCAACGATTTGAACGTGGACTATGCCCTGGTTGCCAAATGGGATGCTGACGATGAAGTCATTGAGTCGAACGAGTCGGACAATACGTCCGGTTTTGACGAGGGAGTGTTCCTGTCGGAGGACGATGTCGTCTACGTCCATGGCAGTGACGACGACGACTCCATCAACCTCTTCACGTCCGGCAGCACACTCTATGTCATCGCCAACGGCCAATCAAATTCGTTTAATGCGTCCACCGTGGGCGTGGTTCGGATTCGTGTTCACGACGGCAACGACGGCGTCGTCGCCTCTGCAGTCGGGACCATTTCAATGTGGGCGTTTGGAGGTGACGGTAACGATTCGTTAAGCGGTGGCGACGGCGACGACTGGCTGCACGGCAATGACGGCGACGACTGGGCCTATGGTGGCTACGGCGACGATAGCCTTGACGGCGGCAGCGGAGACGACGAACTGGACGGCGACGAAGGCGACGATGCCTTCTATGGCGGCGCCGGCAATGACACGATTATCGGCGGCGCCGGCAGCGATGACCTGGACGGCGGTGACGGCGACGACGTGATGATCGGCGGATCTGGCAGTGATACACTCATCGGCGGCGCCGGCAACGATGACCTTACAGGAGACGCGGGCAACGACAGTATCTACGGCGATGCCGGCGCCGATTGGCTCCAAGGCGGCGATGGCGACGACTTCCTGGATGGCGGCGACGATTCAGACCTGATTTCGGGCGACTCCGGGAACGACGCCGTCTACGGCGGGTCCGCCGCGGACTTCATCTTGACCGACTGGAATGACTCGATCAACTACGACCCGCTCGATACGCTGCTGGACGACGGCACCGGCTACGGTTACGGCTACGGTTACGGGGCTGCGCCCGAGATCATCGACGAAGAATTGGATTTCGTTGGCGCCGGCTACGGCGGAACGTGGGAGCTCACGGGGTCGGTCAACGACGATGTCGACCCGACCGGCTTGACGGTGGTTGTCGGCGGCCTGGTGTCGGATTCGACGACCGTCGACACGGACGACAATTTCGCGTTTACACTGTCGTTCGGTACGAACGTGAACGGCTGGCTGACGATCGATGTCACCGACGGCGATGGGAATGCGGCCAAGACGAAGTTCGTCCGCGTTGCGACTTGATCGCAGTCCGCGTAGGCTATGCGTATGGCAAACGTTTTGATCACATGGGAACTGGGAGCGGGGTTAGGGCACCTGACCCGGCTCCGTCCCGTGATCCAACGACTCGTGGAACAAGGGCACGCCGCGCACCTGGCGGTTCGCGATCTGTCCTCGGTACACCCTGTTTTCGGCGAGATCCCGTTGCGCCTGTATCAGGCGCCGATCAAAATCGGCAAGTCGGCCGGCTCGACGGCAACGCCGGTCTGTTTCGCGCACATTTTGCAGAACTGTGGTTTCCAGCAGGCATCTGAACTGATCGGCCGGTTGCGCGCCTGGCAGCATCTGTTCGATACGGTTGCTCCCGATCTGCTGTTGCATGACCATAGCCCACCGCCGCTGGCGGCCGTACGCGGTACAGGAATCCCGCAGGCCATCATTGGAACGGGCTTCATTTGTCCTCCCGCGACAGATCCGCTCCCCTCCCTGCGACCGTGGCTGCCGCAGGCGTCGGCGGATCATACGAAAGCCGAGGCACAGACGCTGGCCACGGTAAACCAGGCTTTAGCGGCGTGCGCGAAACCGGAACTCGCTTCGCTGGGCGGGTTGTACGCAGTGGACCAGGTCCTGCTGACCACCTTCAAGGAACTCGACCACTATGGCGAACGTCCGGGGATCAGGTATTGGGGGGCCTGGCCCGCTTTCCCGGGAAGGCCGCCGGAATGGCCCGAGCCGACGCACGGCAAAGGCAAGAAGATTTTCGCTTACCTGAAGCGATCTCCTGGTCTGTCGGATTTGCTCAAGCACCTCAGGCAGCTCGGGCATGCGACGATCGTTTACGGCAGTTGGGTCACGGACGAGATCCAAAGCCGGCATGCCGGGCCGACGTTGCAGCTTTCGCAGGAACCGCTCGACCTGCAGCAGGTTGCCGCTGAGGCCGATCTGGCGATCCTGAATGGAACGCACGGAACGTCCGCAGCCATGCTGCTCGGCGGCACACCGACGCTGCAGTTACCCATCTTCCTGGAACAACGGTTGCTCGCCGAGCGGATTTGCAGATTCGGGGCTGGATTGGTAGCCAATCGGAAGAACGTTAGCGATACCATCACACGCCTCCACCAGATGCTCGGTTCCACGAGCTACGCGGACCGTGCCCAGCGGTTTGCCGAAATCTACCGCCGCGTCTCTCCCTCGCGGCAATTCGACAAGATGATGGACGCCTTGGAAACGCTGCTTCCCGACCGATCCCCTCAGAATCCGTCAGAATCTGCCTGAAATGCTGTTTGGGCGTGCGACCGCATGCAGTACGATTCGCCCTCACTGGCTAGCGGCACGTTTGCGGAACTCCGTGCCAATACAAGCACGTAGCGCGAGCAAGTGTGTGCGGCATAAGTGACCCGCTCGCTCGCGCTTCGTGCTCGTATGAGGCCCAAACATGGCGCTGTCAAATCAAGCACGCGGGGAAACGTCCATGAATCTGTTGTTCCGGCTGGTCTCGGCCAGCTATGCATCGAGTACCCATCATCAGCTGGCGCTCGACGCGCTGCTGCATCTGCGGGGTCGCCAGGCTGTCCCTTGGCAACGGCTGTTCCTGAAGTTCTATCGCGACTACCTGGACGGCTCCAAAGCTCCCGACAAAGAGTTCAAGGACTTTCGCAATCATGTGCTGCATGTGCGAGACAACCACTGGGGCGGCGCTGTCGCGGCCGCGCAGCAGTGGTACGACAAGACCGTTAAGGCGCTGCGGCGACGGCGCTGGCGGCAAGCGACTTTCTCCGCCGGAGTACTCAGCCACTACTACACCGACCCGATCATGCCGTTCCACACGGCCCAGTCGCAGGCGGAATCGAACATCCATCGGGCCGTGGAATGGAGCATTTGCAAGTCATACGACGAACTCCGCGATGTCTTTGAAAACGAGATGCCGGAACCGCAACTCGAGCTGTCCTATGCCGGCGACTGGCTGGCGCAGTTTGTCCGCGCCGGAGCGGAAAAGTCGACACAGCATTATGAAACACTCATCGAACATTACGATTTCCGCGCCGGCGTCAAGGATCCCCCGGCGGGGCTCGATGACACTTGCCAGAACGTGCTCGCCGAACTGCTGGGCTACGCGGCCGTTGGATTCGCGAGGATCCTGGAAAAGGCGTTTAAGGATGCGGGGGTGAAACCTCCCGAAGTGGACCTCACCGTGGAAAGCGTGCTGGGAACGATTCAGATACCCATTCACTGGGTCACCCGGAAGATCCGCGATGCCCGGGAACGAAACCTGATCGAAGCCATGTACAATGAGCTGCAAGAAAAGGGGCGCGTGGAACGCTACTTGCCGGAAGACGATCGAGTCGTTCGGGACCTGCATGAAAAAGAAGTCGGCCGCTCCGTGGAACCCGTTCGCATTCATCCTAGCGCGCGGCCGCCAGCCGAAGCCCCCGACATGTCCGATGTTGCGACGAGGGAAGAGACTACGGTGGGTACCGAGACGCCCATGGCGTCGATCGAACAAGAGCGGATACAGGAACCGTCGATATCCCGCAAGGACGAAACGCAGGCGTGGCGACGATGGTATCTTGATCTGGACGACGACGTTGTCGACGCGCCTTCGATCGGACCGAAAACCGCGCGGCGATTGAATAGGATTGGCATCAGGACCGTTGTGGATCTGTTGCGAGCCGACCCGGACGAAGCGTCGGCCGAACTCGGGGTGCGCTACATCACGCCGGAACTGTTGACGAGCTGGCAGGATCAGGCAAGGTTGGTGTGCCGGATCCCGGGTCTGCGCGGGCACGACGCGCAGATTCTGGTCGCCTGCAACTGGCACGACCCGGAGGACATTGCCGAAGCGGACGCGGAAGAAATGCTGGATGTGGTTAGCCGGTTCACGAAAACCGCGGATGGAGAACGCATTCTGCGGAGCAGCAAACCACCGGATTTGGACGAGGTTCTGGACTGGATTGCCTGGGCTGCGGAGAGTCGCCGGCTGGATGCGGCGTAGGATACCACGTTAAAGTATCCATGTTATCGATTTGCGATCGATCTTCGGCCACCATGATTTGCGAGTATCGGAATGAGTCACGACAGACTGGCCCTCCACGGCGGCGTCCCTGTTTTTCCGAAGGGACCGCCAGCCTGGCCTCGCGCCGACGAGAACGTTCGCGAAGCGCTCCTGCGCCTCTACGACAGCGGCGATTGGGGCAAGTACCACGGCCGGTCCTGCCCGCAACTGGCCGCGCGCCTGGCGCAGATGCATGAAGGCGCTCACGTCCATTTGTGCAGTTCGGGAACGGTGGCGGTCGAATTGGCACTGCGCGCCCTGCCGGTTTCTGCCGGTGACGAAGTGATCCTGGCGGGCTATGACTTCGCCGGCAACTTTCGTGGTATCGAAGCGGTCGGCGCCACGCCGGTACTGGTTGATATCGACCCGCATACCTGGTGCCTGGATGCCAGTCAGCTGGAGGCGGCGCGCAGCGCGAAGACGCGGGCCGTGCTGGTATCGCACTTGCACGGCGGCCTGGCGGACATGCAACAGATCCGCGCGTGGGCGGACGAACAGCAGATCGGCATTGTTGAAGATGCCTGCCAGTCGCCGGGTGCGTTCGTACAGAAGCGGATCGCCGGCACCTGGGGAGACGTCGGCGTGTTGAGCTTCGGTGGCAGCAAGCTCCTGACCGCCGGCCGGGGCGGCGCGCTGTTGACGCGCGACGAACCAATCAGCCAGCGCATCAAGATTCAAGCTGAACGGGGAAACGATGCCTATCCGTTGAGTGAACTGCAGGCGGCCGTATTGTTGCCTCAGCTGGATGAATTCGACGCTCGCACCGCCCGACAGCGAGAGAACGTCGCCCGCCTGCTGGGCCTGCTTGCCGAGTCGTCCGCGCTGCGCCCCCTGATCAATTCGCGGCCGGACGATCGACCGGTCTACTACAAGGCAGCGTGGCTTTATGAAGGGCCGTCGCGAGAAACGTTCCTGGCCGCCGTGCAGGCGGAAGGGGTCGCGCTGGACGCCGGATTTCGCGGTTTTATCAAACGGAGTTCACGCCGCTGCCGCAAGGCCGGCGATTTGAGGCATGCTGCCGATGCCTGCGAACGAACCGTTGTCTTGCATCACCCCATTCTGCTCGAATCACCGGAAACCATCTCGCGCATCGCAACGGCGCTGACCAAAGTGCTGCAAGCGATCTAAGGGAGTGATCAGGTGCTGGGCGGCGCGGTGGCGGCACGCGTTCTGGCGTCGATCTCGTCGGTGAGCTTCTTTGTCATTTCGTCGAGATACGCTTCCATCTGGTTATTCTTGGCGAAATAGACCCGCGCCCGTTCCTTGACTTCCGACAACTTCGCCTCCAACGCACTCGCGTAGCGGCTGATGGCATTCAACTCCTCGCGAAAACCCGCCAAGTCCGCCTCGAGCTTCTCTTTTTCGGCGGCGCGGTAGGCGATGTCGGATTCGGTCGTCGTGACGGTCACGTTCAGCGTCGCCTGATTGCGGGCTACCAGTTGTTCGGCTTCGTTCAGCAACACGATGCGATTGTAGATTTCGCGAAATAGATATTCGTAGTCGTACAACGACCGCATGTAGACATCGACGATCGGACCCTCTTCCGCGCAAATGCCCTGGCCAATCCAGTCCTTGGCGGTCGTGTTGTCCAGGATCACCACGTCACCGATTTCGAATTCGACCGGTTCGCCCATCTTCAACCGCGCGATTTCCGCACGGCCTTCTTCGTCAAAGTAGCGGCTGTCCAACGTGGGGGGCGCCTGGCTGTCCACGTCCACCACATGATTCCGCTTGAACTTCACGCGCACCCAGTGGTTTTCCGGCGGATCCGCGTCGGTTGCTTCCAGACCGTCCCGGATGTAAGGCATGATCATGGCTTCATACGCTTCATTGGACATCTGCGGCGGCTTGGGCATGACTTTGGTGATTTCTTCGCGGCGCAGTTGTTTATCATCCCGCGTCGCTTCATCCAGATCGGCAAACCACCATTCATGGCCGTCCACGGGAAGCAGTTCGTAAAGCGACCACGTGGCATTGACCCCCTGCTGCAACATGGCGTTCTGCGACGGGAGCGCGGGGATGGTGCGTTGCATCGTGACGCTGGTGTCAGTCGTTTGCGTCGCGGCAAATTCGCCCAGATAGCCGACCGGAACGGGACCGACCAGCGGGTCCACTTCCCGTTCCAGGAAGACGTAGAGCAGCGTCTTGGGCTCAATGCGGTTCGGTGCGGGAGCCGCGCCGTCCACCCCTGCTTGTCCGGTGACCAGGGTGATGGAATCGCCTTGCGGATTGATCAACTGACAGTTGCGCCAGGTGCGGCCGCGATCCATCACGACGTTCTGGAGTGCCGTGCGCGCCTGGGCGACCGACATCTTGTCCGGAGAACCTTTTTCCAGGCTTTCCAGGGTTTCCTGTTCTTCAACCAGCGCGGCCTCCGTTTCGTTCAACAGTTCGCGCCAGGCCTTGTGCGTCTTGAGCGACATTGACTGGAAGGCCAGAAACGTGGTCGCGGCCGCAAACGTGCAAAACAAGAACAGCACGTGCCATACACGCCACGTTTTCGTGCACATGTAGACCAGAAAGCAGAAAAACAAGATCAGCAAGACGCCGACGATTTGTACGATGAGCGCAGCGTTTCCCATGAGATTAGCCGTAGAGGTGGGAGGAAGGGAATTCCTATAGTTCCACGATAAACACGAACTCCCCAAGTGTCAACTTTTGAACGATCGGTCTCCAACCTTAAGTCGTTATGAAAACGGGGTTTATTACGACTATTCGGGCAGCCGCCCCGCATTTATTCCCACCATCGATCTTGTCGCGATTGACCGTATTTTCTACAAGGCGGCAGGAAAAGGGTCAGGAAAAGGGGTCAGGACCCAATAGTGCGAAGCACCCGGAGGGCCGTTCCGGCTATTGGGTCCTGACCCCTTTTCCGCCCTTCGGCTATTGGGTCCTGACCCCTTTTCCGCCAACGTCGCCCCTCTTTTACGTGGAAGCCAACCCAATGATACGATTCATCCAGGTCGCCAGCTTTCTGGCTGCAATCGTGATTGCCGATACCAGCTCGGCGGTCGATGTTCCCAACCTGAAAGATCAGCTCGAAGTCGGTTTGAAGGCTCGCCGGCCCAGCGAGTTTGCGTTCATCGCGACCGTTGTCAACATGGTGGAAATGGACGAGCTGCCGGTGAGCATCGTGAACGGAGCGTTCAATTGGGCGCGCGAAAACAAGCAGCCGTATCCGTTTCCCTATTTCGAACGCTCGTTAAGAACGCTCGCCGCGCGCCGCGGCATCCAGATCCCGTGAAGAGACGGGCCAACAATGGCGGCATCCTTGAATGCGTCCGCCATTTTCCAAGCACGACGCGCAAGCGAGTGTGTGCCGTTACGTAGGGAATAATGACTCACTCGCTGGCGCTGCGTGCTTGTATTAACCCGTCAGAGACCGCCTGCTGATAATGCGGGCTCTGCCGGTAGCCACGGATTCCTTCCTACATGTACGCCACACACGCGCTAACTGAGCCACTCGGTGAGCGGGCCGGTCTGGTCCAGATCCTTGAGATTCGGATCGGCCATGCCGAAACGTTCAGCGCCGGAACCTGCCACGTTCAGGAACGTGGTAAACAGGTTCGCCGTCGTGCGGTGGCCGAGCTGCCCGTAGCCGGGATAGTCGATGTAACGGCCGGCCTTCAGCTTCCCGCCGGCATTCCCCAGAACTACCGCCGGCCATTCCCAGCAGCGGCTGTGATGCCCTTCCGCGCCGTCACTGATGTAGACAATGACGGTGTTGTCCAGCATGGTGCCGTCCCCCTCGGGAACCGCTTCGAGCTTCTTCGCCAGGCGGGCAATCAAGTCGAAGTGGAAACGGCGGATCATGTCATAGGTCTGCGCCCAGTCCATGCCGTTCTGGCTGCCGCCGTGACCGGTGTGGTGCTTGCCTTTGGTGAGTCCCAATCCGGTGAAGCAGATATCGAAATCGCGAATGCCGGCCGCGGAGGACAGCGTGACCACGTTGGTCAGTCCGGCGATCAGCGAAGCCGCGGCCAGATCGAACTGCGCGTCCAGCCGATCGGTTTCGACGACCGACGTGTACTTGTCGCTGGCTACCGGAGCGTGCTGGCGTAGCGTGTGTTCAATTTCATTCAAGCGACTCTGGCGGTCACTGAGCGTGTCGAAGGTCGAAAGGTAAACCGACAGCTGCTCGCGCTCCGGACCGGCCAGTTGGTTTTCGGCACGCTTAATATCGTCCCGCAGGAAGTCCAGCAGATTGCGTTTGGCAATAAATTCGTTCTTCGCATTGCCGTCGGCCACGCTGCCGAATAGCGTTCCCATCGCCTGATCCGGTTTGACCATGATCGGCAAGGGCTTGTTTTCGCCAATCGCCGAGATGCTATAGACCACGCTGTTTTCGATGCGCTTGGAAATGCCCAGTCCGATGTGCGGGAAGATGCCGCCCAGGTGTTTGGCCAAAGCGCCGTCAACCGTTGGCCCCATGATCGCATTCGATTCGCCGCTTTGCCCCCGTCCCGCGCCGAAGGCGCCAAGCGCTTGAAAATTGTTCGAATGGCCGCCGCCAGCAACGCGTCCGGACAGGCCTTGCAGGATGGTGAGCTTGTCTTTCCACGGCGCAATCGGTTCCAGCGAAAACGGCAGGTCTTTGCCTTGCAGCGGTTCATCGACGATTTCGGCGGGACCGTTCAAAGGCTGTTGTCGGCGAGGGGATCGCTTGATCCCGGAAGGAGCCATTTGTTGAGGCGGGATGCCGTTGCTTTCCACGACGAACACAAAGCGAGGAGTCCGCGGGGTCAAACCGGCCGCGCGGGCCTTCAATTGTTCCAATACCGGACCGAGCGCCAAAGCGCCGACACCGAGACTACTGTTCTTCAGGAATTCACGACGTGTTGCGTGCAATTTCATTTCACCCTCACACCCATGCGGAATAACGACTCATCAACCAATATTTATATATCTACTTATCGGAGAATTCAATCCGAATTCATGCCATTTTTCAGGTACTTCGCGTCCGATAGAGAAAGGAATCGCTGGACAGGATGGCGGTAACCAGCGCTTTGAAACTGCCGCCGCTTTCACGATAGGCGGCCTGAGCGGCCCGCAATGACGGCCCATCGCCGAGGTTCTCGTTGCGCCCGGTAAAGTATCGAAACGCATGCCGCACAAAGACTTGTTCCACCCGTTCACTCGCTGCCAGCTGGTGGACAAAGTCGATCGCGTCCTTGATATCGACGTCCATGCTGCTGTCACCGGTGAGGTCGATGCGACCGGTAGCGTCGACCGGCTGGCCCAATTCCAGGGCCCGCCAGCGACCGAAATGGTCGAACGTTTCAAACGGCAACCCGACTGGGTTCATCAGTTTGTGACATTGCCAGCAGTATTCCTGCCGGGTGACTTCCATCCGCTCACGCAATGTCTTTTCCGGCGCGTCGGGCAGCTGCGCATCGACGGTGATCGGGATATCGGGCACGACGTTGCCGAGCAGCCGTTCGCGAATCCACTTGCCGCGCAGGATGGCGTGGTTGTCCTGATTCATCGACCAGGCCACCAGCCAACTCGGTTGCGTCAAGATACCCGCGCGGGTACCGGCCGGCATTTCTATCGGCTGCTCCGGGGTCCACTTCCAATCGGGCGGCAGGCTGTACGACAGGTGCAGCAACCCTTTCGCTTCGTAGCGGACAATTTCCTTCTTATTGCTGTCGTAGCGAGTATTCACGAACGCGCGGTTGGTCGTCAGCAGTTCGCGCAATACGTCCTGATCGCGATCCAGGATCCAGCGGACCAGGTTGTCGGTATCGCTGACCAGCACGCGCGCCTTGTGCGCTTTGAACTCGTCGGGATTCTTGAACACTTCGGTGGCCTTCGGGTATTCGAAGTACTCGTGAAAGAAACGCAAAATCCTTGGTTTGTCGGTCTTCTCGTCATCCAGCATTTGGCGGACGGCGGCGGCGACACCCGCGGCATCGGCCAGCTTGCCCTCCGCGGCGGCGGTGACCAGCCACTGCGGCGCGCGCTGGTCGGTCAGCGCGTAGGCAATGGCATCCGCGATTTCGTCCGGCTGCAAACGCGCTCGGCCACCGGCATCCGGATCACCGCCCACTTCGTAGCGAAAGATGGCCGAGGGGACCAGGAACACGGCCGCCAGCGTATGGCGTAGGCCCGCCAGGCGGCCCGCATCATGGACATTCTTTTCCATCAGTTTGACGAACCGTTCCAGTTCGTCTGCCTTCGGCGACCGGCCCAGCGTGCGTTGAAACTGCAGTGTGACGGCCTTTTCCATTTCTTCCTTGCCGAACGGCTGCTTTGGGTCGACAAATTCAAGGAACTCCTTGCGCGACGCGATCATCGGTTTGAGTTCCCCGTTTTCGATCGTGTGGCCCGTCTGACGCTCGACCACGGTCAGTGCGTTGCGCAGCAGTTGCGACGTGGTTGGCACGTCCAACTCGGGTTCGCCCATGTCGCGGAACAGGAACCGGGGATCCGGAGTGAACGGATTTCCCACCAGGTTCTCGAAACCCTTGGCCTGCTGTTTGCGAAACGTTTCATAAATCTCGGGACTCAGCCTCCGCAGACGCGGTTCGACGTCCAGTTGGGCTTCGTGTTTCGGATCGAACAGCAGTTCGTGCGGGACCTTGTTGCCGTGCACGAATTGCAGGCGACGCGTGAAATTCCGCCGCGCGCGTTTCATTTCGGCTTTCAGCCAGTCAATCACGCTGGCGATTTCCGCGTCGGTCGGACGCGGCTTGTCCTCGGGCGGCATTTCACCGGTGGCCAGTTTCTCGCGGACCACGGCCCAGCGCGCGCCGCTGGCACTCTCTTTCATGTCGGCATCCAAGATCCCCAGGTCCAGGTCGCCTTCCCGTTTTTCAGGTCCATGGCAGGCGACGCAATGCTTTTCCAAAAAGGGTTTCACCTGCTGTTCGTAGGCCGCCATGTTCTCTTTGAATGCCTTGCGGTCCGCTTCCCGCAGCGCGCGGTCCCGTTCGGCGATTTGTTCTTCACTCTGCGCCCGCGCCATGCCTGTCAGGCACAGCGGCAGCAAAACGACGATAATGGAAAGGGTCTTGTACTTGATACTTCTCATCGCACGGTGCTCCGTGATCACACAAACAACTTTAGTTATTTCACTTTTTTCAAGGCCACGCGGAAGCCGACGAAAGGGTGCTTGGCGCCCGGCGCCGCGGCGTTTCGAAAAGAGCATTCGCAGTAGAGCGGCAAACTGCACCAGGCGCCGCCGCGCGTCTGGCCGGTACCGCCTTTTTCCACGCGGACCAGCGGGTCCTGGCCGCCGGGCAGTTCCGGCAGCAGATGATCCGCGACGATTTCAGCGACATTGCCGTGCATGTCGCGCAGCCCCCAGGCGTTCGGGCGATAGCTGCCCACCGGCGCCAGGGCTTCGGCCACACCGTCGTCGGCGGACCGTTCCGCCCAGTGGAAATCGGGATTGGACGACCAGAGCGCCTGGTCCGCGAAGTTGCCGTAGTCTCCTAATTCCGCTACGGAATTGCCGAAACAGTAGGCGGCGGTCGAACCCGCGCGGCAGGCGTACTCCCATTCCGCCTCGGTCGGGCAGGCGTACTCCCAGCCGTTCGGCAACGTTCCCGCCTGCTTTTCGATCGCCGTCAACTTCTTGCAGAATTCCGTAATCTGTTTCGACTCCGACACGCCCCAAAACGGCGCGTTCTTGTGCCTCGTGAAATCGAGTCCCACGTTTTTCCTCATCACCGCGTAATACTCGCGCTGCGTCACTTCATGCTCGCCCATCCACCAGCCGCGTGTCAACGTCGTTTCCACCGCCTGTCGATCGCGGGTGGCCGAAGTGCCCGTGTCGTCCGAACCCATGCGAAACGTGCCGGGGGGGCACCAGCGGAACGTCATGCCGATCGAATTGACAAAACCTTCCCCCGGCGACTTCCCTTCGCGCACGTTTTCGGCCGTCGGAAACGGCGCCGGGGCGCCAATGCCCTGGTCGTCCGCGCCGTCGAACCAGACGTCGCCAAGCTCCCCGGACATCGCTTCACAGAATTGCTGGAGCGAATTGTCCAGTTTTCCGACGTGACGCGACAACGATGTCGCTAACGCGCTGACGCGATCGTCCGTGGGCATCGCCACGGTCTGTCCGCTGGCCGCGGCGAACAGGACGAGTGTGTCCGCGCCGACTTCGAATTCCCGCAACCCGCCCAGCACGTTCTCCGCTTCCGGTTTGATCGGCGATTCCCAGCAACCGTCCAGGAAAACCAGGGACCGTCGAGCGCCACTGTCGTCGCGCAGCGTTTCGATCAACTGCGTGACGCTGAAACCGCGGGACCGATAGTCGCCTTCGCTGTTGATCGCGGTCGCAGTGGGTCGCAAGTAGTTGTCGTACTTGCCAAACCGCTCGACGTGCGCCGCCAGGCCCGTGTAATAGACCAGCGCGACACCGTTGGTCGGGACCGACTGGGAAAACCCGTCGACTGCCTCCTTCAATTCGGACTCGGCCAGATTCGCGAAACGACGGACGTGGAACCCACGTTCCGACAGCGTCTTCTCAACCTGATCCAGGCTTCTTTCCGCGCCGGGCAGCGTGCAATCTTCATATTGCGAATTGCCGATCAGCAGCGCCACCCGCTGCCCTGACGGTACGTCCCTCGCGGACAAGTCCGAGCCCAGCGCACCGACGGCAAGGCAGCCAATGGCACAAGTGAGAAGCACTTTTTGCACTGGAGTCTCCCGTATCGAGTTATGTCGTGTTCCGTTGTCTGTTTGTGAGACCGTCTGCTGCATTCTCCGTCATGCGGGGGCGTTAAGACGCGAAGAACGGTTTGAAGTCTACAGTATTTCCGCGTCCTAACAATCTCCGCGTCTTAACGCCTTCGCGTGCACCTTTATGGATCCACTGTCCTGCATTGCGGTTTGGACTCACGGGTTCGATTCAGTACAAGTGCCGAGCGGGTCTCACTTTCCATTATGGTGACGAGTCCGTCTGCTGTTACGCCTGGCCCCGCCCACGGGCTCGTTTTATAGCGGAATCCCGCGAGCGGAGTCGCGGGACGACGGACAGCGGCGTTATTATAACACCCCGACCGGGCCTCTGTGGCTGCTCTCCCACCCGGCATCAACGGACGCCGTTTTCGGCGAACCAGGAAGCCGGCGGAATTTGGGTCGTTCCTCTTTGACGGGGAAAACCTGGTGATCTCCCTCCAAGGCCCAGGTGTCTTCGGGAGTCTTCGTAGGCCAGGACCTGTCCTGGCACGCCACGTGTTCAGTTCCAGGACCTGTCCTGGTCTACAGCGTTCTTTCCCGCGATCCTTACGGATTTGGGAGGCGGAGCCTCGAGGACAGTGCGTGACCAGGCGGAGCCTGGGCACGAGTTGGAAAGAGTACTTCGCGCCTGCCATGTCGGGTCGAACGCCGGGCAGCGTCGATATCTCGAACTGGACAATCAGCGATGGCTTCGGTCTACGTCACACGTTTGCCAGCGGAACGATTTTGGAAACCGGTCAAGCGATGATTGTGTTCGGCGGCGGTACGCCGGTCGGCCCATTCGGCAACGCCTTGTTCACCACGGCGAACACCGGATCACTCGGACTGAACAATGGCGGCGACACGGTCACGTTGGCCAACGATTCGGCCGTGACCGTGGACGAATCCATCTACGGCGGCGGTGGCACGGCATACGGCAACACCGCGTTGCGTGCCATGGTAAGAGTACGTGAGTTTGTTTAACGCGAAACAAAAGCTGACAGGAGGTGTCGATAAAACAAAACGAGTTTCCCGGGACGACCCCATCGCGACGATGGAGCCCCGTCCCCGTTTCGCTCCCATCACCTGCCGCCGCAGCCTGTTTTATACCCTGGATTCTACCTGGACAGCGTCACGTTTGCGGCAATCCGCCGAAATACAAGCACGCAGCGCGAGCAAGTGTATCCGGACGTAAGTCACCCACTTGCTAGCGCTTCGAGCTTATATGACGACGGAACCTGGTGCTGTCGGACTACTTGATTGGGGGAATACTCCCCATGAGCTCCCGCGAATTATTGGCCGTTCTGATTCAGCCTTTTTCCGATTTCAGGGAAACTTCGCATCGGCCTGGCACGTCAGGTTCTGTAGACTGCCTTAGTACGACAGCGCAGGGTTGACGGTAGCGAAAAGGGGACTGGCTCCATCGTTG
>CALBSZ010000339.1 GCA_937967665.1 uncultured Planctomycetaceae bacterium
CCACGAGCGTTAATTCGACGAGCATCTGCCCGCGCTGCGGTGCTTCCAGCACTCGAAAAGCAAACGGCCCCCAAGTTCCTTCGTCCCCTTCGTTCGCCAGTCGTTGCAGCGACTCCTGAATCACGCCCGCCAGCGTCACGCTCTTGCTCGGCGGCAGCTCCAGTTCCAGTTGCCGTCCGATGCGGCGCAGGCTGGTGATTCCGGCAACGTGCCACACATCTTCTCTTACCGCGTGAATCGCCTTGCGGTCCAGCAATCGCCCGCTACGGCTCGGTTCGGTGGTAAAGACCGTATCCAGGATGTCTTCGAACGTCAGGATGCCGATGGTTTCGCCAAACTCGTTGACAACCACGGCCACTTCGCGGTCCTTGGATCGCATTTTCTGCAGGACGTCCGATACGGGGGCGCACCACGGAACGTGAATTACCGGGGCCCCGTAGTGCTCCAGGTGCTCGAGCGGAACGTCAAACAGGTTCTTCAGGTGCAGCGCGCCGACAATCTCTTCGCCGTCCGTTTCGGTGAACAGCAGGTAGCCGCTGGGAGTCAATTTGCCCTGCAGGTCGGACAGGGAAACGGGAGGCTGGAAAGAAAGGAACTGCGTGCGCGGCCGCATCCATTCGTCGGCGCGGATGTCCGACAGCTGGATGATATTCCGCAAGGCGGTTCGTTCCTGAGCGGCCAGTTGCTGATCCTGCGTGGACAGGTCGACCGCCTTTTCCAGGTCAGTCGCTTCCAAATAAGGCTCGGTTACAAAGCCGGGCCAAATCAACCGGCGCGAAAGCAGGTTGACCGTGCGCAAGACCGGCATCAGCGGGTCGACAAGCTTGACGGCGACGGCCAGAGGAATCGCCACGACACTGGCCAACCAGCGCGGCCGCAGCACGGCGAAGCTCTTGGGAAGCATTTCGCTGCAGAAAATGATGATCAACAGCGACGATGCTGCGAAAATCGCCGCGGAAGACGCACTGCGATGCTCCTGCGTCTGCAATTTCAAACCGGCGATTGAGGCCAATGCGAAATAGGTCATGTTGATCAGCAGGTTCCAGAACAGCACTGCCGACAGCAGGCGATCAGGATCCGACAGCAGCCGCGCGGCGATCTGCTGCGAGGCGTTTCCGGCTTCCAGCGAGCGCCGCTCCGGCGCGCGCAAGTAGAACAGCGCCGCTTCACTCGCCGAAAAGAACGCGGATAGTAAGATCAAGACGACCATGGCCGAAAGCCACGGCGCTAATTCAATCATCGTGTCCACGAGCAATTGTTGGCCTCTTCCTCGCGAATTGGTCTGGGGCGAGACAAGGTTTCCGCATCGCCCTAATCCGCGTCGCCCGTTTTGGTGCGTCCCATGGCAAAGTCGAAATTGTACAACGCGGGTATGAGCATCGCCGCTGTCGTAAATCCATACATCATCGTGACAACCGCAAAGACCGAGAACGGCTTGCCCAGTAGAAAACTGGTAATGGCAAAAAAGGTAGCGAAGGGGAGCAGGATCGACGCGGCGCCAATCGCTGCCGAGGGATTTCGCGCTCCCAGCGAAACGTACAGTCCCACGCCGCCGCCCACAATAAGGGCCAGGAACGGCGCCAATTGTGTCTGGAACGAACCGCTAAAGGAGACCATGATCAGCATGCACGTGACGACTCCCAAAAACAGGAAGAAAACCGTTCCCAGGCTGACTCCCATCGCCGTGCGAGAACTGGAATAGATCATGCCGCAGTGAATCCCCAAGGTCGTCGCGAAAATGTACATCACGATCAGTCCGACCAGCAGGAATAGGAGGTTCTCGCCGCTCAAGCCGCCCTGCCACCACAAGTAGAGACACAATGCCAGCGGCAACAAGATCATCTCCTTCGTGACCCATAACACGCCCGCCAGTTTTCCGAACACGAATTCCTGCGGCGAGATGTCCGTGACCAGCAGCAAATCGAGTGCTTGCCCGTCCCGCTCGTTCGTAATCGCGTTCACGGCCAGGGCGTTCACGATCACCAGGCTCACCAGCAGCAGCGGCGCCAGCGATCTGGCCGCGGGGGGAATGACCGTTCCGAGGTCGTCCCCTTGGTGCAGCGCCGAACCGCTGGCCACGGACGCATAGAGCGCTGTCGCGGCCATCGCAAAAAACAGGAGGTAGGCCAGCCGGATGATCAGTACCTTGCGGCCGTAGGCCCACGTACAGACTTCGCGCCAGAGTACGGGATTGTCCCAGACGTCGCGGCTTTTCGATCGCGGCCGCCGCTGGCGTGAATCGACGTGCGCCTCCCTGGCGACTTCGGCCGTTTCGACCGTTGCCGCCGAAGCGCTGAAGACGGTCGCCGCTTCCCGCGGTTCGTCCGCCTGATCGCGGCGCAACTCGCGCGAAGGATTCCAGATCCGGACACGCCAGATTGCCAGGGCGTTGCAGAAGACGACTGTCAGGCCCGCGAAAATCAAGAATCCCAACACCGCCGGCGAGTAGCTACCCGCCACAACGCGACGACTGGCCGACAAGACGGCGCGCAGCGGACTCATAGAAGTTGCCCAGGACT
>CALBSZ010000340.1 GCA_937967665.1 uncultured Planctomycetaceae bacterium
GAAACCACCGACAGCCCTTGACTCGCAACGAGTTTTCATAGAAGCCACCCTTCCCAAAGCCTAGCGTCTCCGTTGTTGTAAATCTTCGCGTCATGTGACGAAAATGACGCTAGACTTACGCGGCGAGCGTCTAGTGCTCCACTTGCGACCGATAGCTGACGGGATTGACTGTCGGGCTGGACGACGAAGAGATCAGTTCTCTGGAGGCACGGTCCAACCGGCTGAGAAATTCTTCGGCTGGGTGAACCGTCGGATCTATTGCCAGGGCGCGTTGAAAGTGCTCCCGAGCTTCGTCGATCCGACTTTGACGGGCGAGTAGGACTCCAAGATTCGAGTACGCGGCGGCCGGCCCGACGACGCGCGAGAAAGCTTCGTAGCTCTCGTTCAGGCGGTTCTGCATGGCCAGCGACATAGCAAGATTATTGGTGGCACGCTGGTGAGTTGGCGCGACGGCCAGCGAGCGGCGGAACCATGCCTCCGCGGCGGCCCAGTCTTCACGTTGGAGATGGTACACGCCGAAGTCGTTCAGCAGATCCGGATCACTCGGCTGGTGCTGCAAAGCCTGCTCGTAAGCCGCTCGGGCCCGTGCATCGTCACCGCTCTGGTCGTAGAGTACGGCCAGTGGACGACAGAGATGCTCCATGTCCGGATGAAGTGTCCGCGCCTGTTCGTAAAGCCGTATCGCCTCGTCGGTGTTTCCTTCGCGCTCGGCGGACTGCCCCGCCTGCTTCATTAGTTGAGCCTGGTGGACTGCCAGGGCGGCACCGTCGACGGCGGGCGGCTTGTTCCAGGGCAGAGAAGCTTGCTCCTTGAACGAGGCGCAACCAGTGCAGGTGAGAAGGCCGACGACAAACAGGATCGTTGTCATCGTGCTCGCAAGCCGCAAGTCGACGCCACGTGGGCGAGGTCGAGTCAGGATCATTAGAAGAAACCTCCTCCTCCAAAACCGCCTGTGCCCCCGCCAATTCCTCCGCCACCGCCAATTCCACCGCCTCCCTGGGTGCCAGCACCACGGCCTCCCAAGAAGCCGTTGGTCACGCGGCGTGACTCAAAGCCGTACAGGGGCTCGGCCTGCGGTCGTCCGATAACCACGGGATAGTCCTCCCAGGCGGTGTCGTGCTGAGCGAGTTGTGATGTTACGGCTGCGACTCGCAACCGGTCGCGCTGTTCATCGCCGCTTGCTTCGATCACGACGGGCGCTGCTGCATACGGCAAGCGAGCCGGCAGGCGTTCGATGTGACGCTGGCCGAATGGGCTAAGCTGATCGGTATCGCCGAGCCATTCGTACTGGTAGAAGACAAGATGATCTTCGTCGGCGCGCGACTCCTGCGAATGTTGCCATTGGGTGTTGTAACTCCCTGCCGGCGCTGGCACCGCACCTGGAGGAATGTCGGCGCCGCGATTGCACCACCAGCCGCAATGCTGGCAGCCCCCGAAGAGGATGAGTATTACCGCCGGCCAGCCAATGACGATCATTTGGCGGGAACTGCGTTGTGGAATCAATGTGGAGTCTCCTCAATCTGGGAGGTGGAATCGAGTCCCGGCGTCGGGCGCGGGAATCACTTCGGGGATCGCCGCACGCGGAGAGCCCGTTCCCTCGGGCGTTACACCGTAGCAGTAGCCGCTGGGTCCGATGATGTATTGATCCTGACAGCATCGTTCAAACTGTCGAATTCTTGCCATGTCCGTGCGGACGGGACTGCGGAAGTCCTGCATCCGGCGACTCTCCATGCGGTTGCCAAGATAGAACTCGTGATCAGTCCTGCCATGGCCAGCGTCTGGCCGTCACGCAGCTCGACGGTGGTGAAAAAGTCACGTGTGTTGGTGCCCGGAACGTTGGTGCCGCCAACGTTGGCGCTTTCTTCGTCGTCCCGGGCGCTTACCACCGTCACCTGGGTCGCGCTCCCCTGCGGCTGCATGATACCCGTAACCACAACTGGATCAACCGTCCTTTCCGGCGCGGTTGGGGATTACGGCGGCAACCACGGTGATCTTTCCCCTGGTTCCGCCGGATTGCCTACCGATTTCTACTACGGCGGCAACGGCACTGGAACGATCATCTCCAGCCGCGCGCGTTGCAATGGGGCCTTACCACGCGACTGGATCGATCGGATTGGACACAAGGATGTCACGGACGGATTGAGTAACACGTTTCTCGCCGGCGAAATGCACGTGCCTGTTGGGAAGCTGGGGCAGTCTCCGGAAGACGCGTTTATCTTTAATGGCGACCATGTGTTCAACTTCTCGCGCGTTGGGGGGCCGACGGTTCAGATCGTTTCCGACAAGCGTTCGACTGGAAATAGCCTGGTTGCTTGGGGGAGCTGGCATCCCGACGTTTGCCATTTCGCGATGGCGGACGGCAGTGTGCGCGCCTTCGCCACGACGTTGAACACCGATATGCTGGGACGGCTATGCAATCGCAGCGATGGGCAGATTGTGGCGATGGGCGAATGATGGGGCGGGCCGCGGCAATGTCTTCTCGAAAGTCGCTTGGCGACGACTCCACGATCACTCCGGCTGATGATTGTCTTTCGCTTCTAAACACGATGGCGGTGCTCTCATTGTTCTTCGCGGTGGCCGGCTGCTCGGACGGGCGTCTACCCACTTATCCGGTCTCCGGGCAGGTCGTCTTTGCCGACGGTTCGCCAGTTCATGTCGGCACTGTTGAACTGAAGTCCCGTGAACACGGCATTCACGCCCGGGGAGAGATCGACAAGGATGGACACTTCGTGCTCAGCACTTACGAACCGGGCGACGGTGCGGTCGCGGGCAGGCACGATTGCGTCGTCGTGCAGATGGTGATGGTCGAGGAGATTGCGGGCTTTCAGCCCAGTACCGAAGGCGTCGTACATCCCCGTTTCGGTTCGTACGCAGCTTCCAAGCTCGTTGCGGAGGTGCACGCCGAAGACCGCAATGAAATACGGATTCAAGTGGAATCGCTCTCGCCCGGAACAGCCGCGGCGAGCCAACACGAGCACGACCACGCCGATCATCGCCGCGAAGGCGGCGCTGAACTGACAAAGTAATCGTGCGGCGCCACTTTCAGGCGAGCGCCCACCCGGACCTTGGGAGCGAGCATTCCAGAGACGCTCTCAACAATGGCCCGAGTGCCTTGAACGCGGCGCACGATCCGCCACGGGCGCACGTTTGTGAACACCGCCAGAACGAATCCTTGCGGGTCCAGCATCGCCACGTCGATGGAAAACCGCATCCAGTGCGTGTGGACTGAGCGGCAGGGAACGAGCAGGAGGCCTTCATCGTCTGCGAGACGAGCGCGGCATTGCAGCCCGCGGAACCGGTGCCAGAACGTATCGGCAACCATCAGCTTCGGGACGATCACGGCGCCCGTATCCGCGTCGATCAGTTGATGGCGAGTGTTCATCGTCAAAAGTTCCGCACCTGGATGAAAGTCTCGGCCATCTTGAACAGTTGCACAAAGGCCGGACCGAGGGTCCAGACGAACAGGCCTGGCAAGAAACAGACCACCAGGGGAATGACTCGCTTCGTGGGCAAGGCGTTGGCAAAGGCAATTGCCCGTTCACGCCGCCGCGCGCGGACGTCGTCGGCCTGCTGCCGCAGCACGCGGGCGATTCCCATGCCGAGTTGCTCGGCCTGGACCAGCGCGGAGACAAAGACCGAAACTGAGGGTAGATCGATCCGCGACGACAGCCGCCGCAGACTTTCGACTCGAGCACGTCCCGCCAGCAGGTCGGCTTGGAACATTTGGAAATCGGTCGCCAGGGGGCGGCCCGCGAGTCGCGTCTTGAGAATTCGAGTCAACGCGGTATCGAACCCGAGGCCCGCTTCACTCAGCGTCGAAAGCAACTCCAGAGCCAAGGGCAAATCCTGTTCGATTTGTTCCACCCGCTGGCGGCGCGCTCGGCGCACGGTCAACCAGGGAGCACAGCCGATCATCACAAAAATCAACCACGGCCCGACCCAGACGACCGGCAAGAAGGTCTCGCCCACCCCACCCGGGACCAGTACGACTGTCTGTTCCATGAGACCCTGTAGACCCGACAAGGTAAACACGAGTGCCACTGTCAGTCCCAATGCGATGCACGAACCCGTCGCCAAGAGGAAGAACAGTGCGGCGGCGGGTGCGCGAAAGCCGGCCCGGTAAAGCCATCGCCCCAGTCCGCGACGCCGATCCAGTTCCCCGGCTGCGGGCGCACCTTCTGCAGCCGCCGCATCCCTCTGGAATGGCTCGTGCCACCGCTGTTGGGCTTTCGACCGCCGCAGCAGCCAGCGCCACGCCCAGACGACCGCCGCCAGCAGTCCTCCCAAGCCAATGATGGCAAGCGTCATTTGAATCATGGCAACTCCCGTGGCGTAAGCTTCCAGCTTGCGAAAACTAAATTACTATCACAGTCAAGCTGGAAGCTTGCCCCACTTAAAACCTCGGTTTGCTGATCATGCTCATCCAGACGATGCCGGCGGCTTGCAGGACAACGGAGCCGGCCACGAACCAGCTGCCCACGGACGAGCGGACGAATTCTTCCATCTGTTCCGGCCCGTTCCGCCAAACGATGACGGCAATGAAGTAGGTCAAGCCGATGATGGCCAGCGTCGAAAACTGCGACTGGGCCGTGTTCGAGCGAATGCGGCGCGAGACGTCGATCCGATCGCGAATCGTTCTCGCCACAGTTGTCAACGTGGAAGAGAGCTTACCGCCTACTTCCCAATGAACGGAGAGCGCCGACGTGAACAACAGGAAAGTCTCCAGCGGCACACGCTGGGCGAGCGATCGGAAGACTTCGGCCGGCTCGTCACCCAAGCGAATCCGCCCGGCGACTTCTTCGAGATAAGGTTGCAGTGGCGAGCGGCATTCGGTAATCGCCGCTTCGATCGCCGTCCCCACGCTGGCCCCAGCTCCGACCGCGCCGATCATGATATCGATCGCGTCGGCCAGTTGCGTTTCCAGCTTCGCGGTATAACGTGCCGCCAGCATCGACTCGATCTGGCTCGCCAGCAGCCCGGTCATCAGTCCCGACGCGACCACATACGGCGTGGACAGCCGAAAAACGAGCAGCACGATCAGCGATGTCAACGCTGCCAGCGCCCACGGTACCCAGATCCAACGGCGGTGCAGCCGGCGAGTAACGGCGCCACCACGCTCGCCTTCCGCGAATGGCGCACCGATTTCCGCAAGCCGCTGCCACGCCAGTTCCCGCTGCCGCGCGCTTCGCCACCCCACGGCGACGAGCGCGATCATGGCAAACCAGCCGAACAATAACGTCGCTTGCAACATGGTCTCACGCCCCCGGCTGGAACAACGACACTGGCACGTCATGATTCTCAGCCCGCATCTGCTCGACGACGCGAGGCACAATGCCCGTGGCCACGAATTCTCCCGCCAACCGCTTGCCTTGCCGCCCATGCGAACGGAACACGAACACTTCCTGCATTTGCGGCGTGTCCCCTTCCATGCCGGTGATTTCAGCGACGCTTTGTACGCGCCGCACGCCGTCTTCACAGCGGCGGATATGCACGACCAGCTGAATCGCCGAGACGATCTGTTCGCGAATCGCGCGCGACGGCAGATCAAGCCCCGCCATCAAGACCATCGTCTCCAACCGCGCCAACGCGTCGCGCGGGCTGTTGGCGTGGATCGTGGTCAAGCTGCCGTCATGGCCGGTATTCATCGCCTGCAACATGTCGAGCGCTTCGCCGCCGCGGACTTCGCCCACGATGATCCGATCGGGCCGCATCCGCAGCGCGTTGATGACCAGATCGCGACCGGCGATGCGCCCCAGACCTTCCACGTTCGGCGGCCGCGTTTCCATGCGGACGACATGCTCTTGATCGAGGATCAGTTCGGCCGCGTCTTCGATCGTCACAATCCGCTCGTGGCTCGGTATCGCTTCGGCAATCGCTCCCAGGAACGTCGACTTGCCTGAACCGGTACCGCCGGAGATGAGAATATTCTTGCGGCCTCGGACGACCCATTCCATCAACGTGCGCATGGCCGGCGAAAACATGCCCAATTCCATCAAGTCATCGCGGCGCAGCCGGCGGCGGCCGAAACGCCGAATCGAGAGGGTCGGCCCGTCGATCGTCACCGGAGGCAGCGTGGCGTTCACCCGGCTGCCGTCGGGAAGGCGAGCGTCGACCATCGGGGAAGCCTCGTCGATACGACGGCCGACGCGCGCCGCGATGCGCTGAATAATCCGTACCAGATGTTCGGTATCGTGGAAGCGGACGTCGGTCTTTTCCAGTCGCCCGAAACGCTCAATGAAAACCCGGTAGGGGCCATTGACCAGAACGTCAGTCACGGCGGGATCGGCCAGCAACGGCGCCAGCGGTCCCACTCCCAACGTCTCTTCCAGCAAGTCGTCGACCATTTGCCGACGCTCGGCTTCGTTTAGCGCCAGATCCTGCCCAGCGAGAGTCTGATCGACAAAACCCTCGACTACTTCTGCCAATTGTTCCTCGCCGGCGTTGATCAGGTTGCGGCGGTCCAGGTCCGAGAGTAACTGCTGATGCAGGTCGGCCTTCACGCGCAAGTAGGAAACGGCGCCGTTGCGGCCGGTCGATACACCGGACTGCGGTGTGGCCAGTGCGGAGGTCGTCTTCCGCTTTGTGTTCGCGCGCACGTGATCGCGCGGTACGTTCAGGACGGCTCGCGAGAGCAGCTGGCGCGGGTCTTTTTTTTTCGAGGAATCGTTCGTTCCGTTTCCGTCGCCAACATC
>CALBSZ010000341.1 GCA_937967665.1 uncultured Planctomycetaceae bacterium
ACGGAAGGTGCCTATTTGAAGAAGGACGGTCAGGCGGTCGCCGTGCGGATTGAAAAGGAGACTCGCTTGCGGGTCCCCTTGCACAACCTGGATGGCATCGTTTGCTTTGGCCCCGTGCGGTTCAGTCCCCACCTGATGGCCGCCTGCGCGAAGGCGGGCGTCACGATTACGTTCCTGTCGGTGTTCTTCCGTCGCGTCCCGCACGGGACGCGTGGATTGAAACGCACATTCGCCGGCGGCGGGTTAACCTCGTGGCTGGTCCCGACGGACAATGCAAAGGCTTCTCATCAACCAGGGATTTCAGGATTTGCGTCCATGAGGCGAATGGCGATCATTCTTTGCGTGAGCCTTTGCGGCGGGTGTTCCACGGAGTCAAACCCCGACGCTGCGGAGCGCGGTTCTGCTACCGAAGTCGAAGAAGGCGGTATCGTCGAGAATGCCGACCGTGACAAGGCCGAGGCGTTCTTCCTTGCGCTCGGCAATGTACAGTCGGCCGCGGAAGAAGAAAAGCTCTTGACGGAGTTTGCCGCATGGCGCAAGAAGAGCGGATATAGGATCCGCGTGGTCGAGAATAATGGGAAGCACTCACTTTCGTGCCCGTACTTCCCGCCCGTTACGCCCTGGATCGAACATTCGTTTCTCGACATCAAGAATCTGGAACTGCTCCCCCGTCTTGAAGATGGCGGATAGCGAAAGTTGCTGTCTAGACCGCTCGCCGCGTAAGTGTAGCGTCCTTTTCGTCACTTGACACGGTGATCTACTGCGCCGGAGACGCTAGAGATACGTGCAACTTGCACTAACTTCAGCAGTGAAATGCAATGGCGGGCTAACGGGCCGTCTGAGCTGCTCTGCGGCCTACAGATTTGCCGCCAAGACACTCTTGTCCACATCCAAGAACTTAGCCAGCGTTCCGACGACTTTCAGTAGCTCAGGCCGGCGGAGCGGCGGAGTTGGTCGAGGACGGACATGTTGCCGAGTGTGTCGGCGGCGGTGATCGGCGGGTCGGCGCCGTCCAAGACGACGCGGGCGAAGGCGTCGGCTTCCAGGGCATAAGGTCCTTTCGAACAGGGGACGGAAAGGAGCTGTTCCTGATCGTGCCCTTTCACCAGCCGAATCGACCCGCGACTCATCCAGGGAAACTCGATCGCCACAAAACCTTCCGTACCGGAAATGAATGTCGTCCGATCGGCAAACACCGACATGCCGCACGTAAATACACAAAGTACGCGGTCGTCGAAGTTCAAGGTGCCGGCGGCGTAATCGTCGACACCGGTTTCGAACATATGCGCGATGGCGTGACAACCGGTCGGTTCCGCTTGCACAATCGCCCGCGCGAAGTTGACGCAGTAGCAACCGACGTCCATGATCGAACCGCCGGCCAGTTCCGGCTGGTAGCGAATGTCACTCGGATCGGCCGGCCGACAATAGGTAAAGTGCGAACGAATGAGTTTGGTCTGGCCGATCGCGCCGCCATGAACCAGGTCGAGGACTTTTTGGACCGGTTCCTGCTGGCGGTACATGAAGGCTTCCATCAGATTCCGACCGGTTTCGTCGGCCACGGCGAACATCGCAGCCGCCTCGTCGGCGTGCGCCGCCAGCGGCTTTTCACAGAGCACATGCTTGCCGCGCCGCAGGGCCGTAATGGACCAGGTCGCGTGCAGGGTATTGGGGAGCGAAATATAGACGGCATCGACGTCGCCGGCGTTCAGCAGGTCGTTGTATGTGCCGTACGGCGTACCGCCGAATTCCGCGCAAAACGACTTCGCGGACGAGAGACTCCGCGAACCGACGGCCACCAACTCGCCCTCGGCCGTCTGCGGCAGTTGGCCAGCAAACTTCCTGGCGATTCCCCCCGTACCCAAGATCCCCCAGCGCAGTCGACGCATGCGTGTTCCTTTCTGACTGGACAGCGGCAAGTTCCTCCCCCGTTGAACCGCCAGCCCAACGGGCTGCGCGATTTTGGGGTTCACACCGCCGACGCGCACGCCGCTGGCGTTACGGTTAAACGAACGACCTCAGAGGCCGTCTAATCTATTACATTCCCGACCCGAACGAGGACGCGCCGACGGTTGGCATGGGTGCGGTTGCGCGGGCCGCGACGGGGCGAATGTCGTTGCTCATCTGCGACAACGTCGTCGTGGTCGGTTGCTGGCGGGATTCACGGGCCAGCAGGTCCAGAAATTGGCTCGAAGGCTGAGCAACCACAATCACCTGGTTGTTCCCTTGCGGTTGCGAACGCGAACGGACGATGCATATCACTTCGGTGTCGCCGGTGCCGGCGGCCGCCGCGGCGAGCGCTAGCGCGGGGTTGTCGGAAACGTTCTGTTGCAGCGAAGCCGTTGGGGGCGCGACCGGAGCCGTTTCCGCGGCCGGCGCCGCAGACGCGAGTTGCGTATTCCCATGCTGGTAAATTCGCTGTTGTCCAATCTGGTCGAGCTGCCAGTGTACGATGCTGAGCGCGGCGTAGATCCCTTCATTGTCCGTATTGTCGGCAAAGTTGCAGATGCCGACCAGCATGCCGTCTTCCGAGAACAAGCCGCCGCCACTGCGGCCATCGACCGGCGCGCCGGCCACTTCCACGTTGTCCGGACCGACGTAGCGATTCAAATCGGTGACGTGGCTGTTCCTGACGCTCGGCGGACGACCTCGATCGCAACCGACACTGAACACCCGCCGACCCGGCTCCAGCGTGAATCCCGCCGGAGCCACGGGAACGGGCACGACATTGCAGCCGGGGCGCACGGCGATCAGCGCGATGTCACGTTCGAAGTCGTACGTGATCAGCTGGCCTTCGACGCTCGGCTGCGCGCCCGGGCAGAACAAGTCGACCAGGATGCGGCCCTTGCCGGCTGAGCCGCGGAAGATGTGGGCGCACGAGACAATCAGGGCTTCGTCACCGTGCCGGTCGATGATCGTTCCCGTGCCCAGCGACTTGCCATTAGGTTCTTCGACAACCAGGCGCACGGACGCTTGCAGCGAGCGCACCGTGGGAGAGCTCGTGGCTAACCGCTGGAGATTCATGTCTGCGGGCCCGGCGCTGACAAACTGGGTCGCGGCCGGGGCGGTGTTGGTCGCAGGCACGGGAGCCGTATTGGGACGGACGACGGTCGGGGCCGCCGGCCGTGGTTGCGCCGCGAGGTGTTCGCGCGCGGTCCGGAACATGCGTTCCAGTCGAGCGTAGCTGGTCATGCCGTCGACACGGTCCACGATCTTGCCGTCGGCCACCATGATGAAACAGGGGACGCCGTGGACCCGGTATTGCGAGGCGAGTTGGGGCTGCTGGTCAATCTTGATCTGCCGGACGGGCAAGCCGCCTTGTGCCAGGCGTTGCACGATCGGCTGCATCGCGCGGCAAGGCTGGCATGAATCCGAAGAGAACTGGAGCAGAACCGCGTCGCCGCTGCCGACGGACGCACAGAGCAGCACGAGTGCTGGAAACATAACCATCTCTTCCCTCCGTGGATTCGATGATGACCGTGGTCGGACGGTGAGGTCGAACCTGCCGACCCACCAGATAATCTCACTACTTTGCTAGCGTCTTGCCAGCGCGACCGAGGGCACACTTTCGCCGGATCTTGAAAAGATTACAAGGGCATTTCGCGAATGTTGAAAGATTTCCAGCGAACTTGTGTCCTGCGGGCCGATCTTAGTGAATTGGCACTTCGCGTGCCAATCTGAAGGAATATAATGCGGCGGTTCGTCTGCGGTCTCCCGTTTCGGCCGCGGATGGTCGTCGATCATTTTCGCCATGATAGCTGAAGACAATGACAGCTTGAGACGCAAAGCGCAAGGAATCAGCGAATGAGCCCCCGTAGAATCCTCGTCACGGCCGCGTTGCCGTACGCCAATGGTCCCATCCATATCGGGCACCTGGTGGAATACATCCAGACCGATATCTGGGTGCGTTTTCAGAAGTTGCGAGGCAATCAGTGTATCTATATCTGCGCGGATGACACGCACGGTACTGCGATCATGATTCGAGCTCGGCAAGAAGGCCGGTCGGAAGAAGAGTTGATCGCCGAAGTGCAAGCCTGGCACGAGCGGGACTTTGCGGGATTCGATATCGAATTCGACAACTACGGCAGCACCAACAGTCCCGAGAACCTGGCGCTCTGTACCGAAATCTGGTCTTCGCTGCGGAAAGCGGACCTGATCGTCGAAAAGAACGTGTCGCAACTGTATGATCCCGAAGCGGGGACGTTTTTGGCCGATCGTTTCGTCCGCGGGACTTGCCCCAAGTGCGGCAAAACGAACCAGCCGGGCGACAGTTGCGAATGCGGGCACGCTTACAGTCCGGCCGATTTGATCGATCCGGTCAGTACCCTGTCGGGAGCGACGCCGGAGATTCGGGAATCGTTGCACCTGTTTGTCGAATTGGAAAAGCTGCACGACTTCTTGAACGATTGGACTCAAAGCAATCAGCACCTGCAGGAAGAGGTGACCAACTATCTGAAAGGGCACTTCCTGCACGAACCGCTGCGCGACTGGGATATATCGCGGCCCGCCCCGTATTTCGGGTTCGAAATCCCCGACAGCCCCGGCAACTACTGGTACGTGTGGTTCGACGCGCCCATCGGTTACATGGCGTCGACCAAACAGTGGTGCGACCGGCACGGGCAGAACTTCGACGACTGGTGGCGCAACGAGCAAACGGAAATCCACCATTTCATCGGCAAGGACATCACGTACTTCCATACCTTGTTCTGGCCCGGCATGTTGAAATCGGCCGGCTTCAATTTGCCGACGAAGGTTCACATTCACGGGTTCCTGACCGTCGGCGGCGAGAAGATGTCGAAGAGCAAGGGGACGTTCGTGAAAGCCGAAACGTACCTCAAGTACCTCGATCCGTCTTACCTGCGCTACTACTATGCCTCGAAACTCGGCCCACGCCTGGACGATTTGGATCTGAACCTGGACGAGTTCGTGGCCAAGGTCGATTCTGACCTGGTGGGCAAAGTAGTAAACCTGGCCAGCCGGTCGGCCAAATTTGTCGAGAAGGTCGGGTTATCCGCGGCTTATCCCGACGACGGCGGCCTGTTTGCCCAGGGTGCCGCCGTGGGGGAGGAGATCGCGGAGGCTTACGAAAACTGCGATTACAATCGTGCCATGCGGATGATCCTGGAACTGGCCGGACGGGCGAACCCGTTTGTCGAAGCCGCCGCCCCCTGGACTTTGAGGAAAGACCCCAGCAAGGCGCAGCAACTCCAGGACGTCTGCACCATCGCTCTGAACTTGTTCCGCCAGATCGTGATCTACCTTGCGCCAGTCTTGCCTCGACTGGCGGAACAGACCGCGGCCTTGCTGAATAGTCCCATCGAAAGCTGGCAGCAGGCCCAAACGCCGCTCACCGGCACCCCCGTCTCGAAATTCCAACACATGTTACAGCGCGTCAACCCAAAGGATGTGAATGCCATGATCGAAGACAGTAAGGAACCCGAAATCATCAGCACGGCGGCCAGCCAGTTCAACGACAGCGACCAGCCGTTGAAAGACGAACCGCTGGCGGACGAGATCTCGTTTGACGAGTTTGTGAAAGTCGACCTGCGCGTGGCCCGCGTGATCGCCGCAGAACACGTTCCCGAGGCGCGTAAGCTGTTGCAGTTGACGTTGAGTCTGGGCGGAAACGAAACGCGCAACGTTTTCGCCGGCATCAAAGCGGCCTACAATCCGGACGACCTGGTTGGCCGCCTGGTCGTAATGGTAGCCAACCTGGCTCCGCGGAAAATGAAGTTTGGCCTGAGCGAAGGCATGGTCGTCGCCTCCGGATCGGGAGGCGATGAAGTCTTCCTGCTCAGTCCCGACGCGGGCGCGCAGCCGGGCCAGCGTGTGCATTAACAACGATTTCAGAAGAACTTCTGCATGGGGGATGCTTGCCGGCGTACATGGGTGAGGGAACAGGAGACCGCGGAGATCACGGAGCGGTTTCTTTGTGTTATTTGTTTCCGAGCGCAGCAAGCCATGCCTCACGTCCGACGGACTTCCGAGTCCTTCGGTAAAACCAGGCATGCGACGGCCTGAGTTGTGCAACAAGCTCCGATCCGACCGCGCCAGGTTCGGCCGTCCGGCGAGTAGGAAACGCAAGCGAGTGCGTCCCTTACGTCCAGCCACACTTGCTCGCGCTACGTGCTTGTATTCTCGCGGATTTCCGCAAACCTGGCAACGACCAGCGCAACTCCCGCTCTACGGTTCGCTGTCGCTGGCCACGCGGACGTTATCGGCGACAATGCCGGTCGGTCCGTCGACCATCACGGGCTTGTCGTCGGGATGATCGGAGACGGCCGTGTTGCCGAACACGTGCGCGGGATGCGTCGATTGCTTGACGTTGATCGCGATGCTTTTGAAACCGCGAACCTCGTTTTCGCTGATCGACACCTTAGCGCCGCTGGCGTTCACAGCCTGGCGGTAGCCGTCAAACACATTGCCTTGGATCAGGGCCTGGGATCCGCCCCAGACCCAGACCGCCGTTCCTTGATTGGGATTTCCCCTAAAGCGATTTCCAGTCAACAGCGCGCGCCCTTCCACCAACACTCCCGCAACGCCGCCACCGCGGATCTGGTTCTCCGACAACACCGCCGAGGCACCTCCTTTGACGGCAACCAGCGGAGGCATGCCGCCGGTACGCTGCAAGTCGTTGCCATGCAACACCGCCGTGGCCCCGTCCGGAAGCCCGATGGCTACCAGCGTATTCTGGATACAGGAGTTGTAGCAAACGACCGCTTGGGCTCCCGAGCGGACGCCGATTCCCGCCGTTTCGTTCTGCCGCGATTGATTCCGTACCACGACGGCGACGGCAGCGTCGGACACGCCGATGCCAGCCATCTTGTTCTCGTAACATTCGTTGCTCACGACAACCGGTTGCGCCCCGCTGCGCGACCCGATCCCGGCCATGACATTGAGGTAGCAGCGGTTGTGGCGAATGATCGGGGCAGCGTGTTCTTCGCAGCCGATACCGGCCATGTCGTTCTCGAAACACTCGTTATCTTCAATAACCGGTCTCGTGTCTTCGCCGGTGCGCACGCCGATGCCGGCGCGCCGGTTGCGGTAGCACTTGTTGCCGCGGACCACCGGGCAAGCCCCTTCGCTGATCCCAATCCCGGCTCGAATGTTTTCATAGCAGACGTTGCCGATCACAAAGGGACTGGCATCGTCGTGGCCGATTCCCGCGTAGAAGTTTTGAAAACAGGTATTCCCTTCGATGATGGCGGTCGATTGGGCCATGGAGCCGATGCCGCCACCCATATTGCGATAACAGATGTTGGCGGTCACTTGAGGCATGCAGCGGCTCTGCTGTTCGCCGCGGATGCCGATTCCCGTATCGCCGTTGTGGTGCACCATGTTATTGGTAATCACGCAGGTCACACCGACCACGCCGATGGCGGGCGCTCCGAAGTGTCCGATATGATCGTGCGACTGCTCGTCGCCCTGAGTGGCATGATGTTTGCGCCACAGGTCGTCGTCGTAGCGTCCCATTCCCGTGATCGTAAATCCATCCAGCGTGGCGGACTCGGCCATCACGACTCCGGGCGTATCGGTTTTCTTGCTGCCGCCGTCCAGGATTGTCGTTTCCGCGCGCCGCAGTCCGAGTTCTCCCTTGGTATCGTCTCCCGCGCTGCGCAGCGTCACACCTGGGGTCAAGCGAATCTGTTCGCGATAGGTACCGGCCGCCACCAAGACGGTATCGCCCGGCTGTGCCGCGTCGAGTGCCGCTTGAATCGACTGGTGATCCCGCGGCACGTGACGGACTTCCGCGGAACCGGAAAGGGAGAAGACGTTCGCGACAACGGCAACGGCTACGACAATCACGCTCTGGTTCATGGAATCCACCTCGAATCTATTGTTCTCGCGCACCGGGAATCGGATCCGACCAGTCTACCATTCTTTGACTGTGGATGATCGATCGAAAAGGCTGGTTGTGCGACAACTTTGCCAGGAATTCTCATTGGCATTGCCCTCAGCAAAATCGCGATCGGGTGGATTTTCGCGGGCAGCTTTCCCTGCCGCCATGGTTCTGGCAAAATGTCCGCGGCATGAGTGTTGCGATTCTAATCCCGGAAAGCTGGTCGCCAGCGGTGCTTGTCCAGTGGGCCAGGTGTTTCGCCCAGGCGCGCCGGCAGAATCTGGTGGTGCTGCGGGTGCTTCGCCGGCCTGGCGAACCGAGAGTGACGCATCACCAGAACCTGCATGATGTCGGTGATCCAGCGCTGTCCGATGCCCTCCGCGAACTGCGATCAAGCGATCCCTTCCCCCATCCGGGCGAAGGCGCAAGCAGCATGCCGGAGAGCATGTCACGTCCGGAAACCCGGACCGTTACGTGCAAGACCATCCGGCCGAATGGATCTTGCGTGAAATCATCGCACTGGCGGATACACATTTCCAACGAAATGCCCGCGTCGTCTTGGAATGGCGGCGGGTAATGAAGAGTCATTGAAGGTCTCAGTATGAATGCCGAAAGCCCTCCCCCGCTACAGCCAAATACGCTCGGTAAGGCGAGTCTGATTTTGGGCATCGTGGCCAGCACGTTTCTGGTGTGTACCGGACTCTGCGCGGGAGTGGGTGATCAGCAAGGCTGGTTGCAGCACGTCGGTCCCGTGCTGCTGGTACTGGCCGGGACGTTTGCGTTTATGGGATTGTTGAGTGTCCTGTTGGGAGTGGGTGGCCTGTTCGGCAGGAACCGGCCGAAGAGCACGGCGTTTATCGGTCTGCTGCTGGGCGTGATCACCGTCGCGCTGTTTGCGGCGTTGGTGAACGCGGCAAGATGATTGGTTTGGCGTTGGGTACGCACGGCGCGGCGGAACGCGGAGGATGGCGGCACGAGGAGCTTGGCGGCACGCGGAGCGGGCCCTACGGGTTGTTGGTAGGGCGGGTGGCCACGACGAGGTTCTTGGCGGGGAGTTTGACGTTCCAGGCGAGTCCCGTCAGGGCCAGCAGCGAGATGACCAGGTAACTCATGTCAAACTGCCACCAGCGCAGCCCGTGCCGCGCCGACGTGGGAAAGGCGTGGTGATTGTTGTGCCAGCCTTCGCCGAGCGCCAGCAGGCCGACGATGACATTGTTCTTGCTGCGGTCGCTGCTGGGATACGGTTGGCTGCCCCAAAGATGACAGACCGAATTGACACTCCACGTAACATGATGGACGAAAAAGATGCGGACTGGTCCGCCCCAGATGAGGCCCAGCAGCGCGCCCGCCCAACTGCTCGTGATCAGGCCGGCCACTACCGTCGGAATGACCAGCCCGACAGCGACCCACAACAACCACAGCCGGTCGATGCTGGCCAGAAACCGGTCCTTAATCAGGTCCGGCACATAGCTGGATAACTTCGCGCCATCCGCATTGAACATCCAGCCAACGTGCGAATGCCAGGCACCCCGAAACACGCCGACAACCCCGCGGCCATGCAAGTGAGGCGAATGCGGGTCGCCCGGTGAGTCGCTTTTTTGATGATGCCGGCGATGCGTCGCGGCCCAGCGCACCACCGGTCCTTCGGCGGCCATGGAACCCAGGATCGCAAACAGGCATTCCAGCGGCCGATAGGTTTCGAAGGAGCGATGCGTGAACAGACGGTGATAGCCGACGGTAATGCCAAGTCCCGTGATGATGAACATGGCCACCAGGAGGCACAAGTGCAATCCGTTAAAACCGTATCCCCAAAGCACGTAGCCGGCAGTGACGATCCCCAGAAAGGGAGCCACTACGGCAATCAAGTTGGCCACGCGAACCCGCCGCGGAACCGGCGCGTGGGCAGCAGGCGGGACCTGCGTTACGGACTCGGTCGTACCCGCGCCGTCGGATAAATCCATTTAAGGTTCGCTTCTGCATCGTGTTCGTAACAAAGGGGTTCTCGTATGAGGTAGCGACGAGAAGTGCACACGATAGCTTCTTTTCGCCGGCGGCGATATACAAAAAGCTCAATAAAACACGAAAAATGCACTAAACACTCGGAATACCCGACAAACTTTTGCCGTCTTCCAAAGCTCGCGGCCTGTCCCCGGGACACCGGAACCTTTCCCGCGGAGAATCGAACGCGTTATCGGGTGGCGCTCGCACGCAGCGTCACGGGTCAATTTGGATTTGTGCTTCGTGACAATTCGATTTCGGGTTGGCACAACTCCGTCCGTGCTTTCCTGCTGAAGCAGTACGGTTTCGTCCAGGCTTTCACGTCGTGACACGGAAAGGCCTTGAACAGGCGGAGCCTGTGGCACACGAATGCAAAAAGAGTGCGGTCACACAGGACTAATCCAGAAAGTCACCCGCGCTCAGACGTTCCGGAACGTACTCGTCGGTGACGTAGCTGATGTCTTTGCTGATCAGCGCTTCGACTTCCAGCTTAAAGCCGTTTTTCAGCATCTGCTGGATTTCTTTCTGCCACGGCTTCTTATTCTCGAACCAGGGGTACTTGGAAATCTGCGTGGCGCGTTTGACGTCGTTTTCACTCAGCTTGATCGTCACGCTGGGCGACAGCTGGCAGCGTTCGTAGTCGATGCTGCGAAGTCCGATATAGCGTGCCTCGGGAATGGCCATCCGTTTGGAGTCGTATGCCAGGTTGATGGAACCCTGTTTGATGACGCTGTAGATGTAATATCCCCAGGGGTCGTTATCCAGCAAACAATAGATGGGCAACTTCAGCTCGTGATGCAGGCGGTGCAGCAAGCGGCGGACGCCGCGCGGGAGCTGTCCGCCGCCATGAG
>CALBSZ010000342.1 GCA_937967665.1 uncultured Planctomycetaceae bacterium
TTCACGGGGTCGTTCCCGAGATCGCCGCACGCGCTCATGTCGAGCGGATCCTGCCGGTCATTGACGAAACGCTTCGCAAAGCGGAAATTGCCTTGACCGACCTGGATGCGATCGCCGTCGCCCATACACCGGGACTCGCCGGATCGTTGCTGGTTGGGCTGATCGCTGCCAAGGGACTTTGCCTGGCGTTGAACAAGCCGTTGATCGCGGTGAACCATTTGCATGCCCACATCTACGCCTGCAAGCTGGCCGCTGCCAGGGACGTGTTTCCCTGCGTGGGGCTTATCGTCAGCGGCGGGCATAGTCATCTCTACCAGTGCGGCACGGCCACGCAGTTCCGGTACCTCGGCGGAACCATCGACGATGCGGCGGGGGAAGCCTTTGACAAGGTGGCCAGCATGCTGGGCCTCCCCTTTCCCGGCGGCCCGGAAGTTTCTAAGGCGGCTGCCCATGGCAACCGCGCGGCCTACACCTTTCCGCGTTCGTTCCTGAAAGATGAAGATCGACTGGATTTCAGTTTTAGTGGCCTGAAAACCGCGGTGCGCTACGCCATTGCGGGACCCGGAAAACTGGATTTCAGCAGTTTGAATCTCGACGACCAGACCATCGCGGATGTGGCCGCCAGTTTCGAAGAGGCCGTTGTGGATTGCCTCGTCGCCAAGACACTGCTCGCCGCGCGGCGCACCAAACTGCAAACGGTTTGCGTGGGAGGCGGCGTTGCGGCAAATCGCCGGCTGCGCGATCGACTGCAACAGGAATGCACGGCCGCCGGATTGGAACTCATCGTCGCGCCGCTGCAGCTCTGCACCGACAACGCCGTCATGGGCGCCATCGCCATCGAACAGTGGAAAGCCGGCGAATTGGCTCCGTTGACACTCGACGCCAAACCCGGACTGGTGCGGAACTAATAACGGCCGCGATTGTTGGGGACGGAATCGAGCACGGACTGGGTGCGTGCGTTCAGCAGCGTTTGACTGGCCTTGCCTTTGTACTCGATAAACAGCAAGGCATCGGCGCGGTCGGGGCCCATCTTGAAAACGTTCGGCACGCCCAGCGGATTCGGCTTGTCCGGCGACGGCGCCGCGACGACGCCGCAGCTCAATAACAGCACAGCATGGGAAGGCCAGCGGAACCGTTCGTGCAATCGCCAGCTGACCATTTGCGGTACTTGAATCTGCACGCGCTGGCGCTGTCCGGCCACGGGGGGCACGTCGATAGCGATGGGAACGAGTTTCTCGATTTGATCGATGTGGCACTTGATCACGGCGTCGATGGACGCGCCGTCCAACGACATCAGCGGGCTGAGCTGCAACGAATAGCCTTCATCAATCTGCCCCATTTCCATCGTGTGACCCGGCCACGTATTCGCCAACATGTTAACAGCTCGCACGTAGTTTTTCGGCCGCGTCCGCGCCAGCGTGTGGGACTGGCCGTTGTGAATCATGACGGTCGGAGCGTTGTGTTCGGAAAAGTCGGTCCGCTTCTCTAATTCAGCTTTCAACACCGCCGCGTTTTCCTTCGACAGCAGCCAGGCGTCGACTCCGGGTGATTCCACGTTTACCGGCTGCAGCAGGGAATGCGCCTTCGAACGCCAGTTGGGACTGCCGATCGTAATCAACTGCAAGCTGAACACTTGCGGCTCCGCCTCGCTGCTCACAAAACGGTCGACCACTTCCGCCACCAGCTGCTGCATCTCGGGCGTGTGATAAACGTAAAGCGTGTCCTTGCTGGCGCTGAGCAAGCCCAGCGGTTCGGTAAACCAGATATCGGTACCTGTCTCACGTAGGATCCAATCGATCACCGCCTGTTCGGGCTTCTTGGTGGAAGCCACGCGGTTCGTATAAGGACTGATATCGTACTTTCGCCATTGCTGACCGTGGTTGTTGGGCAGGTCTTCATAGCGGGTCTCGGTCCCGACGGCAGTTGAGGAACCGGTGGCATTCGTGTTCGATGCGACTCGATCACCGCTGGCCGGAGAAGGAGCCGACGGCGTGAACGTCGCGCCGCGCGCCGACGGTGTCTGCCAATTCGGTTTGGCGGTTCCGGAAACTGCCGGTGGAGGCCCCTGGGCCAAGACCGCGGAAAGACACAGAAGGCTACCGAGAAACGACGCGGCTCGCACGAGCATGATGAGACTCCGCTTCAAGAAAATTGAGTCAGACGAAGATTGGGCGGGGAGTATAGAGACGGCCCCGAGCGCCAGCAAGATGAATTTGCATGCTGACGAATCACGGACTCGAACAAGGGCCGCCTGCTGCCAGTCGCGGTTGCGCGTCGCGCCTTTTCCGTCACGGCCTCGCGGTATATCTGCGTCGCGCGGCGCAAGTTCAACACGCATCAGGCTTTACGAAAACCTGGAATTTCTGGTCGGGCGTGACCAACCGTGTCACGGACACTGCGATAACTGTGATTAGTGAGGCGGATACATCATCAGCCCGCAAGAAACCAAAGTTTTCGTCGTTTTTCAAGGAGGAATCCCATGTTAGTGCTGACCCGCAAGACCGACCAGGAAATCGTCATCAACGACCAGATCATCGTGAAGGTGCTGAAAGTAAAGGGATCGACCATCCGGCTCGGCATTCAAGCCCCCGACAACGTTCCCATTCAGCGTGCCGAGATCCGCTTCGACGGGACGCAACTCGACTCCGCGAAGGCCGTCGCGCTGGTCCCCCGCTAGCAGTTTCGCCGCCGATGCATCGCGCTGCGTCGGCCGACGCAGCTGCGGTTGCCTGCTGTCGATCGAAAATGTGGATAAGATCTCCTGGTCGTCACGCCGAGCACCCGGCGCAGCGACCAGGTAGACCGCTGCCGCCGGCACCGCCGGCGGCGAGCTGGGCGCGATCATGCGGAGCGACGTCGCGAAGTTGGTGGCATGGTCGCGGGCAATCGCCAGGTCCGCGCCGTCAACCATCTGGTTACGGTCCAGGTCGAATGCGCTGTCCACCAACACGGAATCCGTGGCGTGATCCCGGACGGCTGCAAAATCGAAGGCATCGACCTGCGCGTTCATCGCATCGCGGTTTCCCGTATCGCCAATCGCGCTGCCGAAATAGAAGACGTCGTCGTTCACGAGTCCCGTTTGGGCTGTGGCGCGCAGCGTGGTCTCCAACCACCGATTGACGATCAGACCGGCGGGCCAGACCAACGTCGCTCGCTCACTTCCGCCGAAACCTTCCCCCACCCGAACCGAAACGCTGGGCTCCGGCGGCGCGATCCAAGATTCGATGTCGGCGCTGTTGCCCACCCGGAACTGGAAATCGGCGGCGCTGACATTGGCGGGATCAGCCAGGTTGCGGACATCGATCAGGACGCCGTTCAGACCTTTCGCATAACTGCTGTAGTTTTCGAAGTCGGCGGAACGTTCGGCAAACAGGGGCTCTTTGTCCACGGCTATGGCTGTCGCATCATTGGGATTGGAGGCCGGGTCATTTCCATCCCAGGCGGATTCATTGTAGAACAGCTTTCTCGCAATCACACTCGTCGTGCTACCCGCCGCGTCGGGCGTACCGCCGAATTCACCGCTGGCGTACCAATTGAAGGGATCGTTGTAGTCGCCACTGACGTCGACGACGACCAGCGAGCTGCCCAGACCATCCGCCCGTTCCGGCCAGTCGCCCGCGTTGTCGTACACGAAATCGTGAATCACCTGGTCAGCGATATCCAGCAGTTGCAGTCGTTCGCCGTTGTTGGAGAGCTGGCCGGAATACGAACCGGCAACGTTGAAGCCGGCACCATAACGGAATTCGAATGCCGCGGGATTGCGAACCACGACCGTCGTTGCTCCCGGAATCAGACTGCTGATTGGGCTGGACGAGAAATCAAAGCCGATCCCGTCCGTAAAGCGGACACCGGAGAGCTGGATGACCTCGTCACCGACATTCCGCAATTCGACGAATTCAAAGTCATCTTTGTCCGTAAAGCCGGCAGCGTGCTCGGCGGCCGTCGCCGCGAGCGGATGATAGTTCAGCTCGGTGATCGCCAGGGTACCGGCGGTGGCGGAGTTGACAAAAAAGCGAGCTTCATTCAGGGCGGACCACACGCCGCCATCCAGGACCCTTGCCCGCGCCGTGACCGATTCGCTCAACGCCACCTCGCCGTTATAAAGCAGCGCGCCCGGTGCCACGGCGCCGCCGGCAAGGCGTGGATCGGAGCCATCCAGCGTGTAGTAGATCGCGCCGGCCGCCGCCGTCATCTTCAGCGGGAATCCGTCTGGTACCAGGCCGCCGTGTTGATTGAACGAGGGCGCGGCAACGGTGGGATAAAGTCCCCGGCCGCGCAGTTGGTCGAGCACCACGTCACTCCGCTGCGGGAAATAGGTGTTGAGCATGAAATCTTGAAACTCCTGCCACTCCGCATCGCGGGTGTAGGGCGGTTCGCGCCGAGTATCGCCCCAGCGCGCCGATTCGGCGATCACCGCCGCGAAGATCGCGTCGGCAAGTTGCTGCCACCGCGCCATGTTGGCGGCAACCGTCAGCGCGCCGCCGTTGAAGTAGTGCCGGTGGACTCGATCGGCAAAGCGCATCACATATTCCGCGTTCGCCCGTAACGCTCGATCGATTTCTCCCGGCGTGTTGCTGGTGAAGCCATCGAATCCGGTCTTGTCCGCAAACACATTCTGGCCGGGGAACGCCAGGTCGTTGTCCCAGGTCATGAACTTGAATCCCGTGCTGGCGGCGGTACGGTCACGAACACCGTACCAGTTTCCCGGCCATTCACCACTGGCGTGATACTGGCCGGCGATCATGTAGTCGATTAAGTTGTCGACGTCCAGGAGAACATCCAGCGCGGGATTGCGAGTCCCGTCGGGGTCATTCCCTTGCACAAACTGGTATTCGGCAGCGCCGCTGAAACCGTCGGTGGCCAGGCTTCGCAGTTCGTTCCATTTGGCCGTGCTGCCATCCACGGCAGACGGCCCACAACAGAATTTCACGGCGTCGTAGTCCTCCTGCGCACCTCCCAGATAATCCGCGGCGAATGCGGCATCCGGCCGTTCGGTCGGATTGTAGAGCCCCCAGTACAAACCGTTGAGATACAGGTGGACGAAATTCCCGGACGTGGCCAGTTGCCCCATGTCCAGCTGCGTTTGTTTCGCCATCTGGTCGCGCAGGAACGATGCGATCGAGCCCCCGAATTGGCTGTCGGTCCAGGTGTCGCGCGTGTTGCCGCGCAGCGCGAGGGTATTGAAGGTCGTGATGTCCGAATCGGGAAAGAGCGGATACTTCAATCGGCCCGCTCCGTATTCCTGTTTGAATAGCAGCCGCAAAGAATGTTTGGGAGTGACGCTGGGATTGCGCGAGGTGCCTCCCATGACGCGGAGGCCGGCGTTAATCTGAAACGCGGATGTGCCGTCGGCCAGAATGTATTCGACCGACGCGGGCCGTTCCCAGGCGACGCCGCGCTGCGTGGGGTTCGAGTAGATTCCGAAGGCCCCGAACAAGTCGTCGACGTCCAGCGTGATCGACATGGTCGGCAACGACCGCAGCGAGTCCTTGATGATCGGGATGTACTCCGCCGGAACATAGGACGGGTCGCCGGCAATCACGCTCAGCGCCCCCGGATCCTGATCGAATTCGTAGTCCGGCGTGACACCGTTCCAGGTCGTGGGAAAGCCGGGCGGGTTGGCGGGCTGCCCCAGAACGTCGTCGAGGAAAATGTAGGAATGGGTAACCACTTCCGTGGGCAGCAGGTCCTCGGCAAAGGCCGCCGCACGCAGCGTGGTCAGGCCTGCAACGGAGATGGGGCCCGCATAGACCATGCCGCGGTCTTTCGTCGGGCTGCTGCCATCCAGCGTGTAGCGGATCTCGGCGTCCGCCGTGGAAGTGGTGATGGCGACATCGAACGGCGTATCGTAAAAGCCGCGCTCGGCACTGAACTCCAGATCCTGAACAAAGCCCTGGAACGTAGCGGCGGCATCATTCGGCCGGCCCGGTGTGGTGGCTGCGAAGAAGCCCGGAGTTTGGGAAGGAATACCGGCGGCAACGAGTTCCGGTAAGATCAAGAAGTCCGGGTCGTCGACCGCGGCATTCAGTCCATGAATGGCCAAGACGTTCGGGCCGGCGTTGAACGCGTCGACATGCGACGTGATATTGATGTCTTCATAACGGAGCGTCTCAGACAACGACCGCGACTGCGTCGCTGCCGCGTTCCAATCTGGATTCAACGGGGCTTGGCGACGAGCGACTTCGACGCCGTTCAGGTACGCCACGAAGCCGTCGTCGTATTTCATTCGCAAGGTCAACGACGAATATCCCGCCGGGTCGACGACGTCGAATGGAATCCGAGTGAAGGACGACGCGTTGATTCCGTACATGGACGAAGCCAGGTCCTGGGCGATCAGGTCGAAATACGCCGGGGACGAGAATTCGAACGTGCCCGCGCTGTAGCGGTTTACCGGCCCGCCATCCACGGTTGCCGGGAACTGTCCGGCCGTGCCGAACCGGCCGCCGCCCACAAAAACGATCGCCTCGTCGCCATCGTTGAGTGACTTATCGGCGTAGGCGGGACCGCCCGTGTTGCCGTTCGGTTCGCCGGCGCCGTAGCCGTAAGCCACGATGGGGTAGTCGCCCGGTTGCAAGTCGAGCGGCGTTGGCAGCGACTTGAAACGATCGCCCTGTACCAGTTCTCCCGGATCCGCCGCGGTGAAGTTCAATTCGGCAAGCCTGGTTCCAGTGTTGCCGCTGCGTGTCCAGAGTTGGGCGGTGAGATCGCGAAACAGACCGTCCGAGTTACTGTCGAAGACGCCCAGACGCGTGATCGATATCGGTTGGTTAACGACAAAGTCCAACCCCAACGAGCCGCCGTAGTTCTGCGTGCCGACATTTCCTTCGTTGTTCGAGTACGCGACGACACTGGCCTGCTGGCCCACTTCGAACCCGATTCCCGTCGTGCCGGACTGCCAGCCTGAGTCGTCAAACGTCGGTTCGGCCCAGGCGTTCCCGAGAGAACCGTCATTCGGAATCAACGTGGCGGCCGCGGCGCCCGGCGCGATCAATGTATCCACGACTTGAGGCAAACCGTACGAAAAGTCCTTTCTTTGCGGCGGGAACTCGGGCGCGTAGGCGTGGGCAATCGTAAACCCGTCGGGCTTCACCAGCCCCAGGAATTCGCCTTGATCGTTCAGCGCGAAATTCGTGTGCAGTGGCTCGGACGGCAACGATCGGTCTTTGCCCGATGCATACACCACCAGGTAGCCACCAGGTTCCAAGAGCACATCCGGCAACGACCACTTCGTCAAGTTCGCCGCGTCGTCGGTCAAGTACCAACCCTCCAGGCTGGCTGTCGCGTCACCGGCATTGTGCAATTCGATCCAGTCAGGCGAATCGCCGTCTTCGTCCTTCAGGTCGCTGTCGTTGCTGGCCAGGAACTCGCTAATGAGCAACTGCGCCGCCAACAGCGCACGCGGCTCCAGACGCTCCAGTCGCAACGGGCGCCGTCTGCCCCGGATCGCTAACCGGTCAGGTCTGGCGGCTGGAAAAGGGGTCCGTCCCCTTTTCCAAAGGTCTCGACCATGGTACCCAATTTGATCCATTTTGCGAACGCAAGCGGCAAATGGGCAGGTCATCGTTACGGCAGCGCCTGAACGCTATCTTCGGAGCGAACCGCGAAAACCTGATCGGTGCCATTCGCCAGATACAGGTCCTGTCCGAGGTGTCCAATGAGGCCATCGGCGGTGACATCGTCCATGATCGAATCGAGCCGGTTTCCAGACGCCAATCCGAGGCCGGTGAGGACATTGGTGACGCGCGTGCTGAAGTCGTTACCGCTACCGGTCCATTCGTTCCGGATGGCGATGAGTTGCAGGTCCGTGAACGCGAGTTCCCCGCCACCGACAATGTCATCGTCATCGTTCCCTTGGACGTCGTCCGCGCCAAAGCCGCCGATCACGATGTCCCTGCCCTGCCGGCCGAACAAACGATCGTTGCCCGCTTCGCCCAGGACGATGTCGTTGTCGCCGCCGCCGCTCATCGTGTCATCGCCGTCGCCGCCACGCAGCACGTCGTCGCCCGTGTCGCCCGCGACCAGATCGTTGCCGCCACCGGCGTTGATCACGTCATCGCCCGCGCGGCCGAGCAATTCATCGCGACCTCCACCGGCTGTCAACGTGTCGTTCCCTTCACCGCCGTCCACTTTGTTATCGCCGTCCCCCGCATTGACGACATCGTCGCCCCGACCGCTGATAATAATGTCGTCGCCATCCGTCGTGACGATGTTGTCATTGCAGCCGCTGCCGGCGATGTAATTGTCGCCTCCGCCGGCATCGATATCACCGCAAATGCGGTTCGAAGCAATGACGATCCGATCCGGGCCATCGCCGGTGATAACGATAACCGTGCCGGTGGTCGGGTAGAACGGACCGTAGCCAATGTCGTTTCGTAGCACCAGCTGACCGCCGCCCGTTGTATCGGTAATGATGATACTGTTGCTGCCGTCCAAAGAGTCCGGAACCAGCAGATTGCCGTTCGCGTCGATGCGCGGGTCGTTGGTCACATTGACCGAATGTGTATCGACCACGACGGGCACGCCGGAATCATCGGTGATGAGCAACGAGATGACGTAGGTGTTCAGCGCGTTGTACTCATGCGTCAACATGACAGGTGCCAAGGTAAAGCAGTTCCCCAGGTTTTCGGTCGGGCTGCCGTCGCCCCAGTCGACATTGCAATCGAGCGTGGTGTCATCCACGGGCGACGGATCGTCTCCCGAGAACGTGAAGTGCAACGTCTCGGACGGCGAGGCGCTGGTCGGTCCCGTGATCAAACCGGTCGGCGGCAGGTTGTTGACGGTCAGCATGATCGTCATCTCGACGAAATCCACTCCATCAACACCCGTAACGAAATCGCCGCTCATGTCATCGTCCGCCACCCGGACCGTGACCGTGTAGACGCCGTCGTCATCGTAAGTATGGCTGCCGTCCAGCGAGGCGTCGGTGAGGTCGCCTGGCGTCGTACCGCCGACGTCATCGACCGTCGCCGTACCCGTATCAACGGCGGAACCGTCGCCCCAGTCAATCGAATAGGTAAACGTTTCGACCGACGCTCCATTCGGATTGCTGGCGTTGTCGAATCCCGCATCCGTAATCACGCCCAGATTGGTCAGCGTGAACGGAGTCGCCTCGTCCTGGGCACTCACCGCCAAAACGAGCGTGGGCAAGGCATTGACGACCGTGACGCTAAACGAATCCGTATCGACCCCCAGTGCCTCGCCGTCATCGACCGTAATGGTCACGGTGTAGGTCCCGTCGTCGGCGAAGCGATGGGTATTGTTAACCGCAAAGGTGTCGGGCGTGGCAGGCGCGGCGCCCGGAGTCTCCGAGGTCGTACCCGATTCGGTGGCGCCTCCTTCGCCCCAGTCAATCGTAACCGTGTGCGTATCACTCAAGTCCAGATCGGTGAACGATACCAACGTACTCAGGTCAAACACGGCGCCTTCCACGATTCCGGCTTGCGGTCCGGGAACGCTCAACACAGGGGCATCGTTCTGCCCATTGATCGTGACCGTCACCGTCGCCGTGCTGGTCAACCCGTCAATATCGCGAGCCGTATATTTGAAGGAGTCCGTGGCCGAATCTCCCACGCCCAGATACTCGAATTGGCCGTTGGGATCGTAGTCGATGTCGCTGGTGTTGTTGGTGACGGTCCCGAGTGTCCCGGTGTCGTCGACGGCGGCAACGGAGAGCATGTCGTCTGGAGCGTTGCCGTCGATATCGGGATCGGTATCGTTCGCCAGCACATCGATCGTCACGGGCGCCGCTTCCGTGGTCACCGCGCCCTCGGCAGCCGCATCGGGATTCGCCGTCGGTGCGTCGTTGACTCCCGTGATCGTGACCGTGATCGTCTGGACGTTCGTACCGGTGTCGTCGTCGCTCACCGTATAAGAAAACGTATCCGTGGCCGTGATTCCGTCGGGGAGATACTCGAATTGCCCGTTCGGATCGTAGGTGACTGTTGAATTCAGGTTGTCGGCAACTGTTCCGCCGCCGGTACTGACGGCGGACAGCGCGCTGGGCGTAACGACGTCAAGCGTGCCGACATCGGTCGCGCCGACCAGTATGTCGATATTGGTTGGCGAGTCCTCATCGGTGGCAGACATGGTGACCGTGCCTACCGGCGGCACGTTGCTGACTGTCAGGATCGTTGAACTTGTCGCCACGGCGTCTGCGATGGCGGAAGCGGGATTGGCCGCAATCCTGGCAATTTCCGCCGCCGTGAACGCGCGGCCGAAGAGGGCGACATCGTCCAGGTTCCCCACGATGTTTCCTGAGCCGCGGCCGCCGATCAAAAGCGGCTGCGTGTTGGAAAGTCCGTTACCATGAGGATAGGTTGTGCTGCTCGTCAGCGTCCCATCCACGTATTCCATCGTCGATCCTGAATCGAGAACGTAGGCGATGTGATGCCATTGATTGTCGAGGACACCGAGTCCCTGTCCGGTGTGCCGATTCTGATTGAATGCTCCACCGCCTCCGACCGTATCGGTACGAATCAAGGTGTCATCGTTGCCGGAATGTCGGGTAATCATCCAGCTGGTTGCGCCGTTTACCTCGTTTCCTTTGCGGATGATGCGGAACCAGTTCTGATTCGCCGCGCCATCCGCCTTCATCCAGACGGAAAGCGTCATCTGCTCGTACATCGCTTCCCGGTTCGCGGAGTTCGGTACTGAAACGTAACCACTGCTCCCGCCGGCGCCCGTTC
>CALBSZ010000343.1 GCA_937967665.1 uncultured Planctomycetaceae bacterium
GCACCGAACGCTGGCCGGAGAAGTCCAGCGGTTGGCGACGCAACTGGAAGACAGTCTGCGTAAATCTTAAACCTTAAAGCTCTTTGCTCTTGCTACCCCCCATAACACCGTTGCCTCCCCTGGCCGACCTTGCTACCATAGCGCGCTGCATCCTCTGCCATGTTCGTGAGCGGTGCCGTAAATTGGGGAGCCGATAACGAGGTCCGTCGGGAACCGATTTTCGGCGCTGCCGGCGCGAAAAGGGCGCGTCTCCGGACCGCCCGTTTCCCGAATCAGCGCCTAGGTGCCCACTTTTTGACTGCGGGCTCTCACCAACCCCATCGCCACGGCATTGCGGTGGAGGATTGCTTTGTTTGCTGATGGAAGAATCGAGATCGAAGCATGCAAAGGGATTCGGCCGGATCGACCGTGCGCGACCAGGAATCGCAGTTGCTGGCAACGATGCGATCCCTGGGAAGTTGTGCCGTGGCGTTTTCCGCGGGAGTCGATAGTTCCCTCGTCGCCAAAGCGGCCGTGCTGGCTTTAGGGGAACGCGCGGTTGCGGTAACGGGAAAGAGTCCGAGTCTGGCGTCCGCCGAACTGGCGGCGGCCGAACAGGTTGCTCAACAGATTGGCATCCGGCATGTGGTTATTGAAACGCGCGAGTTTCAACAATCGGCCTACTTGCAGAACGCGCCGGACCGCTGTTACCACTGCAAAACGGAACTCTATTCGCAGTTGGGTAATCTTCGCGAGCAACTGGGGGTCGCGGTCATGGTGAATGGTACGAACGCCGACGACGTGGGCGACTACCGTCCCGGTTTGCAGGCGGCGGACGAACACGAAGTCCGTAGTCCCCTGGTCGAATGCGGTTTTACCAAGGAGGACGTCCGGCGGCTTGCCGCCAAGTGGGAATTGTCGGTGTGGGACAAGCCCGCCAGTCCCTGCCTGTCAAGCCGCGTGGCCTATGGCGAGGAGGTCACGCCGGCACGCCTGGCCATGATCGAGCAAGCCGAAGCATTCTTGAAACAGCGTGGGCTCGAAAACGTGCGCGTGCGCTACCATCGCGGCGATTTGGCTCGGATCGAAGTGCCCCTGACCGCTGTCGAGCGGTTGGTCGAACCGGGCTTGCGAACGGAACTCCTGACCAGGCTCACCGCCCTGGGCTTTCGCTTCGTCACCCTGGATCTGGCCGGCTTTCGCTCCGGCAGCTTGAATGCACTCGTGCCTCTGGAAATCCCGCCAGCTTCGCCATCCAGGTGAATCGCGGACCGGCGGCATGTTTCCGCACAGCGCCGTCCCTCCTATCTTCACTAAAGCGACCCACCGCACCGCTGCTAGCAGAATTCTGCGTTTTGGTGTCGAGGAAACATTGGAATCCCTGCCCAACTTGCCGAAGCAAGTATGCAGAGTCATTGATTTGGTACGCTCCCGCCGCGAGTTGCTAAACACCGACTTGCGACGCGACTCCACCACGCAACCACTCTCTCAGGTCAGGGAAGGCCCTCTCTATGCAGCGGCAGTTTCAAACGAATCCGCGGCTTCTTCCATCCTTGCGGAAGCTACCAACCGTCAAGCTGCGGGTCTGCCAGGGAAAAGCCGTGCATCGTCTTCGCCGCGTAAGCCAGCCTGTATTCTTGATGGGCAGCGACCGTCGCTGCGATCTGGTACTGGGTGATCATACGTTTCCTGGAGTTCATAGTTACCTGGTGGTCACGTCGGAGGACGTCACGATACATCATCTGGAGGGCGGCCCCGAACTGCGGGTGAATGATGAAGTCGAGCGCGTCCGGCGGTTGCAGAACGGCGATACGATCCGATTGCCGGGTTATTGCTTCGAAGCTCAAATCAGTGCGGCCGTGGAATCCGAGCCGGCCGGCGAATTGCGATTGTTCGTCGAAGCCGAAACCTCCGCGGCCGACGTGTTCCTGTCACCGCCAACCATTCGTCGAAACAGTGCCTAGCCCAAGCTTAGAGGGAGCTCATAGTGCCGTATCCAGGTCAAACCATCGGAACCATCGATATCGACCACGAACTGGATGATCTTTTTCCCAACCAGTCCGACCCGCGTCGACAACGCCTGCTGCTGAGCGGCGGTCCTTTTCCGGTGGTCCTTTTCGCCAACGTTCAACAATTGAAGACGGATCTGAACGAAAGCTACAAGCAATTGCTGCGGCAGCTGTTCGAAGCTCGCCGATCACTCTAATGCCAGCTTCGCCGGATGACTATTTCGTCTGCCCGCACTGCGGCCGCGAACTGCCAGGCGACGCCGACTTCTGTCCCGCCTGCGGGGCCAGCGACGATTCCGGCTGGAACGATGCCAGCGACGAATACGACGACGACTTCGACTACGAGGAGTTCGTGGAACGCGAATTCCCTCAGCACCGCGAAGGCAGTCCGTCGCGAACGAAGGCTCAATACATGGCGGCTGCCATCATCGCGTTGATTATCCTGTCGCTCGTCGCCACCATGTTGTTTTGACGGCGGGACGATCTGTCTTCCGCACGCTTGTGCCGGTCAACCATCGTGTTGAGACCGGCACTCGGTACCGAGCCGTCGAGCAGCGACATCCGAATGCCTCGGTTCAAATCCAGGATGCAAGAAACCAAGGATCGTTATCAACGACCATGCCTCCCATTATGCTGCCTACATGCCCGAGATTGGAAACATCCTGATGGACTACGATTCGGATGGACGCGCCGTGATCGCTGGCCGCGATTCCTCGTGAATCGGTTCCGTCAGCAGCCAAAGCTCAAAGCCTTGGGGCAAGCTCGATTTGGAAATCAGCGTGTGCGGATGACGCCGTACCCAGGCTTCGAGGTCGGGCCGCAGGCGATGGATGCTGGACAGCTTGCGTCCGGGCCATTCCTGTTCTTTGTGCGGTACCTTTTCATCAGTGCGCGTGATGTAGGCAATTCGCTCGTGAGGCCGGACAAGACGCGCGACGTGTGTCAGCCGCGGCCACGTCGGTTTGTACTCGGCCACCCGCGTTGCCTGGCTGGTCAGGTACGACAGCAACTTGGCGTCTTGAGGTTCCGCCACCGCCAGCGATATATCCTGATCTACCAGCGACTGTGCAACGTCCGTCAGCGGATGCGGTGCTCCGATTTGCTGCCACAGTGTCCCTTGTCCGGCAGTCCAGCCGGCGAACAGGATCGCCAGGCAGGCGAACCGCACCGTTTTCCAGCTTGCCGACGCCGCTACGGCTCCGAGCAGTCCGGCAATGGCGACCCAGAGGGGAATCAGATAGCGGATCGAAAAAAAATTGAACGAACAGCCACTGAACAGGAACAGCGCGCCGAACGCCAGGACCGCGAAGCTCAGGAAGACCGCGGGCGGAATCTGGCCGAACTGCAGACGCAGCGGTGGCAAAAACTTGCGACCGTGATCGATCAGCAGCAGGACGATCAGCACGACCGCAGCCGCCAGGATACCCAGATTGAACCAGCCGAGCAGTTCGTGTCGTCCGGCAGGCAAAGAACGCAGTGGATAGTTGTACGGATCGATCAGCAGCAAATCGAGAAACGGTCGAGGATCCGCGCCGAACAGCACAGGGACGCCGCTGATCAGGAACGAGACCGTTTCGTGCATCGTCCAGAGGGGCCGAACGCCCAGCGGGATGCTGTCCTCCAGGCCCTCGCCAGCGAAAGTCCTGACAACGACGTAGCCGATCGCTGGCAGGTAACCCACGAACATGCCCAGGATCAGTGGAGCAGCCGCGTTGGTTTGCTGCCGCAACCAGTTCTGAACCTGCGCCTGACGACGCAGCGCCAAGGCCGCGATGACCACCAGAACCCCGAGCATGGCAACCCCGACTGGAATGCTTACCAGACCCATGAACAAGTAGAATTCGACGCCGTGTTTGGAAACCTCGACGCAATAGATCGCGCTGAGCGCGACGATGAACAGCAAACCCAGCAACGGCAGCGCAAGGGGCAAATCGAAAGTCCACCTTTTCCAATGTGCGGTGATCGCGGTGCCCATGGTCGATTGTTGGAGCCATCGCGGGCGAACGCTGAGCAACTGTGAAACGATGACCGGCGCGATGAAGGCAACGATGGTGGCGTTGAGCCACAAGCCGGACCCGAGCAACACGCCGAACGCTGCTTTCTTCCAGCGACCGGCGTCGTTTCGGCAGACGAACCACTCGGCAAACAACCACCAGGTCAACGCGCCCCACAGCATGATTTCGATGTAGCCGCCGCGCGCGGAAATGGTCCAGTGCATGCCCATGGGGGCAAGGCAGATCAAGCTGCCGGCCGCGACGCACCCGCCCCACCGGCCAAACCAGCGCGCGCACATCAGGAATTGCACGGCCACGAGTGCCGCCAGGAACAACGCCGGGCCCAATCGCAGGGCGACCGCCTGATTGGAACACCACGGGAGCAACGCCGCCACGACGTACGCTTCGAGCGCTCCCATGTAACGCTGCCCATAGAAATAGATGGGGAAATGTTCCCCGCGAGCGATGTCCTGCGCCATCAAGCCGACCGTGGCCTCGTCATGATGCACGATTGTCTGGCCCCGTTCGATGAAAGGCCATCGCGCCAGCAGCGACAGCACGGCCAGGGCGACCGCGAGGGCAATGTCAAAGCGTGTGAGTGTATGCCGATTCCAGGCGGAAGCGGCCGGCAGGCAACTTGAGCTCATACGAAAGATTAGCCCGCATTCCCTGACATGGTTGCTGGCCATCGAGTCGCAAAATGACGAAAACAGCAGACCTTCGTTCGTGTAGCTGGCAAGTACGATCGATTCCGGTGTTCAAATAGTCGAGTTTTCCGATTTTGCTAATTCTTATCATTCTACCGGGACGATAAGAACCATGATGCCTGACCCGGGGCGTTGCGCGCTTGACGCCACGTTCCGCCGGGCCCCTCCTCCATCCTCGCCTATCCCCATCCAACCCCGCCAAGAATCATGAACCGACAAGGAAGTCGCTTGCGTTTGCGCTGCACCGTCCTGGTGGCCAGCCTCGCGGTCTGTTCGACCAGCTGGGCTCAGGTTGTTATCACGGGCCCCGTCCGGGTCGATCCGTCGCTGCAGGAAGAAGGGCGCCCGGAGGAATCGATCCCGCTTTACGTTCCCGAAACCGAACGCGACGCTCCCAAAACCGAACGCGATCCTTCAAAAGCGGAACGCGGTTCGCGTGGCGGCGAACCGGCCTCCCCAATGCGGCGCGACGGCGGGCGAGCAACCGCGCTGCCGGCGGCAATGCATGCCGCCCCCCTGCCCCCTCCAGAATCGCTGCCGGAATCGCGGACGCAGGAACCGGGTCCCACATCGGGTTTGGAGTGGACCACACGATTCTTCAAGGGAATCTTCAGTAAAGGCAGCGGTCGGAAGACGAGACAGCCGCATTCGCCGGGGCCTGCCGATTCGCGTTCTCATCCGATCCCGCCGCCAGTTACCGTTGCGGAACCGCCAGACGACGAGACGCTACCCACGACGGGTCGTGCCAGCTTGTTCGACGGTATTTCGGCAGCTCCCCTGCGTCTGCATCCTCGAGATCTTTTCGGTTCCGGCGAAACTGACTCAGCGGACTTGAATTCCAGCGCTGGCAAAACCGCGTCGGCGGTAGACGGATTGGCAGCAGGCGCGGCGTTGAACGAAGCGACGTGTGAACTGTGGATGGAGTGGGGTGGCTTGACCAGTACGCCGTGGCACGGTTCGGTTTCGTTGTCTCACGGTAAATTCTCGAGCGTGCAGGCCCACGGTCTGGCGCGGGACGAGCCCGGTTCGATTTACCTGGACGGCAACCAGATCCGCATTGAGGAACGAAGCCCGCGCCGTTTTGACTGCATTCGTGTCACCGTTCACGCGCCACGCAACGCGATGCTTCACGTGAACATGGCATCCGCGCATGGTTCCGGCCCGCGTGGCGATTTGCATCTGCGTCTGGACGATATTCTGCAGCAAACGCAGGTGGAGAAACTGGACGATCATGGCAACCAATTGATCGTACGGCGGGCGGCCGCCCACGACCTGAAATTGAGTTTTGCGCGAGAGCACCTGGTATTTCGGCCGCGCGAAGGCTTCGACTTCAGCGTGCAACCACTCAATCCGATTGGCCCTCCCAAGTCGTTCGTCCAGGTTCAGGCGGCGCTATTCCCGCACGGCGCGTCGACCCCCGTGTGGTCGGAAGAGCAGGATGTTTTTACCGACGCGCGTGGCCGATTGCCGAACGCGGCTGCCTTCCTGGTCGAAATGCCTCGACACGAAGGCGTCTACGATCTGACGGTGCGCGTCGCTCCAATCCGATCGCGTGCTCCACTATCGCCATCCGTATTGCCCGTGACTCGTCGTCTGCAACTGGTGGTCGTTGCACCCGTCGCGCCGCCTGCCGCTGCCACGGGAGCGAGATTGAGTGACTTGCGCAACGACAATTGGCATCTTGTTGGTGACATCGACGCGACCGAGTCCGCTGCGACCACGCGATCGCACCGGGTGGTCACGCGCGAGCACCAGGGTCGTTCGCTGTTGCACATTTCACCGGGTGGCTGGCAGAGTATCGCGTTGCCGCGGGGCGCGGTCGAGCAGCCTGATATTCTGGAAATCGATTATGCGGACGACATCGAACAGGATGTCAGTTTCTGCATCCTGCAGCCAAACGCGGCGGGCGAGGTGGTCATGCCCGATGTGGATACGGGCGTTTCCACCAGGGACAGTGAAGGCGGAGCAGCCATCGCTCCTTTGCGAACGCACCGGATCGTGTACTGGCCGAAGTCGGATGAGGCGCGAGTCGTCATCGCCAACCGACATCCAGAGGCGATGGCGATCATCGGGCACGTTCGGGTCTACGCCGGCCCCGCCGCTCTCACGTCCGAGCCGCCTCAAGACGAAAGAGGACGCCGGCTGCTGGCGGCTTACTACGACCAGCCTCTTTTTCCGGAAAACTTTGGAGCCCGCGACACGCTGGACGCCTCGGGCCGCGCGCTCAAGGACTGGGCGACGTTTTACGAAGGCGCCACGCGATTGATCGACTTCCTTAAATTCTCCGGATACAACGCCGCCGTGATAATGGTCGCTCGCGACGGCAGCACCATTTATCCCAGCGAACTGCTGGCCCCGACGCCGCGCTACGACAACGGCGTATTCTTTACCACAGCACAAGATCCGCTGCGCAAGGACGTGCTGGAATTGTTGTTTCGCCTGTTCGACCGCGAAGGCCTCACGCTCATCCCGGCGGTGCGGTTTTCATCGCCGTTGCCCGAACTGGAACGACTCCGACGCACGGAGGGGGCCGATGGTCTGGATCTGGTTGATAGCGAGCAGCGTACTTGGGTGGAACGACAGGCCACCGGCAGTCGCACCGGCGCGCTCTACAACCCGCTTGACCCGCGAGTGCAGGAGGCCATGCGGCACGTTATCGATGAGCTGATTGCCAGGTATGCGGGACATGACGCGTTCGGCGGCGTGGCCATTTCGTTGGGCCGTGACACGTTCGCTCAGTTGCCGGGGGCGGATTGGGGAGCGGACGAAGTCACCTGGTCGCGGTTCGCGGCTGCCCAGTCGACAACCACAGCCAGCCTGGACGACAGTCAGACTCGCCGGCGATGGTTGGCGTGGCGGGCCCAGTCCCTGTCTCAACACTACGAACGCTTGCAACGGCGACTCATGGACGAAAAACCGACCTCCAGGCTGCTGCTGATGGGTGCCAGAGGAGACGAAAGTGATCGAGCCGCAGGTCTGACGGCGCCCGTCCCGGCCCGGTCCGACGACGTCCGGCAGACCTACCTGGCCTGTGGCCTGGATGCCGCCCTGCTGGCCCAGATTCCCGGCGTTGTTTTTCTCAAGACGCACGTATTCGACCCCGTGGCGAATGCTTCCGGCAGCGCGGCGAACATCTGTTCGCCGCAACAAGAGCAGCTCTTCTACCACGCTGGGAATTCCGGCCAGGATGCGTTGCGCAACCGGACGGGCGTGTTCTTTTTCCACGAATCGCCGCGATACGAACTCAATGCCTTTCGCTACAAGAGTCCCTGGGGTCCGGAAAGGACTCAGGTGACCCTGGCATCGCAGTTCGCGTTGAGCGGTCCGAAGAACCGTCAGCGATTCGTCCACGATCTGTGCGCGGGCGATGTGCAAGTGATCGTGGAAGGTGGGCGCCTGGTCATGCAAGGGCAAGATCGGCGTCTGCACGATTTGTTTCACGTTTTCCGGCAACTGCCAGATACCCGTTTCAAGACGGTCGTGCCGGCATCTTCCAACGCGGTCACGCAGCCGGTTACTCTGCGGACCGCCACGGTGGACGGCCAGACCTTTCTGTATGCCGCAAACGACTCTCCCTGGGCGATTCACGTGGACCTTGAATTGCACGGTGCCGGCGCGTTCAACTTCAGCAGCCTGTCGTCGCGCAGTATCGATCCTGTTCACATGCAAGGAGAACGCGGCCAATGGTCCGTGGACCTGGAGCCTTATGAAGTGGTCGGTGTTGTTTTCGAGTCGCCATCGCTTCGCGTGGTGGACTGGCACGCCAGTCTGACCAATTCGCTGCTCCGCGAACTGGACGACCGCCTGGCCGTGCTCGAGGCACGCATCGATAAAGTGCGCCGACTTGACTTGAAGCCCTTGCCAACGCTGTTGAATTCCAGTTTTGAGAAAAGCCATTCGTCGGGTGAGATTGAGGGTTGGCAGCGCGGCCAGGGCGAGGGGATGCTGGCCTGGTTGGACACCCAGTACTGTCAGCACGGTGAGTACGCTATTGGGCTGCGCAGCGAGCGCCCCGCGGGCTGGCCGCGCGGACCCGTTACGTGGGTGCGCAGCAACGCTGTGGAAACGCCCGACAGCGGCCGCCTGGCGGTGCGGGCATGGCTGCGTACGATCGACGCAACGGACCAGCCGCAGGTGCGCCTGTTCGTAGAAGGACAACACGCGGGCGAGCGTTTCTACCGCTTCGTGACGTTGGGGCAAGCCGACGGAGAAAACGCCATCCCGCTCAGCGACGAATGGACTCCGTATACCGTGACCGTGGACTCGTTGCCAGCGGGACTTACCGAGTTGAAAGTTGGTGTCGAGCTGCGTGGTGACGGCGAGATCCGGGTTGACCAGGTCCAGCTTTTCGATTTCTGGCTCAGCGAAACTGAATTGGCACAGCTGGATGCCGCGGCACGCGCGGCCAGCGACGATTTGGAATTCGGCCGCGTTTCCGATTGCCGGCAGTTCCTGCGGAGTGATTGGGCGCGGATACTTCGACAGCACGTCCCGCTGGATGCCGATGAAATCCCGCTGGCACTGAATCCGGAACCGTCGGACGCCGAGCGAAGCTCGCTCGAACACGGTCCACAACAGGTTGACGACGCGTCCGGCAATCCCTTTCGTCCTCGTGGCGGCTTCGAAGGCCTTGCGGACGCTGAGCAGGCTGGTCCCGGGAAACCACTTGCGACTGGCGGTCGCCAGGACCAGCCAGTTCCGGTGATCGTCCCGCGCACCGCACCAGGTCAGATGCCGCCGGCGCGAGTCACCACGCGCGCTATTGTGCCGCTACTGCCGCCGGCCCAGCCGTCTCACGTGCTGTCACGTATTCAAGCCTCGCCGGCGCGACAAGCCGTCGTCGTGCCGCCGCGTGAGACGCCCCGCGTCGCGGAAGCACCGCGTACCCTGTTTGAAGAGCTTCCCATCCCCGCCACGAACGAAACGCTGCCCGAGCCGAGAACAAACACGCCGCCACCCCCGGAGCCGGAACCCTCCGGCTCATGGTTCAAACGCTATTTCTTTCCCAGCTCGCGCTCGTACTAACGACCGCTAGTTGTTGCTTTGATGGCGTTCGACATAGCGACAGCCGACCAGGAACTTGTACTTCCCGTCGATGGTGGTTCGCGAGACGTGCGCGACTTTGGCCACCAGGCGAATGATGTAGTCCCCTTTGCCCAGCATGACGACCAGTTCCGTGTAGTCGGGCTTTGTGTTCGAGACGAACGAGAAGCCGTTGGCCGAAACGTCTTTGCATTCGACACGCCGGAAGACCAAGGCCTTGCGATTCGCCTGATTGCGAACCGGGGCGACTAACTGCGAATGGGCGTATTCGTAACGGCCGTTCTTGCGACGCTCCACAATAATCGGTTGCGCCGACTTCAGCTTCTGCCTGGTTTCCGCTAACTGCTGCTGCAACGTATCGATTTCTCTTTGCTGCTGTTCCAGTCGCTCCAAGGCCGCGTTGTATTGCGTGACGTCCGTACCCGTCAGGGCCAGGTTGGGGGCCAATGGGTTGCTGCTGGTTAAATGAACACAGGACCAATTGATCCGCAATCGCCGCCCCGATCGTGTCAGCAGCGACGATTCGAACGTGACGCGGCGCATGTCGGGACCGACCCGCTGCAGTTGCTTGTGGACGGTCTCTCTTTCAGCCGGAATGAGGAATACCTCGGCGAAGTTCTCACCGACCACATCGCTCTCTCTGAAATCGGTTAGCCGGGCGCACGTCCGATTCATGTCGCACACGACACCGCCACTATCCGTGATGACAATCAGGCTGTCCACGGTGTTCACGAGTAGATCGAGGTCCTCCGACGTGAACTGCATGGGAGAAACGATTGTAGACATCAGGAATACTCAGGGATTGCCGGAAGTTGTCTGGGGCGATTGGGATGCTATTTCCCTGCCGCCCGTCTATCCACCAAGTTCGTGCCAGGAGTTCACCGTCAGCCGTCACGAACCGTTCGGCGCCGGAGTTTAGCGAGTTGGTCGCGACGCTGACGCGAATTCACACAGGCATGATTGCGGACTGAATAGACAAGTCTAAGTCGTTTTACCGACGAGTCAAAACGACGGCGGGTCGTGCGGATCGTAGCGGTTTGTCCGCGGAAAGGAAGCCGCTACGGGGCGGCGTAACGCTGGCGGCAGTGGTGGATCCAGTCGTTCGTCAGAGACTGCCAGTCCGTCTGGAGGACGGTGCCGATCTGTTCGTTCAAGTCCGTGGATCCGCTGTTTTCAAATGCCTGCAGCAGATCGGCGAGTTTCCCGTCGTACTTCGGGTTGTCCCGCAATAACTCGACAACTGTCAGCGCCTGCCAGTAGCGGTCCAGCGGAACACGCTGCCCGCGACACACGTCTGGCAGCTGCGAACGCCGCGCTTCGTTGGCAAGGCCCTGGCGGACGATCTCGGGAAACGATTTCTGTGGATGAAAGCGCAACTGGTAGTAGGACGCGATCCCTTCATGCAGCCAACCTCCCTGCCTCGGTAAACGTTCGTACTGGCAGAGCAGCGAGTGCACGAACTCATGGGTAAATACCGGTCGCAGCGAACCGTGTTCGCGGTCCCAATAGGACGTCGAGATGGCGTGGATCGTATAGCCCGAGGATTCCGGCGGCACCGCCGCGGAATTCAGCTGAGCCGCCAGTCGTGTGGTGAACGCCCGGTACTGGTCGCGGCTGGCGAAAACAATCGTGACGGGACGTCGCTCGGGTGAATCCAGATACGGCATCTCCTTGAAAATCGTTGTCGAGACCTCGCCGAAGTGTTGAAGCAGCCGGTCGGCATCCAGTTCGGCGGCGTTGGTTAGGAGCACGGCATGATCCGCGGCAACGACGCGCGCCCGCGCGTCGTCTGGAAAGGCAAGTTGGCGAAGGTCGGCGGGACTCAAGTAGGCTGCGTCCGTTTCTTGCGCCTTGGCAACGTGGATGGCATCGATCGTCAGGTTGGCCGCGTCGCGAAACCAGAATACAAAGCGGTCGACCTTTTCCCAACGCGGAATCCGTTGATGGTCCCCCCAGCGAAACCATCGCAATGGCAATGTAACTTCCCGCCAGCCGGTGTGATCGAGTTCCACACGGCGCCAAAACCTGGCGTGGCCGTCGGCTTCGTACATCTGTACTTCCAAGACCGATTGGGGACGTTCCCGCGCTTCCGCGGCATCGCGATAGACCCAGAAGGACACTTCGTGGAACTGGTTCCACGCAGCCGGAACGCGGCCGCGCTTGGCGTAGACCGCTGCCTGGCCCATCGTCTTGACCACAATGCCGCTACCGCCCGGTAAGCTGGTCTGATGCGGATCGTCGGGGACCGCTGGTACTTGTTCCCGGGCCACGGAGATCTTGCCGCTGGCCGCCCAGTCTTTCGACAAGCCGCCGGCCTCGAAATCGAACAGCATCCGCTCTTCGGCGCGGGCCGCTGCGCTCCATCCCACCACGGACAAAAGCGCCGCGAGTACGAAAACGTATCGCCAGAAGTGCGATCTGGGGTGTCGAACGGGCATGTTCGCTGGGCCTCCGGAATGGCCAAGGGTTTGTTGCTGCCGCTGCAGCATCAGGCGGGCTCGAGTACCTGCAGGGTGACCTGCTTGACGATGTCCTTCACGCGTGAACGATACTCCAGCATGTGGGGAGCGATCAGGTGTGTCGCCAGGTCATCCAGGCTCTCCCACTTTTCGACAATCGTGGCGACATTATCCCGCACCGCTGGTTGCGCTGCGATGTTGGTTTCCACGTCGATCGTCGGGCCATATTCCAGACAGCCTTCCTCTTGCAAGACCAACGGCACTAATTTGTGGAATTCAGCAAGGAAGTCGTCGCGACGCCCTGGGTGAAGTTCAATGGTGGCAATGACGTAGATCATGGATTCCTTTCAAGGCTCGAGTCGGTTTCTGGTACGACAACGCAGGGTTGATGGTACCAGGGGACTGGCTCCATCGTTGTGTTTGGTTCGTCCCGGACAACCCGGTGGATCGATGGTGCCTGTCCCCTGTCGCGGACCCAAGTTCGGCGCAATGCGCCAGAATACAAGCTATAAGCGCGAGCAAATGTATCCGGTCGTAAGTCACTCACTCGCTGGCGCTTCGAGCTTGTATGACGACAGAACCTGTCGCGGACCCAAGTTCGGCGCAATGCGCCAGAATACAAGCTATAAGCGCGAGCAAATGTTATCCGGTCGTAAGTCACTCACTCGCTGGCGATTCTCGTTGTCTCGACTTGGCAGGGAGCCCATCGTGAGGTTGGCGAACGACCCCACTATACCGGCAACGGCTGTCAGGAAAAACACCCGCGCGATATATTGTGCCAGGACGCCATTGGAATTCCGGCAGCAACGGACAGTCGCGTTAGGCAATTTCCTGACCCGCACAGCACTTTGAGGATAAACATGACAGATTCGTCCAAGCACATCGTGGAGCTGAACGTGGAACAAGCGGTCGGCCACCGTTATTCAGCGGCCTCGCAGGCGGCGGAGCCCGCGTTGTGTTGTCCGGTGCAGTACGATCCCAAATACCTGAAGCTGCTGCCGGAGGAATTGATCGAGCGGGACTACGGTTGCGGCGATCCGTCTCGCTATGTCGAACACGGTTCGGTCGTGTTGGACCTCGGCTGCGGCGGCGGGAAGATCTGCTACATCGCGTCTCAAATTGTCGGAGCCGAAGGACGCGTCCTGGGGGTCGACATGAACGACGACATGCTGGCGCTGGCGCGCAAGTACCAAGGCGAAATCGCGCAGCGCGTGGGTTGGGACAACGTTTCGTTGTACAAGGGCCGGATTCAGGACCTGGCGCTGGATATGGAACGCTTCGAAGCATATCTGCGCGAAAATCCCGTGTCTTCGTCCGCCGACTGGCTGCGGGCACAGCAACATGCGGACGAGTTGCGGCGCTCGGATCCCATGATCGCGAGCGAATCGGTCGATGTGGTCCTTTCGAACTGCGTCCTCAACCTGGTGCGGCCGGAAGATCGCAGGCAGCTGTTCGCCGAAATCTTTCGCGTGCTGCGGCGCGGAGGCCGCGCGGTCATTAGCGACATCGTGTGCGACGAACCGGTGCCCCAGCATCTCAAGGAAGATCCGGAACTCTGGAGCGGTTGTATCAGCGGCGCGTTCCTGGAAGATGAGTTTATTGAGGAGTTCGCGCGAGCCGGATTCTATGGGATGGAAATCATGAGCCGCCAAGAAGAGCCCTGGGCGACCGTCGAGGGAATTGAATTCCGCAGTGTTACCATGCGGGCGTTCAAAGGGAAAGAGGGACCGTGCTTGGACCATCATCAAGCCGTTATCTACAAAGGACCCTGGAAACAGGTGGTGGACGACGATGGTCACACGCTGCGCCGCGGCCTGCGAACCGCCGTCTGCGAGAAACTGTTTCGGCTGTATACCGGACCGCCTTACGAAGACGACATTCTCCCGATCGCTCCCTACCAGGAAGTGAACCCAGCGCTTGCCTTGACTTTTGACTGCCAGCGCAGCGCCGTCCGGCATCCACGCGAAACCAAAGGACTCGACTACGACAAGAACGAACTTCCCAGCAGCGAATGCTGTTCGGACGATGGCTGCT
>CALBSZ010000344.1 GCA_937967665.1 uncultured Planctomycetaceae bacterium
GGTTCGGTCGTCACCGAAATGCGAAATCGGCCGATCGAATGAGTCCCGTCCTGGTACTGTTGATTGAGCACAAAGCGGAGCGTGGCGCCTCCTGCGATCTTCAGGTCTTCTTTCGTTTCGAACGAGGCCAGGCGGGTGACTCCCAGCTGCGGCGAGCTGGCCCAGCCGTTGCCCGATGCGGGCGCCTGGCCGTCAATTGCGGTGGCGACGGCGTAACCATCCTGGCTGAAATTCGCCTGAGCATTCTGCAGGGCGACCTGCCGCGGCTGCTCGTCTGGTTTTCCGGCCGAACGCGCAAACACCTGGAATTCGCTGAGCACATAGTTGCCATTCTTGGCACGGCCGGGGCCGTTCGATGGGAACCGCTTGTCGGCAAACAGTTCCAGGCGGACGCCCGTGATGCCGGTCAACTTCGTATCCGCCGTGAACTCGTACGCACCCTTGCCGTTCGGCCCGGAAGCGACCACCGACAGGTCGCTTTCCTTCTTCAGGGTGGCACCGTTGGTGGCCTTCAGCTCACTCGGGTCCAGCGGAACCCAGCCGTGCTGGCCGGAACGGATTCGTTCTTCCCAAGCGGCCTGGCGTTCCGCGATGGTGGCGTCGGCCGCCTGCAAAGCCGCCTCGGCCGCCGCGATCCGCTGCTGCTGCTGCCGGTCCAGTTCGGCCTCGCGCGGGGCAATCTGCTGCGTGTACGCGTCGACCGCTGCCGCGGCTGCCGCTACTTTGGCCTCGTACGCCTGCTGTTTCGCGGCGGTGGCCGCCGCAATTCCGGCTTCATAGTCGGCGAGCTCCTTGACGAGCCGTTGATGGTCGCGTTCGACCCCATCCGCGAACGCCTGCCGGCACGCTTCGACTTCGGGCGGAGACGGGAAGCGATTGAGGATGCGCAGGAACAGTTCTTCGATCAGCGCGTCGTCGTCCATTTCGGAGCGGGCGAGTTTGGTGATATCGTTGTTGGCATTGCTGATGGCATCGTTCACGGTGGGACCGCTGACCAGCGCCATGACCGGACCCAACTGCAAACCCGAACTCCGTTCGCACTCGCAAGCGCTTTCACGTACGGGGCGCCCTGTTTTGGCGAGGAAGCCGTCAGGCAGTTCGACACCCGAATCGGGCAGCGACGCGGCACGCGTGCCGGCGGGAACTCCGGGGAAATTCGATTGCGTGCCGGTGACGCGGTAGATGGAATCCAGCAGCACCTCGGCGGGCAGCCGCCGCGCGGTCGCGTGCGAAAAGTTAATGCTGTCGTCCGCGTTCCATTTGTTGGTGGCCACGGAGAGCTGATACACACGCGACTTGCACACCGTGCGAAACACTTCGTGCACATTGAAGCCGCTCTCCACGAACTCAGCCGTCAGCCAGTCCAGCAGTTCCGGGTTACTCGGCGGATTCCCTGCGCGGATGTCGTCGATCGGTTCGATGATGCCGATGCCGAACAGGTATCCCCAGATGCGGTTGACGTAACTGCGGGCAAAGTACTGGTTGTCGGGCGACGTAATCCAACTGGCCAGGACTTCGCGGCGCGTCGCGTTTTCAGGGGCTTCGTAGCTGGCGGGATACGGGAATTGCGGCGAGGTCACTTCGCCCGTCCGCTCGTGCTTGACTTCCCCTTTGCCCGCATCCACGACAATTTCATACAGCGGCTTGCCGCTTTCCACCGCTGTCTTCCCGATCTGTTTCTTGCCCGATGCCGGGTCTTTCTGCAGTTGGACCTGCGCGAAATAGGCGGACAATTCATAGTACTGATCCTGGGTCCAACGTTCGAATGGATGGTCGTGGCACTTGTTGCAATTGAACCGCGTGGCCAGGAACAGGTGCGTCGTGTTCTCCATCGTATCTTCCGGCGTGCGGAGGATTTTAAAATACGAGGCGGCCGGGTTGTCTTTGTTCGAGCCCGTGGCGGTCAGGATCTTGCTCACGAACTCGTCGTAAGGCGTGTTGTCCGCAATCTCTCTGCGTATCCAGGCTCGATACGGCGCCGCGCCCTGGACGCCCAGGTACTTGCGATTGACCTGCAGCAGATCGGCCCACTTGTTGGTCCAGTATTCGATAAACGCTTCGCTGCCGATCAAGCGGTCGATCAGTTCATCCCGTTTGACTTTCGTATCTCGCGAGTCGGACAGGAACCGCCGGATATCGTCGGCGGTGGGGGGCAGTCCGGTGAGGTCCAGGTAAACCCGCCGCATGAACTCGTCATCGCTGCAGAGCTCCGAGGGGAGGATTTTCATGCGCTGCCACTTGGCGGCCACCAGCTCGTCGACCTGATTGTTCGCCGGAGGCGTTTGCCAGACGAAGCCGTCGCGATTCCCCATGACCGTGACGGTAGTGGCGGCATAACGGCCTTCATGGCGAGCCATGACGGGGGCTTCCCCACGCCGCTGCGCCGTCAGCAAGCCCACCGTATCGTGTGTCGCAACTTCCGTATTCACGCTTTCGATATGGGCCTCGCGCGTGACATCGCGACGCGTGCCGTCCGCATACGCGGCCACAACGCGAATCTGTTGCGACTGGCCGACTTGTTGCACGACCGGATTGAGCGGCAAGACCTCGATCGACGTCACCGCCGGCGTGTCGGTGTTGAGTTTGGCTCCTGCCCCAATCCAGCTGCGAATGATTTCGTAATAACGCGAACCCTGCGGCGTGACCTGGCCCCCTTCGTGCGGGACCGCGCCCGTGGCTTTCAGCAGCATCAGGCTTTTGTCGGGGGACGCCACGTTCGCGCGTCGCGACGCCATGTCGTCGGTGAAGGCACGCACGTCGAAGAGGGGATCGTAGCCGCGCAGCGACAGCTTAAAGCCATCCTTGCCGTCTTTCGATCCATGACACGTGCCGGCATTGCAACCCAACTTGGAAATCACCGGTGCCACATGGCGCACGAAGTCGGGTCGGAAATCGGTGTCCAGGTTCGCCACGGTGACCGGGATTTCCACCTTCTGACCCGCCACGTTCCCCACGATCTTTCCCGTGCCGTTGGCTGCCGGCACGAACAGGCCTCGCGGAGAAACCATGCCGGTGCCTCCGGCGACGGACCAGGTGGTGACACGCGTGGCATCCGCCGTCGCGCCGTCGTTCAAATGAGCCGTCACCAGCAGTTGGACGTAACCGGTGGGATCGTTGATTTCGATCGCGTTCGGTTCCACCGAGACGGACTGGACTTGAAAGCCGTCTGGCAGGGATTGCTTGCCCGACAGTTCGGGCGAAGGCAAGGCGGACGATACAATACTGCTGCTTCCCTGGTCCGAGTCGGTGGTCAATTCAACCGGCAAGAACTTGGTGGTGATGGAACCGCTGGCCGTATCGATCAGCCGGATCCAGCCGTCGGCGCCCGCCGCCGCCACGGTCTTGCCATCTGGAGCGGCTGCCAGTGCGAAGATGCCCCCTTCGGCGACATCCAGATTCCAGGCATCTTTTCCCGAGTCGGTTTGATAGCAGCGGACCTGTCCGGCTCCATCCAGGCTGCTGCCTGCAAAGATCTTGCTGCCGTCCGGCTTGAAGCAAACGAAAAAAACGCGTCCCCGCATCCGGCTGTACTCGCGGATCTGGTTGGGATTCCCACCGCCGGCCGGCGCGGCCTTGACGGCCATGCGGAACAGCTTCGGTGCCCCGTCCGCGCCGCCTGCCACCAGTTCGTCGCGCATCGGATGACGATCCACGGCATTCATGCCACCACTCAGCACGCCCGGAGTATGCGTGGTGACGTTGCCCAGGAACCGTTGCGTTTTCACGTCGGTCATTTTGACGGTCTGATCGCGGCTGACGGTCAGGATCGACTTGCCGTCTCGGGAAAAGACGGTGCCGCGTACCCAGTCGTCGTGCGCGGCCATGTAGACCACTTCGGCCCCGGTGCTGATTTCGATCGCACGCAGCGCCGTATCACTGCATCCGACGGCAACCAGCTTGCCGTCCGGCGACCAACTGGCTCCGTAAATCGTATCGTAGGTAACCGGGAACGCGTTCTCCAGTTTCTGCGACTCGACATTCCAGATCTGCAGTTCCCCCATCCGTGCCGGCAGGCCGCCCGTGACGGCCAGCTTCTTGCCGTCGGGCGAGAACGCCACCGATTCAACGCGTTCGGAAACACCGACGAGACGCGCGACGAGTCCCGAACCGTCGGCGCGGTGCAACAGCACTTCGTGAAATCCGGTTACGGCCAGCAGTTGGCCGTCCGGGGAAAAATCCAATGACGACACGACGGGCGGCAACGAATACTGCGGCGGGTTTTCGGCCGTGAACAACTGACGCGCGTTGGCGGGCGTGTCGTCGATCGCGCCCGCATCAATCCACCTGCGGATCAAGGCGATTTCGGTTTCATGCAGCGGTTTGGCATTTTGCCCCTGCGGCATTTCGAATTTGCCCTCGGCATCCGGGGTAATGAGATCGACGAGATAACTGCCTGCCGAGTCCTGCGGCTTGATGGCGGTCTCTTCACTTTCGCCGCCTTTCAGCAATTGTTCGAACGTGGTCATCACGTAATCGCCGCTGGCCTTGGCCGGTTGATGGCAGCCCTGGCAGCGCGCTTGAAAGATCGGTCGGACCTGCTTGTAGTAGCTAACTGTCTCGTCCGCCGCCGCCGTGCTACCGAGGAACGGTGAAGCGAGGAACTGTGACCCTGGAAACAGTGATCCAAGAAACTGTGATCCTAGAAACTGTGACCCTAGAAACAGGGAACCGAGTAGAAGGAGGTAGCGTTGGGCCATTCTCAAGTCTCCAGCAATATCACTTCTGCAACAACATTGCTCGTGTAACCAATTCATTGTCAGCTCCGCCGGCGTTGCCAAGCGACCAACGCGCTATTTGCAGAGTGAACCGTGACCGAGCCGATCCACCACGTCGTTTCGTGGGGTAGCCGCTGCAGCAGCGGCGGGCGGGATAGTGACGCTATTATACGAGAGCCGAATTCCGGTAGCAAGCCAAATGCGGTCCGCACGCTGCCGTATCTTCCTGGGATACCGCGACTTCGATCACCTACGCCAGACATGGTTCTTGGCTGTCCCGTCCCCCCGACGCCTACTCGCCGAACGGAGCGCTTCTCTATAATGCCCCTATGAACCATGCCCGGACGAACGACAACCCTGCCCCTGCGAGCGACGCTGGCAGGAACCGCATTACGGAGTCGCCCTGGTTTTGGGTGCACCTGTTCGCCAACTTCGGCCTGGTCCTGCTGGTCGTGATCGGGCCCAAGTTCACGGCACGGCAGGCCCACATCGAAGACAACCTGCAGCGCCGCCAGCGGGCCGCGCAACTGCACACCGGCCAGGCGCAAGTCGATCCGCCATCGCATGCGAACGCTGCCAGCGAGTTCTCACAAAACGAGGGGATCGGGCATGAAGCGTCGATTTCCCTGACGCCCTTCTATATCCTCCTCGGCAGCGCCATCGTTGTCTCCTGGATCGCGCTGTGGCGCACTCGCTTACGCCAGCCCGCGGGGCAAGTTTCGACGGAAGCAAAGGAATCGATCACGTGAACCCCTGTCCCACTGCGCTACTCGCGCAAACTTCGGAGTCGTCATTCTCGTTGATGGAAAGTCCTTGGACGATTGGAATCCTGGGCGCGATTAGCGTCGCGATTGCCGTCGGCGCCTGGTTGCAGACAGGCCACAAGTACGCGCTGGTCGGCATGGCCGCCGCCGCTATCTTGACGGCGGCGGGTATCGCCCTGGAACGCAGCGTCATCACCGAACGGGAAGCGGTCGAGGCGCTACTCTATCAGATGGCCGGCGAACTCGAACGCAACGACTATGACGCCATCTTGGCGCATCTCTCACCGCAGAATCCCGATCTGCAGTCGCGGGCGCGAGCTGAGCTGGATACGCACGAATTCGAAGAAGTTACGATCACCAGGGTCCATGAAGTATCGGTGCTGCCCGATCACATTCCGCCCAAAGCGGTCATTCGTTTCAACGTGAAAGCCCGCGGCTCGCTGGCGCACGGCTACCTGGAAGACCGCGATGCCTTTCGGTACGTGATCTTTACTCTCTTGAAAGAGGGGGACGCGTGGCGGATTGTCGACTACGAACACTACCCGCCTCAGCAGAGCATGATGAACGATCCGTTGAGGTTTGGGGAAGAGTAAGATCGTCGCGCGGATGTTAACTGGATAGCGCCACGTTTACGGCAATCCGCAAAAATACACGCACGCCGCGCGAGCAAGTGTATCGCGCGAGCAAGTGTATCGGGCGAGCAAGTGTATCGCGCGAGCAAGTGTATCGGGTCGTAAATTGCCCACTCGCTTGCGCTTCGCGCTTGTATGTCGACGGGACTTGGCGCTGTCGGATTAAGACGTTCCTACGGCGCTGCCGTACCGTTGCCGTAGTAATTCCGCGCTTTGCGATCGCGGCGGTCGTAATCGGGATAGAAACCATCGTGATGTTGTCGAGGACCACGGTAGTAGGGGTCGACATTGCCTGGGTTCACTCCCGGTGCCGGTCCGCCGAAGCCGTAGCCGAAGGGCGCTCCGTAGAAATTGCCGCCGGCGAAGGGGGCGCCCCAGGCGTCGTACGGGACGGAATAGGGGCGATAGGGGAAACGCCATTCACCGTAGGGGCGCACTTCCTTGCCCCAGGTCTCGACCTCGTGGTAGTTGTCGGCGCTGCCCGCCACCTGGATGCTGCTGCGCGTGTGCCGGTAGCCGCTGGAAACGTAGTCCGGACGCGTGAACGAGTAGACAGGCCCGATCGGCGAATACTGAGTAACGCGGCGACCGGTCTGGGGATCGTGAGTGAAATAGGATGGCGCGGTAATCCAATCAGCGGCCAACGCCGGCATGCCGGCAAGGACGACGACGGTCATGATAAGGGAGCGAAAAGTTGTCATGGGGAGGACGCCTTATGTGAGAAAAGTCGTTGGCAACCTCACCCTCCGTGTTTGCTTGCTTTCTTGACGTTTCCATTCCTGGGAGAAATGGAAGCGTTGCTTTCATCGTCTCGGTCTTTCGACCATGAGTTGCTGTGTTTCGGGATCGTACTTGTAGCTGCTTCCGGTCGGTAACTGGGGAAGCTGGATCTGGTTGGCTTGCACAATCTTCTCCATGAATTCGTCATGGGTTTTCGGGGCTTGCCCGTTGTTCGCTTCGTGCAGCCGCATGGCTGCGGGAATCTGTACTTCAAAGACCAGTTTCTCGCGAACGCCGAACAGCGTCTTCGCGGGAGTCACGTAGATGCCTTCGCTGCCATCCAGCCCGCGGCCCGCCGCACCCACGCCGGGCGCGGCTTCCACGATTTCCGTTTCCGTCGCAACCACGACCGGTTCGGCTGCAGGTGCGACTTCCGTTGCTGCAGCGTTGTCGTGCTCGGTTGTTTCGGGTGTGTCCAGGGTTTCCGCGGCGGTCGTGTCAGTGGACGATGCACTCACGTCATCAGGACCGCCAGGGGTATTGGTTTGGACCTTGATCGATTTCGACGTCTCCACGCCGCAACCGACAAGCAGGAGCCCGCAGCAGGCAATCAGGGATGGGAATCGCATGGAAATCTCCTTGGCCATCGTGTCACGTTCGCAACTGCCAGGCCGACATGTCCCGCAGGGCGTCGTGGCGAGTCAGGTCGTAGTGAAGTGGCGTCATGGTTATCTGGCCTTTCGCCAATGCCGATAAGTCGGTTTCTTCATCCGTGGGTTCCGGCGGGGGATCGGTCGTGGCCCAGTAGTAAGTGCGATTTTTGGGGTCCTTGCGTTTGATGAAATGCTCGCCGTACCGGTTCACTCCCATGGGGACGATGCGAACACTCGTTTCACGCCCCACCGCGGACGTGGGGATGTTGATGTTGTAAAGCATCGTGGCATGTCGTTGCTGCAAGATCTGTTCAATCAAAGGACGGGCCATCGAGGCCGCGGTTTCAAAGTCGGCGTGTTCGTTGTACTCCAGGGACACGGCAATGCTGGTGATTCCGAAAAACGCTCCTTCAATCGCCGCGGCTACGGTGCCCGAGTAGAGCACGTTGATGCCGGCATTCAGGCCTCCGTTGATGCCGCTGACAATCAGGTCGGGACGACTCCGACATAGTTCGAAGACGCCCAATTTCACGCAATCGGCCGGGCTTCCTTCCACCGCCCAGCCCCGCCGCCGCTGGTGGTCAAACACTTCTTTGCACACCAGTGGACTCAGGAACGTGATCGAATGCCCGACGCCGCTCTGTTCGGTTGCCGGCGCCACGACCGTGACGTCCCCGAGTTGCTGAAGTTCGTTCTCCATGGCGGCCAGGCCAGGAGCATAAATGCCGTCGTCGTTGGTTAGCAGAATCTGCACGGGAAGGGATCATCCTGTGATAAGCACCGTGAACATCCATGAGGCCATATGTTCATGATAATTAGCGCTCGACGGATTGCAAGCATTGTTTTGCTAAGATTGCAATTCAAATAGACTTACGGAGAAAACTCGAGGCTGTTGCGCGATCCTGCGGGCCGTTCACGCAAAGCGGCCCCGATAGGCCCACAAGCCCAGCGCGGGTTTGCTGATGAAGTAAATCCGTTCTCCGTCGGGCAGGGTGTTCCAGCCGTCGCGCAGTTGAGTCGGGTCGTACCGCTGCATCATTTGACCGCAGTCGCCGTAGTCATACCCGACTCCTTCCACTTCTTCGCGGCTCAGGTGGCCGGGACACCAGGTGACGGTAAAGCGGCCTTCCGACGAACCGTGAATCAGATGGGCGGCGGCGGAGAGGTTGTTGGCCAGGTCTTCGTTTTCATCCACGAACCGCATGACCTCGGGAGTCGTCCGATAGCCGTACTTGCGGATCAGCACGTCGATTTGGGGATCTTCGCCAAACGTCTTCACACCGGGGGCGAGGATCACGAGTTCCCCGTCGTCGGCGATCGCCATCCGCGTTCGATAGAGCGCCTTGTTGCCGATCCAGGTGCTGTGGTATTCCGCCGGATCCATGTAGCAAACCACTTTGGTGAACTCGTGGTCCAACAGCTTGAAGTTCACTTCGATGGACAGTTCGCAGGCTCGTTCGTAGCAGTCCACATCGTCACCGATAAACAGACCGCGAACGCACAGTTTGCCCGCCTCGTTTTCGCCGATGACGGTGAGGACATAGACCAGCGGCAGGTGCTGGCAGAAGTTGTCCTGAGCGTAATTCAGGATGCGGCGCAGGGGCGTATCGGCGCGTCCCATCATGCGTTCCATCCCGTAGGCCGCGCCGATGAAGTGCCTTTCGTTAATCCCTTGCACTCCACCCGTGCCGACGAAGATGTTCTTGTTGTAATTCGCCATCCCGATGACTTCGTGCGGGACGACCTGGCCGATGGACAGGATCAAATCGTGCCCGCCTTCCCACAGCAGCTTGTTCAATTGAGCGGGCCACGGCTTCTTCCAGATTCCGGCGGTTGCCTGGGAAACCGTGTCGGCGGGAACTTCGCCGATGGTGATGACGTCTTCGCGCCACTTGTGTTCGCGAATCAGCGAGTGGGGAATGCCGGGAAACATTCTTTCCAGTTGTTCGGCCGGCATCGGAAAATGCGTGCCCAGCGCGGGCATGACATCGACCAGACGTTCGCCGAGCTGTTCGTACGCCATCACGGTCAAATCGCCAGCGCGGCTGTAATAGCGGGTAAAATCCGGGGGCAGCGCCAGGACTCGCCGCGGCTGCCCGCGTGCCGCCAAGGTGGCCTGCAGCGCGGCGCGCATTTGGTCGTCGGTCAGTTCGGTCGTCGGAGAACCTTCAGCAAAGTAAGTCGTCATGAACGCTGTTTCAAAGGGGGCCGCGGGACGAGTTCCCTTACTATATCCCAAGCCGGGGAAAGATTCGAGGTGCGGGCAGGCCGACGCAGGGGCGCCGAGTAAACCGGAATGGCGCGGGAATTCTCGTCAGCAGACGGGGAATCGATTATGATGCAGTGTCGGCAATCTTTTGCCCGCCTGGAACGAATGGTACTGTGTGATGAAGACCGGCCAGTCATTGACGTTTCTCTGGACGACGTGGGGAATCGTCTTCGCGCTGGTGCTGGTCATCGTCACAGGATTCTTGTGTTGGCTCAGCTGGCATCGCAGCCGCTATTCCCGTTCGACGGGCCTGCTGGAGGGTTTGCGATTCCTGCTGGTCGCGCTGGTCGCCTTGACGCTGAACCAGCCGGAATGGCTTGAGTTCTTTAAGCCTGAACAGGATCCGACGCTGGCCGTGGTTTGGGACGACAGCGGCAGCATGGCCACGCGGGACGTGATCGACGAACAACGGCCGGCGGCCGCTCCGGTGGCGCGCAGCGCATGGCTGCAGCCTTACCTGGACCCGGCCGTCTGGCAGGTCGTCGCGGAGAAAGTCGACGTTGTCTTCGAACCCTTTTCCGCGGCCGTCGAATTGGAACAGCCGGGAACCGACGTCCATGCGGCGCTTGCCGCCGTGACCGACAAATACGATAACTTGCGGGGCGTGGTCTTGTTTTCGGATGGCGATTGGAATGCGGGGAAGTCGCCCGTCTCCGCCGCCACGCGCCTGCGGATGCAGGGGGTTCCCGTCTTCACGGTCGGCGTCGGCCGGGTGACGCATTTGCCGGACGTCGCGGGCCTTGCGTTTGATCCGCCCGCGTACGCCATTGTCGGTCAGACGACGCGGATTCCCTTTTCAGTCCCCAGCTGGTTGCCTCGAGATATTGAAACGGTTGTGACGTTGTCTTGTTCGAACGGCGAAGAGGTCTCGGAATCGTTCCGCGTCCCGGCGATGGGCAGGCTGGACGACGTCGTCGCCTGGCAGCCCGAGGACAAAGGGGAATTCACGCTCACCTTGACGGTGCCGCAGCACGAAAGCGAGACGATCGCACAGAACAACTCGCGTACCCAGGAAATGGAAGTGCGTGCCGAGTCGCTCCAGGTGTTGCTGGTCGAGTCTTTTCCGCGTTGGGAATACCGTTATTTTCGCAACGCGTTGGAACGCGACCCGGGTGTGGAAGTGGCGTGCCTGCTGTTTCATCCTGACTTAAACAAGGTCGGAGGCGGCCGCGGTTACCTGAAAGCCTTTCCGGACACTCTGGAGAAGCTGGGCGAATACGACGTGGTGTTTTTGGGCGATGTTGGCGTTGGCAACGGGCAGCTGACTGTGGAACAATGTAAGCTGCTCAAGGGGCTTGTGCAGAGCCAGGCCAGCGGCTTGATCCTGATGCCAGGCATGCGTGGAAATCACTTCAGCCTTCTCGATACGGAACTGGGCGATTTGTATCCGGTAGTCTTAGACGCCGCGCAGGTTCGCGGCTGGGGTTCGCGCTTGCCGGCGCAGTTCGAGTTGACCGAATCGGGGCGAGCGAGCTTGTTGACGAAGCTGGCCGAAACGGAAGACGCCACCGCGGCGGTCTGGGAATCGTTGCCCGGCTTTCAATGGTACGCTCCGGTCGTGCGTGCCAAAGCGGGGAGCGAGGTGTTGGCGGTACACAAGATCGACACGAATCGCTTCGGACGCATTCCTTTGCTGGTCACGAAGACGTACGGCACCGGCAAGATCCTGTTCATGGGGACGGACGGGGCTTGGCGCTGGCGCGAGGGAGTGGAAGACAAGTACCATTATCGATTCTGGGGACAGGTCGCGCGGTGGATGGCCTATCAACGAAACCTGCTCGACGAGAAATGGTTTTATTCGCCCGAGCGGCCCGCCGCGGGAGACACCGTAACCGTGAACGCGAACATGATGGGACCCAGCGGCGAACCGTTAGTGGACGGCAACGTCGTGGTCGAAGTCGTCGCTCCCTCGGGGCAGTCGGAACTGGTCCGCCTGACCTCGCAACCGGACGGTTGGGGACTCTTCACCGGGCGCTTCACGCCACAGGAGCACGGTGATCACATGATGACGCTGACCTGCCGCGAAAACGGTCAACGGCTCGAAACCACCCTTTCCGTACAGGGGGTCGAACGCGAGCAGGTCGGTCAGCCCGCTCGGCACGACGTGCTGGCCGAGATCGCGTCGATCACTCGAGGTGAAACAGTCGATCCCGGCAACATCGCGGGGCTTCTCGATAAGATCGCGGCGTTGCCCGAACCCGAACCGCTGGTGCGGCGCGTGCGGATTTGGTGCCATCCCGCCTGGGCGGGCTTCCTGGTCGTCCTGTTGGGATTGTTCTGGACGGGACGCAAGCTGGCGGGGAGCGTGTGATGCATCAACGCCTTCAGAACGCGTGTTGTGGCCAGGGTCGCCAAACGGGGTTCGTAAGCTTTCCGTTTCGATGGGGCCGTCTGTCGACGTGGATGGTCGTGTGCTTGGTACCGCTGCTGTTGGGTCCGAAAACGAGCGTGGCGCAATTGCTGTTGCAGCCCAATATCGAGTTCTTCGAACTGGATGTCCATCCTGCCGTACCGCGGAAGCTGAAGAAGCCGGTTGAGGAGATGACACCCGAAGAACAACAGCTGGCGGCCGAGCGAGCTCAGAAGAAGGAAGCCAAACGCATTCGGCAGCAGGCCAGCATGCTCAAGCGGCTCGGCAAGCAACGAACCGCGCTCGTGGACCTGCTGAACGTGCACCTTCAAGAGATCGATCGCAACGTGAATCTCACCGCGGCTCAGCGAACACGACGGGCGATCGCGGCCAAGGGAGCGGCGCAGTAGTACCTGGAATCCTTTGAGAAAAAACAAGTCGAAGAATACGATAGAAAGAATGAAGTTCGCTATTTTCGCTGGGGAAGGGTGATCCATATCGGCAGTAATCCGCGGGAAACCTTTGTGCCGGCACAGCCGATCTGGCGAAACGCCATCGAAAAGACACTCACGGCCGAGCAGCGACAAGCGTATAATGACGCCTTGGTCGAACGGAAGGCTTTGTAGGGCACGCTCTGCGTGCCGGAAGTCTGACCTTAGAAAATGCCGCCACGCAACAAGGAATGCACAATGAGCAATTCGCTTACTGCACGCGAGCTGGAACTCCCTGCCGGGATTGAAGCCAAGCTGCAGGCTTTTCGCCAGCGTGTGTGGCTGGTGAAGCTGGCGGAGGGCTTCTTGGGGGCGGTCTTCGGCTTGTTGCTCTCCTACCTGCTGGTGTTCCTGTCCGACCGCATCTTCGACACGCCGGCGCTGGTGCGCGGAATCATCCTGCTGGTCGGTGCGGCGGGTTTGGGAGTCTGGTTTCCGTGGAAATGCCATCGCTGGATCTGGCGAACGCGGGGGCTGGATCAAGTCGCGCGGATGCTGAGCTACACGTTGCCGCGGCCGGGCGACCAACTGCTGGGCATCGTCGAACTGGCTCACAGCGAAACGGAGCAGCGCCGCAGTTCGGTCCTGGTCCGAGCCGCCATGGCGCAAGTGGACGAAGCGTCCCGCGATCATGATTTTCGCAGCGGCGTGCCGCATCCAAGACACCGCCAGTGGGCCTGGGCCGTGTCGGTACCGCTGGTTTTGGCCGCCGCCGCGCTGCTGCTGGTTCCCGGGGCAGGATGGAACGCCATGGTCCGTTGGCTGCTGCCCTGGAGCGATACGGAGCGCTACACGTTTGCCAAGTTGGAGTCTTTGCCCGACACGATGGTCGTTCCGTACGGCGAAGCGTTTCCGCTGGAAGTGACGTTGCTGCCGGATACGGAATGGTCGCCGCGCGAAGGGCGACTGCGTTACGGCGACCAGCAGCCCATCCGCGTCGCGCAGCAGCGTGGCAAATTCGCTTTTCAGGTTCCTCCGCAGACCACCGACGACGCGCTGGCGGTTTCCGTGGGCGATGCACGCCAGAAGATCGCGGTATCGCCGACGCCGCGCCCCGAACTCACGGGCTTGCTGGCGCGGGTTACCTTGCCTTCCTATTTGCAGCGGACGAAGCCGGTCGAGTACGATGTGCGCGGAGGTACGGTGTCGCTGGTCGAGGGGAGTGAAACCGTGTTTGCCGCGACAGCATCTCGACCCTTGGCCGCGGCGACGGTGAATGGCCAGCCGCAGGTCATTCGCAACGACACCGTCATCACCGCGCCGATCCTGGTCAGCACCTCCACCACGCAGGAACTGCAATGGCACGACGTGTTGGGCTTGTCCGCGAAAACACCGTTCGTCTTGCGGATCCAGCGCCGGGATGACGACGCGCCGACCTTGACCTGCAGCAAACTGAAAAGCGGGCAGGTCGTGCTCGAACAAGAAGTGCTGACGTTCAATATCGGGGTTTCCGACGACTTCGGCATTCAGGAAGTCGGGCTGGAGTGGCTCGGCGTCGAAGATCCCCTGCGGAATCCTCACCCGGCCACAGGCGAAAAGATTGTCGCGGCGGGCGATCCGGAGAAGACCGGCATTGATGCGGTGTCGACGTTCTGTGCCCAACGCGAAGGAGTGCCCCCGCAGACTTTAATGTTGCGTGCCTATGCCAAGGACTATTTGCCGGATCGGCAGCGCGTCTACTCGCCCGTCTTCACGCTGCATGTGCTGAGCGCTGAGGATCATGCCATCTGGCTCACCGAACAGTTTCGCAAGTGGTTCCGTCATGCTCAGGAAGTCTATGAAACGGAACAGCAGCTGGTCGCAACAAATAAGAAGCGGCGGCAGCTTCCGAACGACAAAATAGACTTGCCGGAGAACCGCCGCAAGATCGAATCCCAGGCGCTCGCCGAAATCGCCAACGGCCGGCGGCTCGGCGCCTTGACCGAAGCGGGGACCGAACTGGTGGAACAGGCGACGAAGAACGACCAGTTTAATGTGGCGACGCTGGAAACGTGGGCCGAGATGCTGCAGGCGCTCGAAGACATCGCCAACGACCGCATGCCGTCGGTGGCCGACCTGCTGCAGCAGTCCGCCGACGCACCGGGAGCGAAACGCGCGAAGCCGGACAGCTCGGCAATGACAGCGCCCCAAATCGGCGAAAACAGGCAGAGTCCGGTGCAGCCCGAAAACAACAAACCGTCCGATCCCAACTCGGCCCTGCCCAGCATCACCGATATCGAATCGGGCTTCAATCCGCCGGAGGAAGGCGAAACGTCCGCCGACCCGGCCGCGGGCGGTGGCTCGAAGTTCGGCTTGCCGGGAACGACGCTGCAGGGCGGTCCCCGTCAGGAAGGCGGCGATTCGGGCCCGCCGGCCCAGCAGAAGTTGGACGACGCCCTGGTGGCTCAAGAAGATCTATTGGCGGAGTTCCAGAAGGTCGCCGACGAACTGCAGAAGATCCTGGAGAACCTGGAGGGCAGTACGTTTGTGAAACGGTTGAAAGCCGCTTCCCGCGGCCAGTTGCAGATTGCAAGAGAATTGAATCGACACATGCTGGTCCATTTTGGTTTGGATGTGAATCAAGTTGCCGAGTCGGCTCGTGAACACGCGTCCGAATTCGCCGCGCGGGAAGGGGCGCAGAGTGAGAATGTCTATACGATTCAAGAAGATCTGGAAGCGTACTTCAATCGCGTGCAAGTCGGCAAATTTCGCGGCGTCTTGAACGAGATGAAAGTCAGCCGCGTGGTCACGCAGCTCAAGGATATCGGCGGCTCGGTCGAACGCAACTTGAATGGGCAGTCGATCGCGGAAGCCGAATTCTGGGCCGATACATTGGACCGCTGGGCGGAACAGCTGGTCGGGCCCGGCTGTCCGGGAGATACGTGTCCGGGTTCGCCTTCCGCCGACAGTTTGCCGCCCTCCATCGTGTTGGAAGTGATGAAGATCCTGGAAGAAGAAATGGCGTTGCGCGAAGAAACCCGGGCGTTGGAACAAGCGCAGGCCGCCCTCGCAGACGACCGCTACGAAGTCCGTTCTCTGTCGCTGGCGCGGACGCAAGACGAACTCGCCGCCCGCACGCTGGACGTGACCGACAAGATCATCGCCCTTCCCGATTCGCAGCAGCACTTTTCGAAAGAGATCCAGCTGTTGACGCGAGTGGAAGAGGTGATGAACGAAGCTCGCATCCTGCTGGCGGAACCGAATACGGGCCCGCCGGCGATTGCCGCCGAGACGGAAGTGATCGAATTGCTGCTGCAAGCGCGCCGCAACAGCGGCGGCGGTGGCGGCGGCGGCGGTGCGTCGCCGGGCGGCGGCGGGTCAGGAACGACCAAGGATTCCGCACTCGCACAGATTGGTCCGGGCGCCGATCCAGACGCCCACATTGAAAATCGTGGAGTGCGGCAAGCGACCGGCAAGAGCGGCCAGACGTTTCCCGAGGAATTTCGTGACGGGCTGGACAGGTATTTCGGGGAACTCGAAGGAAGGTAGCGTCGATACGGGTACCGATAGAACGCACGCGTTTCCTGGCGGGAGCTGCAAGCACCATCTGGGGCAAACAATCGAGTCGTGGAGGAATCATGAGAATACTACGGACCATCCTTTGGCTGTCGCTGCTGTGGCTGGCGGTGTCCGGACGGGCTGACGAACCGGCTTCGAAAATTGAACGCCAGTTCCTTCAGCATCTGGCGAAAATGTCCGACCGGCAGCGGGAGTCGTTGTTGCAGCACATGACCGTGCGGATCGACGATATGCATCGCGTGTGCCAGCTTTCTGAGAGCCAATACAGGAAACTCAGTATCGCCGCCAAAGGCGCGGTCGAACGCACCATGGAAACCTGGCACGCGCAGATGAAGGAGTGGAAAAAGCAGATGGTCCAGCAGTTTGGCGGTCTGGGGTTCGGGGATTTTCCGGCGATCCAAGTCGAAGAAGCCAATGCCGCTGGAGCGGTCGTCGAATTGGGCGAAGAAGACGAAGTGATCGTGGAAAACCAGAACGTCGACGACCCATTTGTTGTTCAGGCCAATGACGAGATGCTGCAGGAGTGGATCTGGCAGGTGGACGCCCAAGCTGGTGATTACTCCGAGTTCTATCGGCAACTGATGAACCAGTCCGTCTGGCAAACTAGCCTGCGGACCGTGTTGACCGACACGCAGCGCCAGAAGTATGAAGCGGCGGTGGCCGAACGGGCGACGTTCAAACGCCGGTCCACCATCGCAAAACTGGTGGCGACCATCGACGAACAGGTCTTGCTGAGTCCCGAACAGCGTCGGAAGTTGGCTGCGATCATCGATAAGGCGCTGGGTGAATCGCTGCAGTCGCAACCCACCGATCCGTTTGCAGAGAACGCGACCATGCTTCTCGTGTCGCAGCAAATGGACAAGCGGCAACTCGCCGACGTGCTGTCGCCGGCTCAGCTGGGGAAGTGGTCGGACTACGAGAAACGCTACAGTCAGATGATGGGTTGGGGAGCGGCTGGCGGGTTCTTCAACGTCGCGCCGGTCAAAGTGAACGATGTGCTGAACGGTCCGCTGATTATCATTGACGAAGTGCTCGGCAATCCACCGTCGCTCGAGGCACCATAATACCATGCGATTCATCACGCAGCTATCGATACTGGGAATCCCCGCGTGGTTCGTCGTCCTCGTCTGGCCGGCGGCCTGTGTCGCGGACGAGACCACGAACGACGCCAGTGATTTGCGCGCCGGTGTGGCCACGAAGTTGCAACCGGTCACGGAAAAACAGCGCCAGCGGTTCCACGGCTGCATGAAGCTGAAACTGGAGGAACTGGAACAGGCCTGCGACTTGACCGGCGAGCAGTTAAAGACACTGGATATCGCGGCGAAGGGAACGGTCGAGCGGTTTACGGATCGCTGGGTGGAATCCACCATTCGCTGGATCGAACAGCGTGCTGGCCCCTTCGCGAAGAATCAGGGAAACGAGGCGGCGATTGAACAGTTCGCTCGCGAAGAGGCGTTCCAGCAGTTTGAGTACTACATCGGTGCCGGGATGATCGGGGCCGCGATGTCGCGTGAACCCTTGTGGAGGAAGGCGCTGGAAAAAACGCTGACGGCGGAACAGCTGGCCGAGTACGACGCGGTGACCCGGCGGCGGCAGGCGTCCATCAGCGATACGATGGTCGACTACATTCTGGCGACGCTGGATCAGGAGCTGATCTTGTCGAACAAACAGCGGCAGACCGTGCGCGGCATGTTGGTCGACCAACTCGCGCACGGCGAACTGAATACCTTGCGGGGCTCGATTTGGGGCAGCTATTTCCTGATGTCCGCGTCGTACAAGATTCCCGAAGAGGATTGGAGCAAGGTACTCAGCGCGACCCAGATGGACATTTGGAAAGAAAAAGCGACGAAGATGCAGCAGCTAGGAAGCATGGATGCGAAGAGCATGGTGGGCCCGTGGGGCGAGTTGTTGGAGTTTGAAGCAGCGGGGAAACAGAAGAAGTGACGGTTGCTCGGGAAATCACGGATCGGAAGAAGTATACGCCGCGGATCTGGCGGGATGGCACGCGCGCTGGTGTCGTGTCCTGGCGCGGCGGCGCGCGCTGGCTGTTGCTGACGCTGGTCGCGATCGCGCTGCCTGCCGCGGATGCCGAGGCGCAGCGTCTGACGGTCCGCTACGGTTCGAAAGTGCCCGCGGATGTGAAACTGATTTACGAACGGGGACTCGCTTACCTGGCCGAAACACAAACGGACAACGGCAGCTGGGACGGCGGGAACTTCAGTACCGGCGGACAGGCCGGCATCACGGGAATGTGCTGCATGGTTTTCATGGCCAGCGGCGAAGATCCCAATTTCGGCCGCTACAGCCATCACGTACGCCGCGCCGTAAAAAGCCTGATTCTATCCCAGGATCCCAATACCGGATACCTTCCGGACAGCATGTACCATCACGGTTTCGGGACGCTCGGCTTGTCCGAAGTTTACGGTGCCGTGGACGATTCGCTGATCTGGGACGGTAGCGAACCTCGCGGCCGCCGTCGCTCGATCGGACAAGCTCTGGACCTCGCAGTGCGCTGCGCCGTGACGTCGCAGAAAAAGAATCGCTGGGGCGGCTGGCGCTACTCGCCCGACGACAACGGCGCGGACACCTCCGTATCGGGAGCGGTCCTGGTTGGCCTGCTGGCCGCGCGGAATGCGGGAATCGAAGTGCCGGATGAGGTGACGGAGAAGGCGCTGAATTACTTTCGCAGCAGCACGGGGAAGACCGGGATGGTGGCCTACTCCGGTGGTGTCGGCGGCTTCGGCGAATCGATGAACCGCAGCGCGATTGCTACGCTGGTCTATTCCATCGGAAAGAAAAAGGATTGGCCCGAGTTCTCCGCCACGCTGGAACACATCACCAGTCGTCTGGAACATCGGGAAAACAGCTATCCGTTTTATTTCAGGTACTATATGGCGCAAGCCTTGTTTCAAGGGGATTTCGAATCGTGGCAGAAATGGAATCGCGAAACGATTCGCCTCCTGAAGGACCGGCAGCGTGAAGACGGCAGCTTCTCCAGCGGTCACGGCAATACGTACGGGACGGCGGAGTGAGTGGTGGCCATGGTACTGAATGAACGCGTGCTTGCCCTTTAC
>CALBSZ010000345.1 GCA_937967665.1 uncultured Planctomycetaceae bacterium
TTGTCACTCTCGGCGGCGTCGTTCGCCGATGAAACGGTCAGCAAGATCATCGACGACGAGATTGCCGCAACTCTCGCAGTCAAGAAGATTACTGCCGCGCCGCAGGCTACTGATGCCGAGTTATTGAGACGAATCTATTTGGACGTGCTCGGACGGATTCCCACTGCCGATGAAGCGACCAAATTCCTCGAAGACAATCGCCCCGACAAACATCACCGTCTGATTGACGAACTACTCGCTCATGAAGAGATGCCGGCCTACTGGCGAATGGTTTTTGATGAGTGGTTCAATGGCAAACTTCCGGAACGGAACATCAACGAAGGTTTCCTGGCATACTTGGAACAGGCAATTCAAACCAACAAACCGTGGAATACGATCGCCCGCGAGATGCTTCATCCCGATCCGGCGGACGAGCAGCAACGCCAAGCTTCGTATTTTCTGGCCGTGCGATTGCAGGGCGGCGACAACGCAGCCAAAACGGACGCGATGACCAGCGGTGTGTCCACTGTATTCTTCGGTGTTCAGCTTCAATGCGCGAAGTGTCACGACCATCCGTTCGTTGATCAGTGGAAGCAGGACAACTACTACGGACTCGCCGCGTTTCTCGGTCGGACGCAGACGGCGAAGGTTGGAAACACGACCGTCCTCAAGGAACGTGCTGATGGAGAAGTCACCTTTGTTACTGCCGAACAAGAAGAGAAAACAGCGAAACTGATGTTTCTTGACGGCCGCGTGTTTGAAGAACCGAAGCGGCCCGAAGACCGCAACAAATGGTACACCAAGGGTAAGAACGGCCTGCCAGACGAACCCTATTTTAGCCGCCGCGCTATCCTTGCCGACTATGCCTTGACTGCTGATTCGCCGTTGTTCAAACGAGCGATCGTCAACCGCATCTGGAAGCAACTGATGGGTCGCGGCCTGGTCGAGCCCGTCGATCAAATGCACGAAGCGAATCCGGCTTCTCATCCAGAGTTGTTGAGTCGATTGGCCGACGACTTCGCCAACCATGAGTTTGATCTGCGACGTTTGGTGGCGGGAATTCTGCACAGCGATGCTTACTCGCGCAGCAGTCGCTGGACTGGCAACGGTGGCCGGCCGAACGACAGCACCTATGCGACCGCAATTCTGAAACCGCTGACTCCTGATCAGCTTGCCATCAGCGTCGGTGTCGCAACCGGGCATTTCGACTCGATGCGGGCACGACTTGAACGGGAAAAAGAGAAACGCAAGATTGACAAAATCACGCCGCGGGTCGTCCGCGCGTTCTATGCTCGCGACAACGAAGTGCGTCAGTTTGCATCACGTTTCCAAACAGGCGGTGACGCCTTCGAAGCAAATGCCGGTCAGGCACTATTTCTCTCGTACAACTCGCTGATGAAGAAACGATTGCAGCCAAGCGGCGGATACCTCATCGAGCGCATTTCGAAACATACCGACAATGCCGCGGCAGTCAATCAGGCGTTCCTGACTGTGCTTTCTCGTCCGCCCACAATCGACGAGCTACATCGCTCCGTCGAATTTCTCTCCGCAAGCGAACCGCCAAGACCGCAGCTTTGTAGTGAACTGGTTTGGGCGCTACTCTGCAGCGGTGAGTTCCGATTCAACCACTAGCGCCGCGGCGAAATCCCAAAAAACAAATCACAAATGACAAACAAATTCCAAATAGCAATAACCAAAAGCAGAAGTACAACGCTATCCGGTTGGAACATTCGGATTTTGAAATTGAGATTTGTTTGTTATTTGGTGCTTGCGATTTGTCTTTTCGAAAAACCGGCAGAGGCGGACTACACGTCAGACATCCGTCCTTTGCTTCAGAAGTACTGCATCGATTGTCACGGCCCAAAAAAGCAAGAAGGCGAGCTGCGGCTGGACGAACTCAATCCAACCATTGGCTCCTTGAACGAGCTGGAACGCTGGGTTGATGTTGGCGACAAGCTTAGGCAGGGAGACATGCCGCCGGCCAAAGTTCCACAGCCGACAGTTGATGAATTGACCGTGCTAATTACTTGGGTTTCGGACAACGTCCGAAAGTCGGCAGCGTCGCTGCAACGGCCGGAGCGGCTTCAAGTCCGCCGCCTGACGCGTGAACAATACAACGCGACGCTGCAAGATTTGCTCGGCCTGCCGCTGAACTTCGTCAAGGAACTGCCGGCCGAGGCACTTTCTGATGAAGGATTTAGCAACGACGCCGAATTGCTGAACGTTTCGCCGCTCTACATCGAATACTTCCTGAAGAACGCGGAGCGGGCGATCGAGAAGACGGTCGTTTCAGGTCCACAGCCAACGGGCGGCTATAACTTCAAACTGGAATTCGCTCCGCTGGCCGAAGCAATCAAGTCAGGGTCGTTGTCCTACCAATGGTTGCTCTATCCAGATTACAAGACTCGCGTCGGCAAAGCGCCGAAGGGTGAAAAGTGGCCGCCGGTCGCTGCGAAGTATTTTGACTTTCCGTGGAAGCAGAATCCGAAGGTTAAGAAGCCGCAGGAGCTGCTAACATTTTCTGACGGCATGCTGGTCGCGCCGCGCGCCAAGCTCCATTACGGCCAGATCAAGAGTACCTGGGGAAAACTGAGTCTGGCTGGGGACAAGTATCGAAATTCGTTTCCCACCGAAGGCTGGCTTCGCGTACGGATCATTGCGGGCGGCGAAATCCCTGAAGGCGCTGCGCCGCCCAGTTTGCAGGTCATGCTCAATTACGACGTGCTGCACGGCAAGACGCTCAATGACCTGGGGACGCAGAAGATCACCGCAGCGAAGGATCGGCCAGGCGTCTACGACTTCGTTGTTCGGTTAGAGAACTTGAACCTGCCTTCCCAGAACAACGAGAAGGGGCCGCCTTACTTTGAGATCTGGAATCCGCGCTGGAAGTCGGCACTTGATGAGAACGGTATTAAGAACCGAGGCAAAGGTAGATTCGTTCCCGACACGGGACCGCAGTCGGTCGCCTTTATCAAGAGTGTTGAAGTTAACTGGCCATACATCGAGAGCTGGCCACCAAAGCACCACGCCGCGATTGCCGGAACACCATCGAGTGAGGATCGTGCTGCTGCCAAAACCGTGCTAGAACGATTCACACGGCGTGCGTTTCGCGGTCCGGTCGATGCGCAGCAGGTCGATGAAATGTTGGTTCTATACGACCGTGACCGTGAAGACGGCCGGTCGTTTATCGACTCGATCCGCACGCCATTAGCCACCGTGCTCTGCTCGCCGAATTTCCTGTATATCGACCAATCGACGGTAGGACGGGCACTCCTGCCCGTCTCAACCGGTCAAGGTCCGAAGACGGGCAAGAGTGCCCGTCCTACAAATGTGCTGAGCCAATACGCCATGGCGTCGCGACTGTCGTACTTTCTGTGGAACTCGATGCCCGATGACGAGCTTTTGACGCTCGCCGAAAAGGGCAAGTTGCACGATTCTGGTGTGCTCGAAGCGCAAACCCGCCGAATGCTCGCTGATCCGCGATCGCGCCGATTTGTCGAACAGTTTGCATCCGAATGGCTCGACATGCCGGGACTTGAAAACGTCGCCGTTAACATGGATCTCTTCCGCGAGTTTCAACTCGGCACAAAGGCCCGCTTGAAACAGGAGACACTCAGCTTCTTCGCGGAGATCCTGGACAACGACCTCAGCGTGCTCAATTTCATCGACTCGGATTTCCTGATGATGAACAACCGCTTAGCATTGCACTACGGCATTCCCGGCGTCTACGACAACGTGTTTCATCGCGTCCCGGCCGTCGAAGGCCGCGGTGGCGCACTCACTCAGGGCAGCGTGCTGATCGCCACCAGTACGGGCGAACAATCGCATCCGTTCCGGCGCGGCGTCTGGATATTGGAACGCATGCTTGGCACACCGCCGCCCGACCCGCCGCCCGTTGTTCCGGAGCTGGCCAGCGCCGATCCAGACTTCAGCACAAAGCCACTCAAAGCACAGTTGGAAATCCATCGTCGGCAGGCAGCATGCGCGGCTTGCCATGCCAGGCTCGATCCTTGGGGAGTGGCCTTGGAGAATTACGATGCGATCGGCCTTTGGCGGACGAGCTACAAGAGAGGAAACAAGGCCAAAGTCGAAGCGGTCGCCACGCTACCCGACGGCGCGGAGATCGACAGCGTCGATGGACTGAAGCGAGTCATCCTGGAAGACAAGCGCGAGCTGTTTTTGAAGAACGTCGCTCGCAAAATGCTCACGTATGCAGTGGCCCGCACTCTCGATGCAACCGACGAGGTCGCTGTCGAGGCACTTGCAAGGTCGCTCGAAGCAAATGACTACCGCCTACGGCAGTTCGTGATCGAGCTGGTAAAACACGAA
>CALBSZ010000346.1 GCA_937967665.1 uncultured Planctomycetaceae bacterium
CCCACGTCACTTTGTTGAGCGAGTCGAGTGTTTCCTGCAGCCAGCCGTTGTGTGTTCAGCGCCCGTCATGAACGCAGTCGCTGTGTTTGAAAACAAGCTCGAGCGGCGTCTCTACGACATTTATCTCGGGAAGGTCACGAGCCACGGATCGGGGGAGGTCTGTGAGGGACGGCCCCAACGCGGCGGACACGAAACCCTCATGCACTATTCGCCGCCACTGCTTGTCGGTCAACGAGCCGTCCATTGCTTCGTCCACCGCGGCGCGTGCGATTTCAAGTGGTGTGCGGCGGTCACCGGTCAAGCGGGCCAACAGTTCCAACGGGGACCGTCCATTTCGCAGCGATTCGATCAGCGGCTGCGACACACTGATTATCGCATCGCCACCGCGGAAGCAGCCCCATTGCTCGAGCGGGTGGGATTCCGGCAAGTGCCACTGGCAAAGCTGTGAAGTTTCATCGTTGTAGATTCCGAGTCGGATGGAGTGGGGCACGTTAGCCAATGCCTTAGTGAAAGGCATGTCCGCCGGCGCATCGAACACGGGGTTGCCGCCGAGCACGAGCAGCGTGTCAACCTCTCCGGCCTGCATCGCCTTGGTGAGCGATTGCAGATTGGCCGTCTTTCCATGAAACGCCGGATCCATTCCATAACGCACCGTGGTTCCGAGGTTACCCAGCCGATCGTTCAAGCGAGCTGCTCGAGCGTGCAGCTCGGGCGGTTGATGCATGCCAACCGCAATCACGGATGCGCCGCGATGGCGGACCAGGTCGCTGGCGATGGCAAGTGCGATGCGCTCTTCGATGGCAGCTTCGCCGGGCAAGGTTGCCTCGGGATTGTCTTGGCCCGCTTCGAACTTGTCGACTGCCTCTTCAATCGCGACGAGAAACTTACCGATTTCGGAGGAACGCACTGGCACTCGATGGTCCGCTGCGGCGCCGGTGATCGAGAATTGGCTTTCGACGGCGTAGAGTCGATTCATCCAGTCGCCATTTGGATCGCGGCGGGAAGCGTAGTCACGAGCATGACGAAGTGCGTTCGGGTGCCTGCCGATCAAGTCCTCGTCCAGGCACACGATGACACGAGCCCTGTGCAACTCGAAAACGGGCCTCAGCGGCTGGCCGAAGGCCATTTCTGCGCCGCGTGACTCGTTGTCGCGCGGCAGCGACGCGTGTTCGAACAGCCGGCTGAGCGGCAAGGATTCTCGAAGCTGGCGGAGCTGTCCGTGCAATGCGGGCGACGCCGTTGGCTCGATCAGCACCGCAAGTCCGCGGCCTTCCTTCGCTCGCAGTTCTACGAAATGATTTTGTGCCCAAGTATCGAAAGCATCCCAATCGCGAACGAACGTGTCCTGGACAGCACGCTCAACTATCTCACCGCTGCGATCCGGATCGTAGAGATCGAGGATGGCCGCCTGGGCGTAGATGTCGGTGGCTCCACCGCTCGCCGGATGATCCGGGTTTCCTTCCGCCTTGATGGGCCGGCCGTCGACGCAAGTGACCAGCAGGTGCCGAACGCCACCGGCCAGCTCGATCGCCGTCGCGAATTTCTCGCGTTCGCCCGGAACGCGTCCCTCGGGCCTTTCAGAAAATGCCGCAATCTGCTCTGTTTCCCAGCGGCAGCCTGCAGCCGAAGCCAGGGCAAAGGACGCGCCCATCAATTGCAGCCAGCGGCGTCGCGAAACGCCTGTCGGAAACTCGGATGCCGCTACCGGGAATTCGCGCTGTACAAACTCTTGGAAATCCGGGGAGTTTTCAAGCTCGCCGAGACTCCTCCAGCGCCGCGTTGTAGGATTGCGTGTTTTCATCGGTGACAGGTCGAACAGTTGGTGGAAGCGTGAATGTCGAGTTGTTTTTTTAAACGGGCACCGAGTTCCTCCTGGTCGTCCGCCTGCCAGGTCATGTCGGTGATACGATCAAGCGGGCGCAGGTGCTGCTCCGGTTTTCGGTGGCAGTCCAGGCACCAGCTCATGCTTAGCGGTTCGGTTTGGTATACCTGTTCCATCTTGTCGACCCGGCCGTGACACGAGACGCAACCGATGCCGCGGTTCACGTGAGCACTGTGGTTAAAGTGGGCGTAATCCGGCAGGTCATGGATCTTTTCCCATAAAATGGACTCACCGCTCGCCTGACTTTCCCGGACGCCGAGCAACTTTTCGCTCCGCGTATGAATGGCCGAAGTCGCGATCGAGCCGTCCGAATTGGCCGCGCTGTGGCAATTCACACAGGTAGCTGTTGGAGGAACAGCGGCGTGGGCGGCTTTATCGACGGTGTTATGACAGTACCGGCAGTCCATGTTCAGCTCGCCCACGTGCAGCTTATGACTGAACGGAACGGGCTGACGGGGCGAATAACCCACGTTGATTGTTCCCGGCGAGGTTCCGTAAGCGGCGACGGCGACGATGTAGATCAGCCCAACGGTCAGTAACCCGACCGCGATCGGAATCACTTTGTCTGTCCAGTTTGGAAAAACGAAACGCTTCATGTCCTGTTTGCCGCTTTCTGAATGCACCGCGTACGTTGCTGACATTTTTAGACGGAAGCGTGCGGAAGCCCATTGCGACCAAGAGTCGCACGGTTAGCGAGCGGTGGTGCGCAATGTCGCAAGGCCGCCATCGATTCCGAAGACTTGACCGGTGATCCAGCTGCTTTCCTGGGACAGCAGCCACTCGATCAGTGATGCCACGTCGGCCGGAGTGCCGAGGCGCCCGAGCGCATGCATGCCACGCGAGGCGGCGGCGGCTTTTTCATTACTCCAGATTTTTTCGGTGAGCTTCGTTTGCACGAGGCCCGGGGCGACAGCGTTGACGCGGATGTTCTTCGCGGCGTAGGTGGCGGCGGCGGACTGCATCAACCCGATGACTCCCGCTTTCGCCGCGGCGATCGCCTCGTGGTTGGGTATGCCTGTTCGGGCCGCGGCCGTCGTCAGCAGGACAATGTCGCCGCCACGCTCCTTGAGCACGGGAAAGGCTCCGCGAACGGTCGCGAATGCGGATGTCAGATTCGTCGCAATCGTGTCGTTCCATTCCTGTGGCGAAGTCAGGTGTGCTGGTTTCAGCAGTAACGATCCAACGCAATTCACCACACCATCCAGCCCGCCAGTGGACTCCGCCGTTCTCGCGATGCATCGCTGCACATCGTCCACGGAGGTCGCGTCAACGACCTCGCAAGGCGAGTTGAGTTCCTGGCTCAAGGCCCGCAGTGCGTCTTCGTTCCGTCCCGCCAGAATGACTCCATGATCTGACGTCGTGAGCCGCCGACAGAGTTCCGTTCCGATTCCGCCATTCGCACCCAAAATCAGCCAATTCTTTCGATCTGCCATGTGTCTTCTCCTTTCCGGGAACCGTAGGCGTTCGCGGCTCATTGGCAAGGAACGTTCACCGTCGCAATCTTCGAATAGGACAGCGCGAGGGTCTGTTTTTCGTCGAGCGGCAAGTTTCTGAGAGCAGATTGTTGAACACACGTCAGCGGGCGTGGGTGCGAGGATCGCGCCGCCGCGGACTCTTGGAGGCAGATCGAGGCATTATTCCTACGCCATCCTCATACGATGAATGCTGAAACCGACGGGATACGCGCTTGGCGAATTACCTTCGTGGACTAACATGCCGGGGAAAGGCATGAGCGATGAAGGCACTGCTAGCGCTACTGGACAATACGGTCGGACAGAAGATCATTACGGCCGCTACGGGCTTGGGATTAATTGCTTTCGTGGTCGGGCATCTGCTGGGAAACCTCCAGATGTTCCTGGGGCCCGATGCGATCAACAACTACGCGGCACAGTTGAAAAGTTTAGGTCCGCTTCTGTGGGTTGCCCGCATCGGCTTACTCGCGCTCATCCTGCTTCATATCTCCATGACCGTGCGACTGGCATTGCGGAACCGCCGAGCCAATCCCGTTACCAATCGACGGATAGAGCGGCATGCATCGACGCGGTCGTCCCGTTACATGATTATCTCCGGATCATTCATTCTTATATTTGTAATCTTTCACTTGTTGCACTTCACGATGGGTGTAGTCCAGCCTGCCTACGCGGATCTGACAGATGCGGATGGGCGGCATGACGTTTACACGATGGTTGTTCGCGGCTTTCAGAACTGGGCGATCGCGGGCTTCTACGTCGTCGCGATGGTGATGTTGCTCTCGCACCTGACGCACGCGACCTTCAGCGTTTTCCAGACGCTCGGCGTGCTGAAGATTGCTCAAGACTCGCGTGCGAAAACAGTTGCGAAAGCCGTCGCCCTGGTATTGGCACTCGGCTTCATTTCGATTCCCGTCGCCGTGCTACTTCGACTAATTACCGCTTAAAGGAGATTTCGTAATGGGGACGGCAGTTTCGGCGCCAGCGTCGATGACTCTCGATGGCAAAGTTCCCGTGGGCCCGCTTGCGGAAAAGTGGACTTCCTACCGCTCCGACGCCAGGCTGGTCAGTCCGAAGAACAAGCGGCAGTTTCATGTTGCCATTGTCGGTTCTGGATTGGCGGGAGCCTCGGCCGCCGCCACACTGGCCGAGCAGGGTTACCGGGTTTCCTGCTTCTGCTTTCATGACAGCCCGCGCCGGGCCCATAGCGTAGCGGCCCAGGGTGGAATCAACGCGGCGAAAAATTATCAGTATGACGGCGACAGCGTGTGGCGCTTGTTTCACGACACCATCAAAGGAGGCGACTTCCGGTCGCGTGAAGCCAACGTCTATCGCCTGGCGGAAGTGAGCAGCCAGATCATTGACCAGTGCGTGGCGCAGGGTGTCCCGTTCGCACGCGAATACGGTGGCTACCTGGCGAATCGTTCGTTCGGCGGGGCCCTCGTATCGCGAACCTTCTACTGCAAGGGCCAGACTGGCCAACAACTGCTGCTAGGGGCATACGGCGCCTTGAATCGTCAGATAGCCGCAGGCAACGTAGTCATGCATACGCGGCACGAGATGCTGGACCTGGTACTTACCGCCGGTGCCTGTCGTGGTATCGTCACTCGCAACCTACTGACGGGCGAAATCCAATCTCATGCCGCTGATGCCGTGGTTCTAGCCACCGGCGGACACAGCAACGTCTTTTATCTCTCGACCAATGCCGCGGGCTGCAATGTCACTGCAACGTGGCGTGCCTACAAACTCGGGGCGGCCTTCGCGAACCCTTGCTTCACACAAATCCACCCCACGTGTATCCCGCCTAGCGGCGAACATCAGGCGAAGTTGACGCTCATGTCCGAATCGCTAAGGAACGATGGTCGGATGTGGGTTCCGAAAAAGGTTGGAGAATCGCGACCGCCCACGGAAATCCCGGAAGTAGATCGCGACTACTTGTTGGAACGGAAGTACCCCGCGTACGGCAACCTGGCACCTCGCGACATCGCTTCGCGAGCCGCCAAGGAAGTCTGCGAAGAGGGACGCGGTGTCGGCCCGAAAGGCCTTGGCGTTTATCTCGACTTCGCCGAGTCGATTGCAGAGCGGGGACGCGCGGAGATTGAGTCGCGATACGGCAACTTGTTCCGCATGTACGAGGAGATCACTGGCGAAAACCCCTACCGGGTTCCTATGCGAATCTTCCCGGCCCCGCATTATACCATGGGCGGACTCTGGGTCGATTACGAACTGATGACCACCATTCCGGGTCTGTTCGCCATCGGCGAAGCCAACTTTTCTGATCATGGAGCGAATCGCCTCGGTGCCAGTGCGCTGATGCAAGGACTGGCGGACGGTTATTTCGTTCTGCCTCAAACCATCGGCAATTACCTGTCGGCCAGTCGCCGCTTGCCCGCCGTCAACGGCGAACTGCAAGACGGAGCCAGGCGTGTCACGGATCGCGTCGGCAAATTGCTGGCATTGCGGGGGAACCGTACGGTTGAGTCGTTTCATCGCGAACTCGGTCGCGTGATGTGGCAGTACTGCGGCATGTCACGCGGGCGGGAAGGTTTGCTGGAGGCGATCGAGAAGATTCAGCAACTGCGCGAAGAGTTTTGGAGTTCGGCTTGTGTGCCGGGCGACCATACTCACCTGAACATGGCGTTAGAAAAAGCAGGTCGCGTGGCGGACTTTCTGGAACTTGGGGAGCTGATGTGTCGCGACGCACTGACGCGAGAGGAATCCTGCGGCTGCCACCTCCGCGAGGAATACCAGACCGCGGATGGGGAGGCTCAACGCAATGATGAGCAATTCGCCCACGTCGCCGCCTGGAATTGCCACGGCGAGGACCACGAACCTGTTCGACAACAGGAGGAACTTGTGTTCTCCGAAGTCAAAGTGGCGGAGAGGAGTTATAAGTGAAGCTGACATTGCACATCTGGAGGCAAGCGGGATCCCACAGCACGGGTCGTTTCGAGACGTACGACCTGGCCGACGTTCGGCCGGACATGTCATTCTTGGAAATGCTTGACCAGCTAAACGAACAACTGGTGGCCAGCAACACCGAACCGGTGGCATTCGAATACGATTGCCGCGAAGGTATATGCGGAACCTGCTCGCTGGTGATCAACGGTACGCCGCACGGTCCTCGCAACGCTACGACAACCTGCCAGACCTACATGCGCCACTTCCATGACGGCGACGAGATTTTCATTGAGCCGTTCCGCGCCGCCGCCTTTCCGATCATTCGCGACCTGGTTGTCGACCGCAGTTCGCTGGATCGCGTCGCCCAGGCCGGCGGTTTCATTTCCGTGGGAACGGGCAATGCTCCCGACGCCAATGCCTTGCCGATTGCCAAGCAGGATGCGGAGGATGCGTTGTCGGCGGCGGCTTGCATTGGCTGCGGGGCCTGTGTCGCGGCCTGCCCGAATGCGTCGGCCAGTTTGTTCACGGCTGCCAAGATCTCGCACTTCGCCGACCTCCCTCAAGGCGGTCCGGAGCGTGGGGAACGTGTGCGGCGGATGATTGCCGCCATGGATGAAGAAATGTTCGGCAGCTGTACAAATCACGGCGAATGCGAAGCCGTCTGCCCCATGGAAATCAGTACGCGATTAATCGGCCAGATGAACCGGGAATACCTGCGCAGTCTGGTGGTGCAAACGTGAAGTACCTTGCACGGTGGTGGTAAGATGATCAAGTCAGCAATACCTCACAAATTATGTCCCGTTTGCGGGCGACTGTTTGCCTGGCGAAAGAAATGGGAACGCGATTGGGCGACGGTGAAATATTGCAGCCGGCGGTGCCGTTGGAGCAAGCTGCTGCAGGAGCGGGATCACCAGTTTTCAGATCGGGAGAGGAAAAGATGAAGGAAACTCGTGGAACAGCGTTGGTGACCGGCAGCGGTCGCCGCCGAGTTGGTAACGTAGTGGCACGTTCGTTGGCCGAGCGAGGTTATGCGATTGCCTTGCATTACCATTCGTCGACAAAGGCCGCGGAGGAAACAGCGGAAGAGCTGCGAATGCTTGATATCGAGTGCGATGCTTTCCGTGCCGATGTGTCGGACGAGGCGGAGGTGGAGGAGATGTTTCGCAAGGTGAAATCTCGTTTCGGGCGACTGGATGTACTGGTCACGACGGCCTCCATCTGGGGCACTCAGCGACTGGAAGACGTCAACAGCGAAGACCTGCTGAAGAATTTCCAAATCAACACGGTCGGTACCTTTCTGTGTGCTCGCCAAGCCGGCTTGATCATGTGTGCTCAAGCGGAGGGCGGGTCGATTATTACGATGGGCGACTGGGCGATCGACCGTCCCTACCTCGATCACGCCGCGTACTTCATTTCAAAGGGATCCATCCCGACGCTGACGAGAACACTGGCCGTGGAGCTGGGAATGCGGAATTCCAACGTGCGCGTCAATTGCATCCACCCGGGACCGATTATGTTTCCGCCTGATACGTCAGAGAAGGAGCGACAAGAGTTGATCGAATCAACACTGACGAAGAGTGGCAATTGTCCAGAGAGTGTGTCTCAAGCTGTCGCCTTCTTCATCGAGAATAAATTTGTCACCGGTACATGTTTGCCTGTCGATGGCGGCCGCTCCATCTATGCCTCGGAAGCAACATCGCGTTCACGGGCCATTTAACTCTTAACCGTATGCCCATCGGGCTGCGCGGTAGCGGAACAAAGCAACGGCAAAACGCGGGCCGTGTGCTACGCAGTTAAAGTAGTTATGGCAAGGCGACAGCAAGAAACGCAACGGCAAAACTGGCGAGTCCAGCTTGTATGGTGATGAAACTTGGCATTGTCGGATTAGTCAGCGTCGCTCAATGCAACTGCCATTGCCCGACAAATTGCAGCTCATCGTCGCCACTTCCCGTTGGAAAAGCACCTTGGCTAGCTCGAGAGACTCCGCCTTTTCAAGGCCATGTAGAAGGTCAGGGTGACGGAGCGCCGCCTGCGACTTAGTCCCACGGGCAAGCTTGAGGTGGAAAATGAGGCGATGGAAACGAGAAAAATAAAATAAAGACGCTGATTGAATCTGCCGTCATTGACCCAATATCGCCAGCAAGAGGGCGAGAGGACGGAAGTGAAATCGTTCTCCATATCGTTCCAGCACGACACGGTCTCGAACGCTGAATCGCAAGTGCAGACCGAGAAGGGTTGAGATGCCAAGTAGTTCGTAGCGAAGACCCCGTGGTAACGCGTGCCAGTACAACACTAGTCCGGTTACCACGTTGGGGACTTCTACATCGACAGTCTTGTCCCAGGCTCGTAGCTGGGCGTGCCTGCCAGCGTATTCAACACGGACGTCCGCGTCGAATTGGAGTCGTTCGCAACGGTCTCCTGTTAGCGACACGACTAGGCTCCACTGCTCGTGGTGATGCGAAGCTGTCCGTTTAGCTTCCAGCGTGCGTGTGCGGCATCGGTCTGAGTGGAGCTCGGAATTCCAACCTCGAAATCGGCGAAGTCGTAAGCGATCTCCGCATTCCTCTCGGTTAGCTTGTCGTACAATCCAATTGCCAATTCAGGCCACGTGCGGGTTTCGGTTTTAGTGGACATGTAGAAATCTCCCAGAGAAAGGTCTCGATGAGCACATCGCTCATACTCGGCAATGTTCTAGACGGCACCAGCAATTTGACAAGGCAAAGTAAAGTCAGGGCTGCCGGCGTTCGAATGACGAGTTTGCCTTCGCCGTTCCGCGACCGTCTACCAGCGCTTCAGCTGCAATTCTGATAGCTTCGGTGACAATCGACGATGACGGGCCCGTATCAAGTGGGTACTCTCGGGAAGGCGGACTTGGCCAAACGGTGCGGACACCTAAAGTACCGGAGCTTCATATCTTTCACGAGACTTTCGAGGTTCGACGATGATCAAGAATCGAATGATTCGCACCCAGCCGGACTACATTTTCCTCATTGTTCGCAAGCCGGATGGCTGGACCCCAACCAGTGTTGACGACGTCCCCATGGATCAAGAGATTGTTTCGCATCAGTACGTGGCCAGCTACGCCGAGGCATATGATGACTTGCTTCGCTGCAATCGCTTGTCGCTGAAACGAAATCTTGACCAGTGGGCGGTCATTCAGGCTCCCGGCGGAACGCTGTAGGATTCCAGCCCGAAACCCAACCTCCTTCCTCCACCACACTCTTTCGCGGAGACGCCCCCATGCCTCGAGGTAAAACCTACGACCATGCTGCAGCAACGATCGGAGACACTCCGATGATTCGCATCAGGCGTCTCGTTTCCGGAGATCATGCCACTGTTTTCGCGAAATGCGAATTCTTCCAGCCGTTGAACAGCGTGAAGGATCGTATTGGCGTCGCGATGATCGAAGCGGCAGAACGAGATGGTCTCATTCACTCCGATTCGCATATTATCGAACCTACCAGCGGTAACACGGGCATTGCCCTGGCGTTCGTGTGTGCCGCCAAAGGATATCGACTGACTTTGACCATGCCCGAATCGATGTCGGTCGAACGCCGTGCGCTACTGCGGGCCATGGGGGCCAACCTGGAACTGACACCGGCCGCCGACGGGATGCCGGGGGCGATTCGTCGGGCGAACGACCTTGCAGCGCGCGACTCGGCCGCATGGATTCCTCAGCAATTCGAGAATCCCGCCAATCCAGCCATCCACGAACAAACTACGGGGCCAGAGATCTGGGAGGACAGCGGTTGCGACATCGATGCCATCATCGCTGGAGTCGGCACCGGAGGCACCATCACCGGCGTCGCTCGTTATATCAAAAAGCTGAATCCCGATTTCAAAGCGATCGCAGTGGAGCCCAAGCACTCGCCTGTCATCACCGGCGGCAAGCCGGGAAAACACCGCATCCAGGGCATTGGCGCGGGCTTCATCCCCAAAAACCTCGATACGTCCATCGTTGACGAAGTGATCACGGTGGACGATGAAGACGCCTTTGAGTCGGCGCGGAAACTCGCCAAGCACGAAGGGATCGTGGCCGGTATCAGTAGCGGCGCCAACCTTTGGGCAGCGGCGCAGGTCGCGGCACGACCCGAGTTCAATGGCAAGCGGATCGTCACGATTATGTGCAGTCTGGGCGAGCGTTATCTGTCAACGCCTTTGTTCGCGTCGTAGGGACAACCGGTTCCGTCGCCTGTACCGCGGCCACGCGAAGCCGAAACGCCGGCAATGAAACACTCGATGTGTCAATTCCTGGCTGACACGCCGGGCCACGGTTCACGCAAACCGACCGTTGTCCCGTTAACAACTCTTTATTCTGCCACGTCCCTGCTTCATCGATGGTGATGATGAAACGCCGGGCTTTCGGCGTTGCCGCCGGCGAGCAGATAGGCGAGCAAATCGAGAATCTGCTCTCGGTCCAGTGTATTCAACAACCCTGCCGGCATGATGGACAGGGGAGAATTGACCCGGTCGTCGATGGCTTGTTTGGCAATTTCCACCTTCTTCGGCGGGCTACCAGACAGCATTGTCAACATCTGCTCATCCTCGGACGCAACGACACCGATATGCGTCTTTCCATCCTCGAGTGCGACGATAATCTGGCGATACTTCTTGTCGATATTCCGCGACGGTTCCAGGATTTCACGCAGCAAGGCGTTCGCATCGTGCTTGTACTTCTTTACCGTTTCGTCGATGTTGGGACCGACAGCCTGTCCCACGCCGGCCAGGCTCGGCGCTTCCGCAACGGCATCCTTGCTCATTCTATGACACTGGACGCAGCCGAGCGTGGCGAACAGCTGTTTTCCCGAGGCGAAGTTCCGATGTTGCCCCACCCGTTTCAAATCTTCGACAAAGTCGCCATGTTGCCACTGGGTCACCTTGATTTGCTCCGGTGGATTGTTGACCAGAAACTCTTCCAGGTTGTTGGTGACATACAGCATCCCGCGCATCAGCCGATGGTGGCCGGGGAAGGAACAGATATATGGATAAGCGCCTTCCACGGCCGGCGCGGTGAACTCGATCTCTTCCTCCTGACCGTAATCGACGAGCGGGATGTGCCACAGGATTTCTTCACTCTCCGGCACAAAGCCAACGTCAAAGCCACGGGCGCCAAGGTTGATCGCCGCCAGGCCCACTTCATCGGCCTTGCCGGGATTGACGAGCATGATGTTGTGCGGCATGAAATCGTAATTGGCAAAGGTAAGCTTCACTTTCTTGCCGGGCTTCACGGTGAGTTCCTTCACATCGTACATCATCTTCTCCGGGACGGTGGCCACCCGGATTGTGGTCAACTCGGGCGTATCGCTCAAAATGCCCGACTTTTGCGAGGAGGCGAGTTCCGCTTCGGCGATAACACCGCCGCGATAGGTTTTTTCCACGGTCACCCAGAAATGCTGCACCGTCTTGGCGGCATTCCGCGCGTGCGGCTCAGGCGAATTCAACAGTAGCCCGAGTAATTCAAAGTCCTTCACGTTATGTTGCTGGTGCAGCCAGAGAGCCTCAAGCAGATGGTGCGCGTCCTCCTTCTTCGACGGATCAAACTGCTTGATCCACTCTTTCGTCGCGGCAATGACCTCCTTGGAGTCGCGCTCACTGAGCTCCACCCGCGTGCGGTGGCGGATGCCGTCGACGGGAGACTTCAGATTTTCCAGCAGAGCCTCAATGGGCTGGCCGTCGATCGGCACGGGTTTCTGCAAGGGTCGGCCAACCGCGGTCATGCGGTAGATGCGGCCATGAGTGTGATCGCGATTGGGGTCGCGAACGTTGTGTTGCATATGGCCAATGATGACGTTGTGCCAGTCGCTGAAATACAACGAACCGTCGGGAGCGAAGATGGCATCGGACGGGCGAAAGTTCTTATCGCCGCTCATCAGCAGGCCGCGTGACTTGTCTTCCGTCTTCGAACCATCGGCGTTGATAACCGTGACCGTCAGTTCGTCCCCCGCCGGCTCGCCCCACACCGTCCCCGTATCGGGATTGCGTTCAAGGTGATAGTGCTTGATACCGAGGAATCCGATCACGTTGCAAATCAAGAAGTCTCCCTGCATCGACTCGGGGAAGTGCGTGCTGCTGACCACTTCACTGGCGGTGACAGGACGGACTTCTTTCTTCAGCAGTTCGTACATCTTGAAGCCGTTGCCTGCGGGCCGGACCTGGTACGCGCGGCCGCCGGTGCCGTCGGTGGCGTAGTGATAGCCCCAATAGTCGAACGAAATGCCGTGCGGGTTCGGCGAATTCGTGGCGTGCATCGAGATGTTGTAGCGCCGCGGGTCGAAGCGGTACATGGCCGATGCGGAGGACTGCAATGACGGACCCCACGGATGTTCGTGGTTGTGGACCATGAACACGCCGCTTTGCCAGTAGATCCCGCCGTCGGGTCCGTAAATCAAGTTGTTCGCGCCGTGGTGCGTGTCGGACGTGTCCAGGCCCTGCAGCAAGTGGGTACGCGTGTCCGCGATGTCATCTCCGTCGGTGTCCTTGAGAAACAGCAACTCCGACTGGCCTGTGACGATGACTCCTCCGTTCCAGAATTCGAATCCAAGCGGATTCTGTACCTCGGCAAACTTCGTGACGCGGTCCGCGACACCGTCGTTGTCGTCGTCATGCAGGATGATCAGCGCGTCATTCATCTGTTTGCGCGGTTCCCATTTCGGATAGGTCGGCCAGACGGCGGCCCACAGGCGGCCTTGCGTATCGAACTGCAACTGCACGGGATTGACGAGTTGCGGGAAGCGGGCCTCATCAGCGAACAGATTCACCTCGAACCCCTCAGCCACGGCCATGTGTTTCAGCCCCTCTTCGCCGCTGATATAGTTCAACGAACCTTCCTTCACGGCATTGGAACTCTTGCTGCCGCCGCCGACGTTCGAGATGACCGGTACGGGCTGCGGGACGTTGCTGTCGTCCACGGCCTTGTCCCTACCGGCGGCTCGTGCCCAGACAACTTCGTCGCGGTTGGCCGTCATTACGTCGAGCATGACGAGTTCGGGCTGGAGCACTTCGGCGTTGCTCTGGTTATTTACGAATGTCAGCTTCGACCGGCCGCCCCAGATATCGTTGCCATCCGACGCGCGGTAGCGATTCCACCAGTGCAAATTTTTGTCGAGCACCGCTTGCCGGAGCGCGTCCGATGCATCCGCGCTGCTCACCGGTTCGCCGAACAACTCCGTGGCGATCACTTCGGCCAGTTGCCGGTTGCCTTCGGCGGAAAGATGCACGCCGTTGATCGTCAGCGGCTGCGGGGACTTGCTGTAAAGAGCCAGCGTCGGATGAAACAAATTGACAAAGGCGACACCCGATTCCCGCGCCGCCGCGGCCGTCGCCCGCGTGAAGGCGGCAAGCCGCACATTGTGGGCCCGGCCGTCGGGCACGTTGGGACTGTGGATATCTTCGTGAGCGATCGGGCTGAACAGCACGATCCTCGGGAAGTCCTTGCCGTTTGGCTTCGCGCCGCGCGTGCGCTTCACGAATTCGAGCAACTGCTGTTTGTACTCGGCGGGCTTGGTGTCGAACGATTCGTTGTAGCCGAAGAACGCGAAGACGACGGTCGGCTTGACCTGTTGCAAATACGCCGTCATTGACATTTGCCCCGAACTCCGCGGGTAGTGGTTCGCACGGTCGCCGCTGACAGCCATGTTGCGGAAACGCACCTGCTGGTCGACGAGCCTGGTTTGCAGTAACGTCTCCAGCCAGCCATCGTGCTGCATCCGGTCGGCCAGGCCGTTGCCAAGGATTGACACGATGTCGCCTTGCTGGAATGCGAACGGCAGCGGGTCGCGATAGTCCGCCGGCACCTCGACCAGCGCGGGGTCCGGAGCCGTTCCCTTGGGTTTCGCCGGCTTGGCGCCGGCCAGTAGGACTTCACGCCCAACGGCTTTGCCAGGTTTTCCGTTGTACGCGAGGTACCGCAGCGCGCCGCCGTTCTTGACGTCGATTTCCATGCCCTGCGGCGCAGCGACGTCGGCGACACGAAAGACCACATTCCGCTCAGCGTCCAGCAGCGTCAGCGAAAAGCCTGCCAGACGGCCTTCGAAGCCGCTGCGGTTCCAGATGCCGATCTTTTCGATGTCCGTCGCTTTTCCCAGGTCGAGTTCCCACCAGGGATTCTTCTCGCCCGAATTAGCAGTGTGCGTCTGTCCGTGCTTGCTCCAGTCGGGATCCTTGTTGCCGTCGATCGCTCTCGCGGCGACTCCTTCACCATGGGTGCTCGACTGCGTTGCCTTGCCACTAGCAGCAACGTTGCGGCCGGCGCTGAAAACTTCCACTTCCGCGAGTGTCAGGATGCGTCTGCCGCCCGGCAGTTCGATGCGTACGAAACGAGCCGGCTTGACGGTATCCGATGGCGCGGCGGCCGCTTCACGCTCGCCGCCCTCCTTTGCCTGGTCTTTGGCGGAAGGCGGGGCTTTTGCCTGCTCCTTTCGGCGAGGTGACTTCTTGGCGGCCGGAGTGCCCGATTTTCGCGTGTTGTGGTTGGCCGGAATAGGACTGTCGAAACCGGCGTACGCTGCCGGCTTGATGCCGCGCGCATAGCTGCCGCCGCCAAACGTGTTCGGCTCAAAAGGCCCGACAAAGGCGATGTCGGCGTCGGCCTGGATCGCTTCTTCCAAACCCACCGCCCAGAAGCAGCCGTTCACCAGCAAGCGACGATAGCCGTCATTCAGCAGGTCTTCCGGCGTGCCGTACAGCGACGTGAAGACGCGTCCTGTCTTGCCGGAATCGGACATGTACGTGCGGGTCCATTCGGACGGCATGGGCGGCTTGCTTTCATCGACGGGCGAATCGGGTGTCATGCCGTTCAAAGGTTGTGCCATCGTCAGCACCGTGCCGTCGGTCGGCTTGCCGACGTAGCCGCCAGCCTGCACCCAGACGTCCTTGACACCGCGCAGGATGGGATGTTTCTGCTCGCCCTCGACAACGGTGATCCGCGTGCTCTGCTGGTGATTACGGCCGTAGTGCCCGACCCACGTCTGACCGAGCACCTGATGCCCAAAGCCCAGCGCGTAGTCCTTGCCCTTGTAGTCGAAGGAATACTTTGCAAACGGGGCATCCCCCTTCATGCGGAACGCATGCGTCGCGGTACGCAGCCCGACTACCGGACCACCGCGCTGCAGGTACTTGTCGAAGTGCCGCATCTGCTCGACTGGAAAGTTCTGGAACCGCAGGAAGACCACTGCCAGGTCCGCGGTGTCCAAGGCCTCCATGCCAGGCATGTTCGAGTTCCCGGGAACGATCTCGCCCGTCTCCTGATCCACATCAAACAGCACAGTGCATTGGAAGCCATGACGCTTGGCCAGAATCCGCGCGAGCGCCGGGAGTGTTTCCTCTGACCGATACTCGTGGTCGCCCGCGAGAAACACAATGTGCTTTCCCTGTCCCGCGCCGCTTGCTCCCTCGTAAACGACCCCCTGAGCCTTCTCTGTTGCAGTCATCACCAACAGCACGACCGCTGCGGTCATCATCTTCATGCCGTGCATCTATCTACCTCGGTTCAGTACAGATTCTTGACTTTGTCCATCTATTCTGGTTCACAATAACAATACTAGCCCGCAGCGCAGGCTAGGGGCAAATACTTGCGGCCCGATCACTTGCTGAAATGGCCGATTTCCATCAGCTCGTCGGACTCACGCGGTTTCGTGCTTGCCGGCCGACCCCGACACGTCGAGGAATGGTGCCAGAAGGACAAATTCCGCGTCACAAATCCGCTATCATAGCAGATGGTTGGCGACTTCGCCGCGCAAAGCAACTTTTCCAAAGTAAACACCCAAAAACCCAGAGCCGTTTGCTGTTTTGTGCTACAACCATAAATCGACTCGTCATGCTGATTTCACGCTCGTTGTCGACATGGCTGGAATTGCGGGAACGTGAACCGCCATCGTCGTAACGGGAATCGCGAGAAACATCACGAGAACAATCATGCCTGTCAAAACATCACATTGGATGAGCACCGCTTTCTGGGACGCCTACCTGTGCGGCGACGATTTCGCCAAAGCATGGCTCACCGGCTCTGGCCCCCGCTCCGTCATGCAGGACGGTGATCAATGGCAGAAAAAGTAGTGAAGACGAATCGTATCCGCGCCGCGCGGTGCTAGAGGGCGTTGATGCTCGCGTCATTCGCAAAATCATCGGTCGATTCGTAGGCGTAGAACTGCTTGGCGATCTGTTTCGCCAGCACCTGCATGAAGAGCTGTTTGAAACGGTACTCGGACGTGTCCGCGGAATGCAGTCCGCCGTTGACGGGATACTGGAATTCCGGGAAGTCGCGCCGAAAGACTTCCACGTCCTGGGCCAGGTCATAAACCTTGACCGAGGCACTCGCGCGGCCCTTGTAGATAGTCTGTCCGTCGCGCAAGCTGAAGTGCGAGAGATCGATGGCCACGACCATGTCCGCGCCGACGCCGCGTCCCACGACCTGATAGTCGATTTGATCCCATTGGTTGCGGTCCATCCAGTCCGCAATCTTTTCGTAACGGATGACTTCGATTTTGTTGCCTTCGCTCTGCAGGATACTGCCGACCATGCGCGACAGCATTTCCGCTTTGGTGTCTCGCCCGTAATCGGACGAAGGCGAAACACAGATGACGGCAACTTTCTTGTTCTCCAGGCCTCCGAAGGCGGCGGGTGTCTTGTTTCCCCGGACCCAGTAGATACTGTGGACCAACAGTCCGCACCCGGAGGAACTCAGCAGCAGGAGTGCCGCGAGCGAGATTGTGCAGAGTCGAGCCAGGGGGCGATGTCTCCGCGGCGTTCGAATGCTTCCGTTCATTCGGTCGTCCTTATCGTTGTCCTTCCGCAGGCTCAAAGTGACGAAGCCTTCCGAGGCGGATGTATGACTGCTAAAACACGATTCTCAGGCACCAGTCGACCAGCGTGATTGCCAGCACGCTGAGTGCGCCGATGACCATGGTCCATTCGTCGGGTCTTCGCCAACACCAGGTTCCTCGTATGGCCGAAATCGTCAGCCAAGGTCCTGCCAGCAGTGCCGTCAGGACGAGCACCGCGCCACCCGCATTCGCCTGGAACGACCGGATGACGTGACCGTGGAGCATGTGCGACCAGGCGGTCGTCATGCCACACGATGGGCAACGCATGTCGAACCACGAAATGAACGAGCAGGGTGGCAAACCAAGTTGCTGATGAGTTCCAAAACCGCCGGGATCCGGATCCAGGAACGCCGCAGTTCCGAGCAGCGCGAAGAGGACCAATCCCAACGCCGCCAATCCGACACGACAATACGGGGGCAACCGCATTTCAGGTCGAGAATCGTTCACGGCGAACCCTTTAGAGCGCATCCCATGTCAATGTAGCGGGTTTTCGCCAAGCTAACCTGCGATTCACCGCGCCGGTGACGCGACACGTCCACACGACGCGCTCTAAATGGCGCGGAAGAGTAGCTTGACGAAGCATTGGCTGCAAGACGAGTTTAATGCGAAAGCGATTAGTACGACACCGCAGGGTTGACGGTAGCGAAAAGGGGACTGGCTCCATCGTTGTGTTTGGCTCGTCCCGGAAAACCCAGTGGATCGATGGTGCCTGTCCCCTTTCGCGGCACAATGTCACTGGTGGCCTGCGAAAAAAGGGGACAGGCACGGCGGACGCGACGTGATTGTCGAGCTGGTAACCGTTTGTATCACCGAGCCAGTCCCCTTTTTTCACGACCCCTTTTTTCGCGACCGCGCGCTGTCGCGTTAGCGTGCTAGCGTTATCGGCGAGTGGGCTCGCCGCGCAATGTTTCAAGCCTTGCCGAGATTCAGGTTCAGGATCACTTGCCGACCGAGAATTCCACTCCTTGCGCCAGCGGCAGATCGTTGCCGTAGTTGACGGTACACGTCTGCCGGCGCATGTAGGCTTTCCACGCATCGCTCCCCGCTTCTCGACCGCCACCTGTGTCCTTTTCACCCCCAAACGCGCCGCCGATTTCAGCTCCCGATGTGCCGATATTCACGTTGGCAATACCGCAGTCGCTGCCTGCCGGGGAAAGGAAGGTTTCCGCCTCCTGGAGTCGATCCGTGAAAATTGCTGAAGACAGGCCCTGTTCCACGTCATTCTGAATGGCGATCGCTTCTTCGACGCTCGCGAAGGTCATGACATACAGCAGCGGCGCAAAGGTCTCCTCGCGCACGATGGGCATCGACGCGTCCGCGCGGACGATCGCCGGCTCAACGAAATGACCGTCGCGTGGAATGCGGCTGCCGCCGCAGAGTACGGTGCCGCCCTGCTGTTGAGCCGCTGCCAAGGCGGACTCCATGCCGGCCACCGCCTGCTCGTGAATCAACGGTCCCATCAGGATGCCGCTGTCCCACGGATCGCCCACGGGAATGCTGCGATAGGCTTCCACGAGCTGGGATGTGAACGCATCGGCGATCGATTCGTGTAACAACAAACGCCGCAGGGTGGTGCAACGTTGTCCGGCCGTACCCACCGCGGCAAACAACACGGCGCGCAGCGCCAGGTCCTGCCGCGCGGATTCGGTAACGATGACGGCGTTGTTTCCACCTAGCTCCAACAGCGTTTTTCCCAAGCGACCGCCTACCGTGGCGGCCACGCTGCGGCCCATGGCGCAACTGCCGGTCGCCGAAATCAACGGCAAACGCCGGTCCGCCGCCATCCATTTGCCCACTGAGGCATCTTCGCTGATGCAAAGATTGAAAATGCCGGCGACATCGTTCTGCCGCATGATGCGATTTACGATGTGTTGCACCGCGATGGCGGTGAGCGGCGTTGCCGGCGAGGGCTTCCAGATGACGGTATCTCCGCAGACGGCGGCCACAGCGGCGTTCCAGGCCCACACCGCCACGGGGAAATTGAACGCCGTAATGCACCCCACGGGACCAAGTGGATGCCATTGCTCGAAAAGCCGATGTTCCGGGCGTTCGCTGGCCATGGTCCGCCCGTACAGCTGACGCGAGAGGCCGGTGGCGAAGTCGCACATGTCAATCATTTCCTGGACTTCGCCTTCGCCTTCGGAAAGGATCTTTCCCATTTCCAAAGTTACCAGCAGGCCGAGATCCCGCTTGGCTTCGCGCAATGCCAGGCCCAGTTGCCGGACGATCTCGCCGCGCCGCGGAGGCGGCAGGCTGCGCCACTTCAGATAACTGGCCGCGGCGCTTTCTACCACGCGGGCGTAGTCGTCTTGCGTCGCCGTTTTGACAGTGGCCAGCGGCTGGCCCGTCGACGGATTGACCGACAGCAGGTCCGGCCCGCCCGACTCGACAAACGCCGAACCGTAACTCACGCCCTGATTTACTTCTTCAATGCCGAGTCGACGAAGGACCTCGTCAAACATGTCACGAATCCCTTGATTTTCATCTGCTTGCCGGTGCAACTCGCTGCCAGGAAAGACGCGCGGCAGCAATACCTGTTCCGCGCATGCCAGCGCGCCCGAAAACGCCATTCGCACGGGCACCTCGCCATATGGCGAATTATACCAAGAATCGCCGAAGCCAAGTTACGCAGCAGCGGCGGGACACTGCCGCCGCAACCGCGCTGGAGCAAAACCCCACGCGCAAAAAAAACCGCCATGGAATCGGAATCCGAATCCACGACGGTTTAGGTTATACCTCCGGCCAAATTCGATTGCGACGGATGGAGTCGCTGCGAGAATGCCGCGAATCTGACGTGCTTTTGCACTGTCGTTGGTGACTCGGGGCAACGCTAAATTTGGTCCCTCAGTCGGAATCAGACCGGAGGTTTTTTTCCTCTGACTTATTATAGCTTACAAACAAGATCTATGTCAGTTAGGACAATAGATCGGCAGTTTGACAAATTCCATCCCGTCAAAATCGCAAAATAATCGTGTGCCAATTGCGTAGAAAATTCGCGTGTGGCCGGCTTGTTCTCAAAACGAACGGCAGATGAATGCTGAACTGCTGGTCGTCGTTCCGCGGCTCCGTTCGCGGGATCCCGCGAACGGAGCCGCAGCGCCACGGAATTCTGCTATCGCAGCGGGACACTCCTTCCGCCCGTCCTGAAAGACTCCAGCTGCTGCTTCAACTCGGCCACGATTTCGGGGTGCTGTTCGTACAGGTTGGTCATTTCTCCGGGGTCTATTTCCAGATTATAAAGTTGACCGGGCGCGTTCGGCGCGGTCTCGACCAGGGCCAGCGGTTGCAGTTGAGGTTTCTGGTAGTTGTTCCCGCCTGAACCTCGATGATCCAGGTACTTCCATGGGCCTCGCCGAATGGCTAGCGCTAAGGAAATTGTCTGATGGATCGTGTAATTCCTGATCGGTGATTGGGCTTCGCCGCGGAGGCCCGGCAGTAAATCAAAGCTGTCCTCGGCGGCCGTATTGGGCAAGCGGGCACCTGCGACAGCGGCGCAGGTTGCCATAATGTCCGTCAGACAGACCGTTTGTGCGGTCGTTGTCCCGGCTCTGACGACTCCGGGCCAACGAACCAGCATGGGCACGCGGTGCCCGCCTTCCCAGTTGTCGCGTTTCAGCCCCCGCCAGGGACGAGCGCCGTCGTGCTGGTGGTCTTCCCGCATGGCCAGCACGGTGGGAACTTCCGGTCCGTTGTCACTGGTGAAGATGACCAGGGTGTTTTCGCGCGCTCCGATCTGATCGAGCGTCTTCAGCAATTCGCCGACGATGTGATCCATTTCAAAGATAAAATCGCCGTGAGGACCGGCGGAAGTTTTTCCCTTAAAGGAATCGGCGGCAAAGGACGGCAGGTGCACGGCCTGCATCGAATGAAAAAGAAAAAAGGGTTTGTCGGGACGCTGCGCCGCGTGTTCGCGAAGAAACTGCTGGCTCTTTTCCAGGAATACCAGGTCGACCTCCTCCAGGTCGAAGTCGGGCGCGATCATTCCCGGGCGATTGTCTCGCGAATACGGATGCTTCGGTAGCGGGGCGCGATCGACGATCCTTGTCGGCGGAACGGGAATGCGATCGCCGTCGATATAGGCGTACAGCCAGTCGGTCGTCGGGCAGCATGCCGTTCCAAAGAAATGATCAAATCCGCGGTGCGTGGGGCCGTCGGGAATAGCTCGCGAAAAGTCCGCGCGTTGCACTGCCGCGATGCCATTTTCGTTGAGGGCGTTGCCGTTGCGATCAAAGAAGGTCATTCCGATATGCCATTTGCCAAAACAGGCGGTCGCGTAACCCTGTTCACGCAACATCTGCGGCAATGTCAACCGCTCCGCTTCGATCAGACACGGACCGCCGACGCCGGTAAAAACGCCGCGATATCCGGTTCGAAAAGCCATGCGGCCGGTCATGATGCTGTAGCGTGTCGGCGTGCAAACTGTGGATGGGCTATGCGCGTCGGTAAAGCGGAGCCCTGCCGAGGCGAGTTGATCCAGATTCGGTGTTGGCACCTTCGCTTCGGAGTTGTAGCAGTGAACGTCGCCGTAGCCCAAGTCATCCGCCAGGATCAGCAGAATATTCGGCAAACGTCCAGCGGGGCCGTTTGTTTCCTGCGTCTGGGCTCGCAGAAGGTTATTCGCGTTGCTACCGGCTGACAACAGAGCTGCCAGCGCGGGCAAGACGATGGGCAGAAACGACCATATTCTGGAAGGCGGGTTTGCTTTACGCATGGGATTCTCGTCAGCGGTGCTGGGTACGACAACCGGGGCCAGTATCGGTCGTATCCCATCGCCGGTCAAGATTCTAATACTACAGCGCAGGGTTGACGCTAGCGAAAACAAGTACGCACCGCTAGCAAGTGGACCCGGACGTTAGGGACCCACTTGCTGGCGCTGCGAGCTTATAAGACGCCCGAACTTGGCGCTGTTGGATTCGACTTACAAGCCGCGTGCCCGCTGCCTTTCAACTGGGGCGGTTCATGAAGTCCGTGGAATCCGTGCTGGATGGCGAGTTTCGCTCTTGCGTTCCCAGAGGCTCGCGAGGATCATTCCCGGATGTCCCGTCAGGAAGTACCCGCGAAAGCGAGTCGTCGTCTCCGCAAGGCGGAGGGTGTGTTCTACACGCCTCCTGGCGTTGTTGGTTACATGCTCAAGCATGCGTTGCAGCCACTGCTTGACCAAAACGCCGCACCGACGATCTTTGACCCTGCCTGCGGCGCCGGCGCGTTCCTTTGCGAATCACTCCGCATGCTCTTGCGGCGGACGGAACTGGACCCTGTCGCGGCTGCCAGGCAATCGATCTTCGGTGTCGACGTCGATGCGGGAGCGGTCGAGTTGGCCACGCGCCGGCTGGCTGCCGTGATCTGTTGCGCCAAGCCGACGCTTTCCACCGCCGCCGTCATGGCCGCGTTGAGCAAGAACATTCTGGTCCGAGATTCCTTGATCGACTGTCCAGAAACGAGTGGCCTGTCGTTGGACTGGCCGGCCTCGTTCCCACAGGTGCAGTCAGCCGGTGGTTTTGACCTGCTGGTGACCAATCCGCCGTACGTCAATATTCGCTTGTTGACACAGGCCTACGGTTCCGTGGCCAAGGCGCATTTGGCTCAACGCTACCTGTCGGCCCGCGGCAGTTTCGACTTGTATGCGCTGTTCGTGGAACGCTCTTTCGACTTCGTGCGTCCGGGCGGTGTTTGTTGCATGATCTTGCCAAACAGCATTGCCACCATGGAATACGGGACATACTGCCGCCGGCTCTTGCGTACGGAAGCCACGCTGTTGAGGCTGACGAATCTGGAAAGCATCAGCGTGTTTCGCGACGCGGCGGTTTATCCTCATATCCTGATCTGGCGAAAGCAGCGTCCGCGCCACCGGCACTCGGTAATACTGGAACGGATTTCCGAGTCGTCGCACTTCACACACGGCGGTACGACAGCGACTCGTCGGCAGGCGGATATGATTCACGACTCCGGCATCCGTGTCGGCAAGCAGCTGGACCTGGAATTGCGAGTACCGACCCAGCCCCTGGGGAACCTTGCGCGGCTTGACTGCGGTTGTGCCGGCTTTCGCGCTCAACGCGTTGCCGAGGCATTGCTGGATATCGAAGGACCGCTGCCCAAGGATACTCGTGATTTTATCGTCAGCGGCAATATCGATCCGTATCGAATTCGCACCGGCAATGTGCGTTTCATGCGCAGGCACTTTCACCGGCCGGTTCTGCCCAACGCGTCGGACGCGCAGACATCGCAGAAGCAGAAGCTCTATCGGGAGCCCAAAATCGTGCTTGCCGGTTTAGCGAAGCGGATTGAAGCGGCTTATGATCGAGAAGGACTGGCGCTGGGCGTCCAGGTCCATGCCGCCTCGGAGTGCCAGCTGGACCCCTATTACCTGGTGGCGATTCTGAATTCGCCGCTCATGACGCAACTGTTTTGCGAGCGATTCCAGGCTACACGGCTTTCCGGTAACTACTTGTCCATCAATAAGTCGCAACTGGCGCAGTTGCCCATTCGCCTGTGCGACGAACAGGACGCCGACTATCAGCGGTTGATCGAACTGAGCCGGCAGCGGCATGCCGCAACGTCGCCTGCATTGCAGCGCGACCTGGAAGTGCGCATCAACAGGATCGTAGCAAATCTATATGCGGTCGATCCCAGCGATCTGCCAGCCACGGCCAAGCCTGATCGCGTGGCGAAATAATCTTTTCGCCGACTTCCGGCCAATTGATTTTCAACAGCGGGTCGTTCCAACGCAGCCCAAACGCCGCGTGGGGCGTATAACAGGCGCTCAACTGGTAAGTGAGCTCCGTGTGGTCCGCGAGCGTCAGAAAGCCGTGAGCGCACCCTGCGGGAATGAACAGCGAACCAGGTTGGTCGCCGCACAATTCTCGCCCTTCCCATTGCAGGTATGTTGGCGAGTCGGGTCGCAGATCCACAACGACATCCCAAATCCGTCCCCGGACGACGCGCACGAGCTTGGCCTCGCTAAACGGCATGGCCTGATAGTGCAAACCACGCAGGGTCCCGCGACGGGAGTTGTACGACGTGCCGGCTTGCACGAACTCCACGTCTATGCCGGCTTCCCGAAACTCCCGCCGGCAATAGGTTCGGCAGAACCAGCCACGTTCGTCCCGCACCGGTTCCGGGCAGATGGAGAGAACGCCGGGGATGCGTGTCGTGTGAAATTCCATGTACCGAAGTGACAGGAGATGTCTTGAGGGTATGGCGGAGGATTGTCTGGCAGATTGCGAAGCAAATGAACGACTCCAATCGCTTCAGGGAGTTCTGTGGCCGTGCGTCTTACGCGATCACGGGTTCAGGGATGGGGATGAGGAACTTACCGCCGCGGCTGCGGTAGCGCTTCTGTTGCTCAAGGATCTCGTCCCGTAGATTCCAGGACAGCAGCAAGACGAAATCGGGCATGCGGTCCAGGATCTTGGCAGGATGCAGGATCGACACGCGGCTGCCGGGCGCATAACGTCCTTGCTTCAACGGATTCCTGTCGACCATGAACTCCAGCGATTCCCGTCCGATACCGCAGTAGTTGAGCAAAGTGCTTCCTTTGGCCGAGGCACCATAGGCGGCAATCTGCCGGCCGTTGGACTTGAGATCCCCCATCACATCCAGCAGTTGTTCCCGCAGTTGCCGCACCGCATCGGCGAAGCGTCGAAAGTACTCGGGACCATCGATGCCAAGCTCCGCTTCTTCGTCCAGCAATTCGTCCACGCGCCGCGCGACGGCTCCGGTGCCCTGGGGACGCACGTGTACTTGGAGCGTGCCTCCGTGAACCGGCAACTCATTGACGCGGACGATTTCCAGGTCGTGACGCGCAAACAGTTTCTGCAGCGCGGTCAGCGAGAAGTAGTAAAGATGTTCGTGGTAGATGGTATCAAACTGGTTGTTCCCTACCAGCTGCCGTACGTAGGGCACTTCGATGATCGCCGCGCCCTGGTCTTTCAGGACGAGCCGGATGCCGGCGACAAAATCATTCAGGTCGGGAACGTGAGCCAGCACATTATTGGCGAGAAACACAGCGGCGCCGTGTCCCGCTGCCACGATCCGCCGCGCGAGAGGCAGATTGAAGAACTCGGTGATCGTCCGGACTCCTTTCGATCGCGCCACGGGTGCAATGTTGCGAGCGGGGTCGATGCCCAGAACCGGAATTCCCCGGCGCACGAAGTACTGTAGCAGGTAGCCATCGTTGCTGGCGGCTTCCAGAACCAGGCTGCTGCGCCCTACGTTGTAAATCGCCATGGTCTTCTCGGCCAGGTCGCGCCAGTGAAGTTTCATCGAGTCGGAAAATCCGGACAGGTAGACGTATTAACGAAGCAGCCGTTCAGGGTCAAGCGACTCGTTAATCCGCAATAGAAAGCACG
>CALBSZ010000347.1 GCA_937967665.1 uncultured Planctomycetaceae bacterium
CGTCATGTCCGAAACAATAGATAGAGCACCAGGCCTGCCGGCAGGATACAGTGGGAGGACATACGACGTCCGACCGCATCCGGTCAGCCAACCGTGCTCGCCGAATGCCTTTCCCATCCGTCGCGCCGATCCAAGTTACCTTCCCCGGCGCGACCACACCTCCTATCGACCATCCCACCGACTGCCCCGTTCGGAGCGAATTCATGACAAAGCTCAGACTGGCCGCCGCGCTCACGTGCGCGCTTGTTGTCTCCCCTTCATTCGCCGACGACACGGTCTGGCTCCAACCGGCCATGACGAATGCCGCTGCCGAATTGACGCCGGCAGCCAGCCCGAACACGGCGTTCTGGATTCCGTTAGAAAGGCCCGCGACACGGCAAGTGGCCACCAACGCGCGATATTCCCGTTTGCAGGCGCCGTTGCCGCCGGTCGTCCTGGCGGACGACCTGTCGCAAGTCGACGCGGATTCGCTGTCGCCCTCGGACGTGGAAGTCGTCGAGCCGGCGCCGGTCGAAGACGATCATGCCGGTGACAGCGGCTGCGCGAGCTGCTGCGACCGCGGCTGTTCCCGTTCCCGCACGGTCGCCTGCCAGCCCTGTGCCGTTTGCGGTTGCGGTTCGACCTGCGTCTGCGGGCTGCTCGATCGGCTGGACATGATCGACGGTTGCCAATGCGAACCGTGGCAGTTGTTTGGTACGCATCGATGTTCCGGTTTCTCCGCCGGCGGGTGGTTGCAGTTCGGTACGCATTCCGCGGGCGCAAACGGCGATGGGACTGGGTTGTTCAATAACCATCCCGACACCATCGACCTGCAGCAGATGTGGTTCTATATCGACCAGCCGGCCAATCGGAATGGCTGCGACTGGGACTGGGGGTTTCGCATGGACTACGTTTACGGAACCGACGGGCCCGATACGCAGGCCTTTGGCGGCCGCCCCAACGACTGGGACAACAACTGGGACCACGGCGGATACTACGGCTGGGCGATGCCGCAATTGTACGTGGAATTCGCCAAAGGAAACTGGCTCGTCCGCGGCGGCCACTTTTTCACGATCCTGGGTTATGAAGTAGTTGCGGCTCCCGATAATTTCTTCTATTCGCATGCCCATACCATGGTGCGGGCGGAACCGTTTACGCATACCGGTATCCTGTTCGAATACACCCACAACGATTACATCACGGGCTACGGTGGCTGGATGCTGGGATGGGATACGGGTTTCAGCAGCAACGAAGGAGATATTTTTCTGGGAGCTGTCAATGTCGCCGTCACCGACAACCTTTCGTTTACGTACGGTTTGACCGGCGGCAACTTCGGCTACGGGAATGGCGGCAGCGATCAGAACGGCTACAGCCATAGCATGGTCTTCGACTGGCAAGTCTCGGACAAGTTCAATTACGTCGTGCAGTCGGACTACGTCACGAACCATCAGTTCATTACTCCGGCCAGCGCGTTCAACGCCGGCGCGGATTGGGGCAATTCATGGGGCATTAACCAGTACCTGCTCTACCAGTTCAATCCCTGCGTGGGATTGGGCATGCGTGTGGAATACTTCGAGCAGTACAGCAACCTGACGAACTTCAGCGTGGCCGCGGTCACCCTGGGCGCAAATCTTCGTCCCACCAGCAACTTGATCGTTCGCCCCGAAGTTCGCATCGACGATTACGGCACTGGAACAGGGCGACAGGACAGTACGACCGTGGGTTTGGATGCCATCCTGACGTACTGACACGCGCGAATCGGCAATCCGCAAGAATACAAGCACGCAGCGCAAGCAAGTGTATTCGGACGCGAGTCACCTACTTGCTGGCGCTGCGTGCTTGTATGACAGACGAACCTGGTATATTCGGACGCGAGTCACCTACTTGCTGGCGCTGCGTGCTTGTATGACAGACGAACCTGGTATATTCGGACGCGAGTCACCCACTTGCTGGCGCTGCGTGCTTGTATGACTGACGAACCTGGCACTGTCGAACTTGGAGAATGTCCGGATCCGGCGACCTACTGAGCCGATTGTCGCTCGCGGTGGCGTATTCCTCGTAAGAACCAGCAGCTGGCGTTGGCAGCTCCCTCATTCGTCGCGGAACCGGAGCAGCGCGTAACGCTTCTTGCCGGCGCGGAGTACCATGACAGCTTCGCTGGCGAGATCCTTTTCGGTCAACTGCGTTTCGATATTCTCAACGCGACGATTGTTGACGTACGCCCCCCCTTGCTGCACGGTGCGGCGTCCGTCTCCCTTGGACTTGGCCAGCCCGGATTCGGCGAGTGCGTCGACGATGCTGAGTCCCTCGCCGCGCAGCGACTCGCGGGGAAGTTCCTTGCCGGGAACATCCGCGAAGATCTCGCCCAGTTCCCGGTCACTGAGGTTCTCGATCACCGCGCCGAAGAAGATATCGGTGGCGCGCCTGGCCGTAGCCAGCCCGGAATCGCCGTGCACCAGTTGCGTCAGGTACTCGGCCAGACGAATCTGGCTTTGGCATTCGTGAGGCGCCGCGGCGCGGGATTCATCGAGTGCCAGGATTTCGTCGTGCGACAGTTCCGTCAGGAATCGCAAGCAATTGCCTACGTCCGCATCCGCAATGTTGCGCCAGTACTGGAAGAACGCATAGGGGCTGGTACGTTCGGGAGAAAGCCAGACGGTGCCGCTTTCTGTCTTGCCCATCTTCTTCCCGTCGCTGGTCAATAGCAGCGGGCACGTCAGGCCGTACAGCTGCACACTGTGCATGCGCCGAGCCAGATCGATGCCGGCGGTGATGTTTCCCCACTGATCGCTGCCGCCGACCTGCAGTTCGCACTGGTACTGGCGGTTCAGATGCACGAAATCGTACGCTTGCAGCAGCATGTAACTGAACTCGGTATAACTGATCCCCGTGTCGTCCCGGCCAAGTCGCGACTTCACGGAATCCTTGGCCAGCATCACGTTGACTGGAAAGTTCTTGCCGACGTCGCGGAGAAAATCCAGGTAACTGAACTTGCGCATCCAGTCGAAGTTGTTGACCAGCACGGCCGAGTTCTCGCCGCAGTCGAAATCGAGAAACTGTTTCAACTGCTTTTCGATTCCCACGATGTTTTTGCGCAGGTCATCCACGCCAAGCAGGTTGCGTTCTTCGCTCTTGCCGCTGGGATCCCCGATCATGCCGGTAGCTCCGCCGGCCAGCGCGACCGGCCGGTGCCCGGCTTTCTGAAAGCGTCGCAAGACCAACAGTTGCAGCATGCTGCCCACGTGCAGGCTGTCGGCGGTGGGATCGAAACCGATGTAAACGGTGCGGCTGCCGGAATTCAGCCAGTTCGGCAGAAATTCGTCCGCGGTCGTCTGGTGGATCAGCCCGCGCCAGCTCAGATCGGCGAAGATGTCGGCCTTCATATTCTTCCTGTGATGAATTAAGTCTTCGCGATCCAGCAAAATCAGATCCCCGTTGGTTGCCGCCACCTTGCCCGTCCTTAACGCCACATGTCGTCATCCGCAAAGGGATGTGCAGGGCCAAGTATCTTCGGTTTGGGCAATGCCTTCAACATCTGTTCCGCGATTCGCAAGTCTTCTTTCGAAGTAATCTTCAGATTGATGGGTGATCCCGGGACCACGGTGACTTTATGCCCGCATGCTTCGACCAGCGCGCTTTCATCAGTCGGGTTGGTCGACCCCCGCGCGGCGAAAGCGTCCAGCAACAGCTGCCGCCGAAAGACTTGCGGCGTTTGCGCTATCCAGATGTTGTCGCGCGGAACGGTTTCGGACACCTGACCGGACTTGTCGACGCGCTTTAACGTGCTGGAGACCGGAATGCCCAAGATGGCGGCGTCCGATTTCTCCGCGGCCGCGAAGACGCGGTCGATCCATTCGCCGGCCAGACAAGGCCGCGCGGCGTCGTGAACGGCCACGAAGTCGATCTTGTTGGAAACCCTGGCCAAGGCCGCCTGGACGGAATCGGCGCGTTCCGCGCCCCCTTCCACAACCTCGATTCCCAAAATCGCCGCATTGCCGGCATACTTCTGCTGAAACATTTCCCGGTCCTCTTTCGAAATCACCAGGATTGTCTGCTTGACGTCGTCGCGATTGGCAAACTTTTCCGCCGAGTACATCCAGACAGGGCGCCCCGCCAGCGGCGCGAAAGGCTTCTTGTAGTACTGGTCGCGAAAACGGCTGCTCTTGCCGGCCGCGGGAAGGATGACAGCGAAAGTTGACATCGTGGTCGATTCTTGATTTTACGAGGACAGTGACACAAGCAATTCTCGGGTAGACGCCAACATTATAGACCATCCTTGCGTTCACGTTCACCGCGAGGAGTCTTTTCGGAAGGCTGCTGTGCCGGCAGGATGCGGATCCCCAGGTGACCGAGGCAAAGGAGCAACAGGCCCGTTATCGTAACTTCGTCGATATTGCCGACCAAGGGAAGGTTGTCCGGAATGAGTTCGAAGGTACCAAGTGTCGGATTGGCCAGATAGACAATCGACAGCAACGCGCCAAGAAATGCCAGGATCGGATGACGCCTGCCTGCGTGCCGGGTAGGCTCGGAGTGCCGCATGGTTTGCTTGCTTTCCGGCTGCATTTCGCGTTCATCGGACATGGCACCCTCGTATGTCAAGGAATCTGAACAAAAGGAAAGCAATGATTGGCACTTCGCCGCGGGTTTTGCGTCTAAGGCCCTGGGCGGGTACCATGAAACGTGGCAAGAGCGATGCAGCGCTCATCCTGAATCAAAGCTTCCTGACTAAAGTCCATGACGTGAGTGACATTTCTGACAGTTCGCGGTCCTCTAAGATAGGAGAGTCTATGAGTGCCGAAACCTGCGCTAGTCCGGAAGCTTTAATTCGCTTGGCCAAGCAAGGCGAAACGTCCGCGCTCGGTCAATTGCTCACATCGTACCACAACTACCTGACGTTGTTGGCGTCGACGCAACTGAATGTCCGCCTGCAGGCGCGGATCAGTCCGTCGGATATCGTCCAGGAAACGTTCCTGCAGGCACACAAGGCTTTCGGTCAGTTTCGCGGTACGACCGAGGCGGAATTGCTGGTGTGGCTTCGCCGGATCCTGGCCACGCGGTTGGCGAAGATGGTCGAGAAGAACATCATCGCCGGCAAGCGGGATGTGCGTCGCGAAATCTCTTTAGACGACATTGGCCGCACGCTCGACCGGTCGACCGCGCGTCTGGAAGCGGTGCTGGCCGCGGACCAGTCGACGCCGAGCACGCGGGCATCACGTCATGAACACGCGGTCTTGCTGGCGGACGAATTGGCCGACCTGCCCGACGACTACCGCGAAGTCCTCATGCTGCGCGACCTGGAAGGCTTGCCTTTCAGCGACGTTGCGGAGCGGATGGGTCGGACGTCGGGCGCCGTCCGGATGCTGTGGTTCCGGGCCATCGACAAGCTGCGCCGCCAGCTCGCCGAAAAAGGCTTGATCTAAACGACCCGCCGGCACCTCCCTGCCACGGCCTTTCTCGGCCAACGCGGCGACACTCTCGCAAAATATAACAAAAAATTCACGGGATTCTTCTGCAATTTTGTGCGCGGAAGACGCCAAACCCTTGAACATTCCGGCGCGAACGGCTAGCACATGGGATGGGGATCTTGGTGCCGACGGCCAGTCGACCAGCGTCTACCGGCGCGAGCGATCGGCGGCCGCACGTAACAGACGGCAGCGAAACCCGATCTGGAGTAGAAGCGGGCGGCTTGCTGGATCGCAAGCTGCCGGCTCGGAGCAGCGTGCGGCTCAACACGCCAGCCTGACGCCGTTCGCCTTCCAGGGGCCGAGAACGTACCACGATACATGATGGGCATCCACTTGAATTTTTCCAAACGTCGCCGTGATCGCAACCTCGCCAGACGGACCTCCGCGCGGAGATTGCGCGTCGAGCATCTGGAACACCGGGTCGTGTTGACCTCGCTGGTCCATATCCGGTTAGCGGTCACGGACCTTGCCGGGAATGCCGTTTCCGATGTGGAAGTCGGCGAAAGCTTTCATCTGACAGCATCGGTGGAAGACTTGCGCGACAGCCCCGCGGGCGTCTTTGGCGCCTACATGGATGTGATCTACAGCCCGTTGTTGGCGATAGCGGACCCGCTGCTGATCAACCACGGCGACTTTCGCGACGGCGCGACTGCCGACTTTTCATCGCCCGGCCTGGTCGACGAGGTGGGAGCGTTTCGCGCGATCGTGGCGCCCCCCGGCGGCGGCGTCTTTCCGTTGTTTTCGATTCCCTTCACCGCGGTCACCACCGGCACGCTCACGTTTGCCGCCGATCCAGCGGATCTGCATGGCAATGATGTGCTGCTGTACGGCATCGATACCGCCATCCCGGCGGATCAAGTGAACTACGGATCGGTGTCGATCGCGGTGCATGAAGCTGGCCCGAATCTGCCGCCCACCGCGTCAACCGACGCGTACACAACCGGCGAAGACGAAATGCTGGTTCGCAACGCCGCGGAAGGCGTCTTGGCCAATGACACCGACGCGGACGAAGACGCGCTGACAGCCATCATTCGGACCCAACCGTCGCACGGTACCGTGACCCTGCAGCGTGACGGGAGTTTTTCTTACACGCCGCGACGGAACTTTAACGGCACGGATACATTTACGTACCGCGCCTTCGATGGCCGCGATTTTTCCAAGGCGAGTGTCGAGATCACGATCACGGCGGTCGACGACCCACCCCTGGCCGTGAACGATCACTACCTGTTCGACGGCCAGGGCCAACTGAACGGAAAGAGCGTTCTGGATAACGACGTCGAGTATGACGGTCAATCACTGACGGCGTCGCTGGCAACGGGGCCCGGTTTCGGAACGGTGACTCTGAATGAAGACGGAACGTTTGTTTACGTTCCGGACGAGACGTTTGCGGGTACCGATACGTTCACCTACGAAGCAAGTGACGGCTTGCTGAGTTCTTCCGCGACCGTGCGACTCGGACCGGACAGCCCGCACGATCTGATCGTCGGCATACAGGCGGTGACGACGTCCACAACCGGCCAACCCATTTCGGCAATCAACGTGGGTGATCCGTTCTTGCTGACCGTGCTCGTGGAAGACCTGCGGAGCGATCCCCAGGGAGTCTTCGCCGCTTACATGGACGTCACCTACGACGCCGCTTTGGCCCGCGTGGCGGGACCGATTCGCTATACCGCCGACTTTGCCAATGGCACCAAGGGAGACACTTCGGAAGCGGGCCTACTGGATGAAGCAGGCGGGTTCTCGAACGCACGATTGCTGGGCGAGGGGGTGTTTCAGGTGTTCGAAGTCCCCTTCATCGCGACGGCGGCGGGCGATTTCCATATCGACCTGAATCCGGCGGACGAGTACGTCAATGAAGTGCTGGTGTACGGCAAGGACGAAAGGGTCGAGGCAACGGAAACTCACTTCCAGGGCACGTTGTTGAACATCGCAGGCAGCGCCGGAAACTCGCAGCCGTTGGCCCTGGACGACAGCTTCGAGATGTCCCCGGCATCGGATCATCTCGTCGTTCCGGCGGCAACGGGCCTGCTGACCAACGACGTCGACACCGATGGCGATCCTCTGACAGCGGTCCTGGATGTCGCCCCGACACACGGATCTGTCACGCTCCATGCAGACGGTTCCTTTGAATACCGCGCCAGCGATGATTTTCTTGGTTTCGATTCGTTTTCGTATCACGCCAGCGACGGCCAGTTGGATTCCAATGTCGCCACGGTTCGTATTCGCCAAGAGCAGCAGTCCAGCAGTGAAGTGCGGATCAGCACGATGCTGTTCAATGTTGCCGGCGATGAGATTTCCAGTGTCCGTGCGGGCCAGGAATTCTATTTGTTCGTGATGACGGAGGACCTGGGCAACGACGATCCGATCGGAGTCTTCGCCACGTATGTCGACGTCCGTTACGACAGCGACATCGTTACGGTGACGGGACCGTTGGCCTACAACGGCTACTATACCAACGGCCAGGAAGGGGACGCGTCCACCCCCGGATTGATTGACGATGCGGGCGCGTTCGGGGCCACGACACCGCCCGGCGCCGGCAAGTATCAGGTCTTTTCCGTACCCCTGGTCGCCACGGCCGCCGGTTCTGTCGCGTTTGAACTCGATCCAGCGGATGGGCACCTGCTGGATGTGCTGGTTTACGGCAAGGACCATGCCGTCCCGTGGGACAACGTCGCGCTGGAAGGTTCGCTGCTGACCGTCACCGGCGGTTCGACGAACGCCCCGCCGACAGCGCAGGGCGACAGCTTCACCTTGAATGAAGATACCGTATTGATTGTCAACGCTTCGGCAGGGGTGCTCAGCAATGATACAGATCCGGAAAGTGACGCGCTGGTCGCTACCCTCACGACGTCGCCGCAGTCCGGTTCCATTCTGTTTCGGCAGGATGGTTCGTTCGAATACCGCCCGCACGCGAATTTCTCGGGGCAGGAGATTCTGAACTATCGCATTAGCGACGGGCACGGACACAGCACGCTCGCCACCTTGACCATCGATATCGCCCCCGTGAACGATCCTCCAGTGGCAGTCGACGATCGCTACAAGATCGTTTTCGACCGCGGTTTTACACCGATGTTGGAGACCGCTTCCGGCATCGAAGACGCCGCGCTGCACATCCTGCTCAACGACAGCGTGGGTCCCGACGCAGGTGAATCCCTGACGATCGTTCAGATCTCGACACCCACACAGGGCGGCGAGGCGACATGGCACGATGATCTCGTGACCTACACGCCCCCCGAGGACTTTATTGGAGAGGAATCGTTTACGTATGTCGTGAGCGACGGAAGCGGCACGACGGACTCGGCCACCGTGACTATTGAAATCGCCAGCCGGCATCAGAACCCTCGCAACCGACTCGACACCGACGACAACGGGGACGTCGTTGGGTCCGACGCACGGTACCCCACTAAGCTACCCAGCAGCTATGGAAGGGGCGGCC
>CALBSZ010000348.1 GCA_937967665.1 uncultured Planctomycetaceae bacterium
AGACCGCTGCCTGTTCCCGAACGGATTTATCTGGCGGAACAGATCTGGGAAAGCGTCGTCGAGGACGAAAAAGACTTTGACCTCACGGATGCTCAAAAGGCCGAACTCGATCGTCGCATCACCGCACACGACGCGCTGCCAAGCCGAGGTAGATCATGGGAAGACGTGAAGAAACGGCTTCTTGGTGAGTAAAGGCTTATGACCTCATCATCGAGCCCGAAGCCGAGTTCGATTTGCAACAAGCGGTAGACTGGTACGACAAGCAGCGTCCTGGATTAGGTCGCGACTTCATCGAGCGAGTTGACGAGGTTTTCGTTCGCATTTGTGAAATGCCGGAACTCCACTCGATGAGTTATCGATCTGCACGCTTGGCACTCGTTCGACGTTTCCCGTACGTCGCCTGCTACCTGTTCGACGGCAAGGCGGTGTACGTACTGGCGGTCTTCCATGGTCATCGCGATCCTAACCTTGTGGCAGGATCGGTTACGATAGGAGCAGTTCTGCCGTAGAAGTATCACTTGAAGCGTCAGTCCTGGCGGTTTCATCGCCCGCAAGCCGACAATGCATTTTGACATAGCTTCCGAGGCGATTCGCGACGGTGCACTCTTATATGTAGCCAGTGGCGGATATGCTCCGTTGGATATCGAACGAGTTTCCATACTTGATGTGCATGTGCTAAGGACGAACGGGCAATGCGAACTTGTCTTCTCCTTTCCCGAAGACGTGCATTACTTCATTTTTGGCAATGCTGGAATAGACGTATACGGGAAGTTCGCATATCTCCGTCGAATGCACGATTACTACGCGGATGCGTCTTATGCCGGTGACGAGTAAGTTCGGGGATAAACGATGGATAAACGACGTGGATAAACCGCGTCTGCCATGTTTTTGTCAAACTACGAAGTCTAGAAAATACCCCAGGCTCCCAAAAACATGGCAGGCATCAATGGCCCCATCAATGGCCCACATCAATGGCCCAAGCCGATTCACACGTCGAAAGCTGATTGCCGTTGGACTTTGGCGTACCGCAAGTTTGCGGTCGAATCGAGCGCACTTCTGAGACCAGAGAACGTCTTCCACCGATGCCCATTCCGAAAATTGCCTCGACGCGCATCTGCCAAGTGTGTTCACGACACTCGAACTTGCGCGCGACTTCCGTTTCTGACAGGAGGCGTTCAGCCCCCTGAGCTTGTGCACTCGCACATACGCTAAAAAGAACTGCTTTCGGTGGTGCCGTACTGATTAGCACTGACAACAGCAGTTGCTCCATCAAGATAATACCGCACTAAAAGGGGCACCGAAGCAGCTCGTATACGACGACGTCGCGTCCTCCTAACGGCTCGCGACCACTTGCGTTGGTTCTTCATCCAACTATGCGGTTTAATCCGAATTCCAACGTCAACGCTGCTTGTCAGCAGAAGATCGAGAGCGCAACAGGTGCGCACACAGGTCTCAGCTAGTTGTCACGCAAGTCTCGTGCAACCAGAAAGGGAAGCGCATTCCCTGGAACCACGGCGATCCGCCGAGCCTGAGTGTCAAACGCTGCGATGGTCCACCATCCAATGCGTCCCGCAATCAGGTGCTCTCTCAACTTAGTTGCTGCTTCGCCGGACAGTTCTCCAAGTCGCAACAACGGAATACTCGCTCGTACCGTTCCTATACCCACGTAAGACGAATCGGCCCCAGGTTCGGAATACAAGAATGTCACGCGGTAGTAGGCTGCATGGGCAACCGCTTTCCATCGGAAAGAATCTTCGCGGAGGTCCATAGGCGCACCGGCCTCAGGCGCGACAACGTCGATTTCGGCCAGCATCCAAGCAGGAACAATAAGCTCGGTGGTATTTTGCTGAATGTTGACTTCCGACGGCAACGAATCGTAGTCGAATTGGATAAGTGACATGTTACGTCGTGCGGCAGCACTTTCGTCTGATGTACTCCTCATTCCATCACGTATCTCGAGTCGGTAAGTACCATCCGCGACGCTGACGTATCCGATTTGGTCTCTGCCTATCGGCACAAACCGGCCAGGGAGAGTGCGATCATTCCTGTAGAATCCTCGATCGGGTTCCGCTATCTCGGGGTCACACAAGGTGACGTGGAAACTCAACGACAGCTCTTTGGGAATTCTCACGCCCTCGACTCGGAAGCGTATGCCTCCCATTTCGTCAGGTCTCGCTGGATCGAGGCGTTTGACAGATTCCAACACGTCGCGCAACATGCCGCACTCCTCCGTGTCCGGCACGATCAAATCACTTTCGCGAAAGTTCACGTGGGATGTGACGCCTTTGTATGTTGGATAGACGGAACGCATTAGTTCCAGCGCCGTCCTGTACGCATTCAGTGCCGCCGGTCTGTTTCCAGCATTTTCGAGTGCCGCGCCGGCCGCTCGCGCCGCTAGTCCTCGTTGCCAGGGATTCAGCGTTGAATTTGCAGCTTGCGTCAGAAGCTCGTCGGGCGTTCCTACAGGCGCGTCTTGATATGGATCGCGCGGCGTCGCATTCACAGGCTTCTTGTGGATGGCCCGCTGCACGAGGGCTAGCGTAGCCGCCGCATCTTTGCGCTGCGTTTCATTACCTTGTTCGGAATCTAGAAAACATTCCAGGCGCTTTTCAGCTATTCTTAAGAGATGCAGCTTTTCATCGGGCGTCGCAAGCAAAGAACGATTGGCGTTGGCAGCCCGAAGCTCGACGACAATAGATTGGGCAATCAGTAAGTCGAGTTTTCCAAAAGGTTCATTGGGCAGGAAGTCCACAACCATTCTGGCAGCTTTCACAGCGGTTTGCGGATCTTGCACCTGTTTCGCCGATTCGATGAGATGCCGTGCAATTGGCACTTGTTCTCCTTCGGTCGCCTTTGTCAACGCTCGTCCGTACACGCTCACCGCGCCAGCGTAGTCTCCGGCTGCGTGCCGTTCATCGCCCCAATTTTTTAGCTCCTGGACAGACTTGTCGAACATCTGCGGTGCGATTGACAACAGGATAAGCGCGGTCACGGCCACCGCCGTCGTAATCTTCCATTGCCGTCGAAGAAAGCGCACCGCATGATAAGCGGGCCCCGGTCGGCGTGCGAGCACTGCCTCCCCGGATTCATAGCGATTCAGATCTTCCAGAAACGCATTTACGTTGTGATAGCGCCGGTCGGGCTGTTTGGCCATTGCCTTGAGGCAAATAGTCTCTAGATCGCGAGGCACTCCCCGCCTTACCTCTCTTGGCGGCACGGGATCTTCTTTGAGAAGTCGCACCAGAACGTTCGCCGGTGCGTCATTTCCGTAAGGCGGCTTGCCAACAATCATTTCGTACAGAATCATGCCCAGTGCATGGATGTCCGTCGCCTCTCCAATGAGCTCGGCTTGACCCTGCGCCTGTTCTGGCGCCATGTACGCCGGCGTGCCCACGATCTCGCCCGAATAGGTCAGATTGGATTGCTGCGATAGGTCGCGAGCCAGACCAAAATCGGTGACAAACGCCTGCCCCTCCGCATCGATTAGGACATTCCCCGGTTTTAGGTCCCGGTGGATGATCCCATTTTCGTGAGCATGTCGGACTCCTTCAGCGACTTGCTTCAAAATTGATAAAGCGTGGCTGGGTGACAATCGTTCCGCGCGCAAGATCTCCGAAAGGGACTCACCCTCAATAAAGTCCATCGTGAAGAAGGGTTCGCCGCCCGCCTCCCCTACCTCGTGAATCGAAACGATGTTCGGGTGGCGAAGCCGAGCAAGATGTTTTGCTTCTGACTTGAATCGTTCAACAATTGGCCCGAATGTCGTTTCACCGGGGCGAAGTACTTTGACTGCTACGTTTCGCCCAAGTGACATCTGCCGAGCAAGGTAGACGACGCCCATGCCGCCCCGCCCAATCTCCTTGACGATCTCGTAGTCATCCGAAAGCAGCGGCGGCAAACGTCCATCCACATTGCGCTGCGGAACGTGAATCGTCTCCCCAAGAGCATACTGAAGCGCCTCGTAGGCCGCGGTTGCCTGTTCGAATTCCTCTTGGAGTTCCGATGGCACATCGGGCGATGCACGTGCCAAATGGGCTTCGACCAATTCTTCGATCTTCATAGGTGCTTCTCCAACTCGATCAGCGCACGGGCTGTCAACTTCCTTATGGCACCTTCACTTCGTTCCATTGTCCGGCCCGCATCTGCTGCCGAAAGGCCCTCGAAAAATCGCAGCAACAGTACTTGGCGGTGATCCTCGCTCACCGAATCCAGTGCATGGGCGACGTTTCTTCGGTGTTCGACGCGTTCCAAGGTCGTTATAGGACCGGTGGGGGAAGACTTGGGCAACTCAACTGGTTGCCGCTTGATAGCGCGGAAGTAATCATCCGTATCGCGTATACGGTTTTCAATGATGCGGCAGAGCCACCGCAAGAATGCACCGTCGTCTGTGTACTCGAACCGTTCGAACGCCAGATGCGCTGCGAGATAAGCATCCTGAAGGACGTCTACGCTTTCGATCTTCTCGCGCAACTTGGGCCCAAGACGAGCACGAATGAACAAGAGCGCTCGACTTTCGTGTAATGCGAATAGTTGGTCATACGCACCTCGATCGCCCAGACGCGCCTGCATACAAAGTGTCTTCGTCACCGAATCCATCAGTAGTATCAGCGAAAAGCGATCGCGGGCGTCCCGCAGAATATCGAGACATCTCGTAACTAGCTGCTGCGAGGTATTTTATGCAGAGCTTTTTCGCGATGAAACAGCAAGCGTGAGGAAGTTGGCGATCGGGTCATTCACGATAAAGTCACCTTTCGATGACTCGCGGACACCCAGGATCCTCCAGATTTCGTGTTGTGCCACGCGAACTAGGGATATCAAACTGCGATCATGGGCGGTCGTGGCGCTCGCGTGGCACAGTCAATCAGAGCTTAGCGATCGATCTTCGGCCGCCAGGGAAAGAGATTTTATGCCCGGTACAACAGCGGCCGCCCTTTGATGAACCGCCTCCTGGCACTCAAGATTGGCTCTTGGTCGGCGCCTCGCGATGGGCGCCGGCGTTGAAGGGGCATGTGAATGACCGCCTGTTGCGTCTTCGCGAGGCGGGCGTTTAGGCACCCGCAGTTTCGCGGGGGCTTGTCGTCCGGCAAATTCACCTCGAGAGCGTCAATGGCCGATCGCGCCCAACACTGCTGCGTCGAGCGATCATTCGGACGACGCAGGAGGCGGCAGATTGGTCACGATCATCTGCAAGAAGCAGGCCCCTGACGTTAGTTCGCCCACTCTTCTACGATGCGTCTGACGATGAAGCCCGTGCAATTTTGGGGCAGCAGGCTTCGTGCGGTCGGCGTGCTAC
>CALBSZ010000349.1 GCA_937967665.1 uncultured Planctomycetaceae bacterium
TCCCGACCAAAGGAAATTCCGACGTAGAATTGAGACTCGGCAATATGAATCTGGCCATCACCGTTACGCAAGGCGGACTTGCATGCGTACTTCGCAATGTATCGGTGAGGAGGCGACTGCTCCACATCTTGGATTGCGGTCAGCGTAAGTATGTCGCTATTGTCTGCAAGCGACAGGCCGCGTCGCCGTTGATCTTCCAGGAACTGCTTCATGATCGAGTCGGTCATCATTCGCCGCCTTTCTCTCGATGGTCGAGTTTCAATTCCACCATCATCACCTCATGTCCCTCCTAAATACCCAACACGTCGCCGTCACGAACGCCGTCGCTTTGCAGTGTTTGCAGCCGATCAGAATTCTCCAATTGGTCCACTCGGACGCGTTCAACTTGATCGAAACCGCGGGCGATCATCCGCCTACCGCATGCCGAACACCGTGATTCGCGGTCGGTGAGCCGCCGCGCGATTCTCAGCCGCCGAGATGATTCGCGTTGACAAACTCGGCAAACAAGCGACTTCACGAACGTGTGCCCAGGCAATTCAATCGCACGCTCACCTCCCCCACCCGAACTACGAAGTGTCTGTAACAGTTCACCGACCGACACTCGCGTTGACGCTATTTTGACCGGACGAATGTCAAGAATCCGATGATCGAAACGGCAATTCGGATTCCGTGTTTCGCGTGAGATGATCTGTCCCTGGTTTCGCATTTCAACCACGAGTTGACGGCTGACGAGTGTCACTCCGCCGCTGTCAGCCAGCATCTTTTCGCACTCGGCTGCTTGAATTGCCGCCGCCATCGCCCCCAGATGGGATGGCGCGTTCGTTGGCGCCGTGCGGTCGGCACCGCCGTCGCATGGATAGGACTGCTCGATGGCGGCGTAATCCTCGTTATTCCAAGTGCATTCCATGCACGGCGATCCTTCGTCGGGAAGGTACGCATTAACGCGAGCAATCCAGTCATCGCCACCGATACCGGCATCAATCCACGGAACTCCAAGCCGCCACGCTGCTTCATTGACGGTCATTCGTGCCTTGCGACTGTCCAGGCACGCGAGGATGATGTCGCCACGCAGTACACCAAGCGGAACATCCTCTACCCGCTTCGCAATTGTGCGGATCGCCATCTGACGATTGATGCGCCTGATTCGTCGTCCCTGCACGTCGACCTTGCGTTTGCCCACATCACGAGCTTCGATTTCTTGGGAATTCATATTTCGAGCCTCGTATCGATCGTGGTCGATCAGCGTCACGACGCCGACCCTCGCCATGCGACCGATGTGAGGAGCCAGGTGTGATCCAATCGTCCCACCGGCACCGACGATTACGACGGACTTGCCAGTCGCCAAGCTGTGATCTTGTCTCCCTTTCCTGGCATGGCCTTGATTCATCACATATCCTCCGGTGTCCAGCGATAGTCGGCTTCGGGTGCCGTGCTTTGATCACACATGGCACACGTGGCGTCGTACGTCCAGCATTCCAGGTCACCACCAGCGTGATGCCAGTGGCCACATTCCGGGTTTGGGCACTGCACGGCCGGGTGTTGTGAATCGATAGGCTGCTGGCAGCGAACGCAAAACACGTCGTGCCCCGCAGCAACAAAAGGGACAATCCGGGCCAGCTCTTCGGTCGAAAAGAAGAGTCGGGTGCCGATTGCGTGGACCTCTGCACCGGCACGCCTGCGGCCATGCCGAGTGCGGAATAGCAACAGCTCGTCGCGATCTCGAAGACTTCGCATGCCTACCTCCATGCGGGCGCCATTGAGAAAGATTCGTTCATCGGGCGAGGCAAGCAGTGCCCATTCGCGGCGAGTGGCCGGGCCGACACGTTGCAGCAGAATACCTTTTTTCGGCAGGGCGTCGCTCGCGACCGACTTGAGTAGCCGTCGCGATGCTGGATGGAGAGAACAGCAATCACCACGCAGTGGCGCCAACCCCCAATTCCCTGCAGGATCTTGAATGAACAAATGTGCCATAGGTCTATCCCTCCGAAAGTCGGGCATCAACGTCGAGAGATTCTTTGCGAGCCCTTGAACTATAACGATTGGCACTTGTCTTGTCAAATCAGTCGTAAACCGAATAGTTGTGGATAAGTATATTTAGTCGATATCGGAATGTTTGATCAGGGACACCTTGTGGTCAAAAGCGTCACTTTTCACGCAAGAGGCGCGTATGCGGGGGCAGCACCTTCGCCGTCCAGAGACAGGGCCTGCGTGAATCAGTCACGGCGCAGCGCCGCGAACTGCACAATAAGTTGACGGACGATTGGCAAGTAGTCGCCAATACGTTGCCACGGGGACTCTCAAACACCACCGCCGTTGGTTTCGATGAACCCTGATTGCGTGGCCATCGGTTATTGGCCTGTTGCACCGGGCTGGCGACGGCAAGTGCCTTTACATGCGATTATCAACTTGACCAATACGCTAGAAGTCAACGACCGAGGCTGCTTACTGCATCGCCGCACGGATTCAATGACCCCGCACAACCGGGTTCAGTTACCATCACTCTGGCGCGATGATGGACGACGCGACTATCCGTGCAAGACACCACTCGGTTAGCTGACATACCGGCAAGTGCCAACTGCCACACTTGGAAACGTAGAATTGCCAGCTGTAGCGACTCTTTCTCGGATCATCTGCTACGGCGTGAACTCCGTCTTGCGCGCGGCCGCCCGCGACGTCGTTCCGACCGGTGCATCTTCTTTTTCATCTTTCCGGTCGGCAACGCTGTGTCATCGCAGCCAGGATCACTGATGTCTTTCTGCAGTTGATCGATTCTCCTCAGCTCCGCTTCGTGGTACGGCAGCGGAGGAGCGTCAAAAGGGCGCCGCTCGATCCTCCCTTTAGTAACGCATAATACGCCGCTCTTCGGCTGGTTCTTGACGAGCGACTCCAATGTCTTTTCAGCAAAATTGGCTGCCAGCAAACGATCGTCGGCTGTTGGCGAGCCGCCTCGCTGCACGTAACCAAGTACCGTTAGTCGAACATCAACCTTTCTCAGCGATCCTCTAATGTCGATCTCGTTGAAGTATTGAACAAGGTAGTTCGTCACGGCTTCGCCCGGGCTAGATCTCTTACTTGAACCGGCTAGGACATCGTCCGCAAGCTCAACTCCCTCGGCCACCAAGACGATGAAATGACTACGGCCACGCTTCAGGGAATCCTCGATTCGCATTGCGATTTCTAGCAACTTGTCTCCGTCAAGTACCCCTCGTTCCGGCGTCACTGCGATCTCGGCCCCCGAAGCCACTGCGGCCGTCTCGGCCAACAGCCCGCTGTTACGGCCCATCGTCTCGAGCACCATGATCCGCCGATGGGATCGAGCCGTGTCGTTTACATCGCGGACGGTACGGACCACTGTATTCACCGCCGTATCCCAACCCAGCGTGACTTCCGACAACGGAAAATCGTTATCGATGGTGGCCGGAACTCCAATAACGAGCATTCCGGACTCTTTCGCGAGATCCGCGGCACCACGCAGCGACCCGTCCCCACCCACAACAACGACGGCATCAACAGCTAAGTTGTCGAGCAGCTTGACCACTTGGCCTCGCCACTACCTATCTTCTTCATACGCTGGGCATCGCGTAGAAGCCACCCGGAACCACGATTCCGCTGACAGATCTTGAGTCAAGGCGTACAATCTGCTGTTCGGAGTCTTCAAGCCCACGACGGCCAACCTGAGACTCGAGCAACCTAAGACATTCGCCGTCCATGGCCTGCATGGAGGACTGCAAATCGCAGACTTCAACAAGCCCTGAAAACCCCGACTTGATTCCGACTACTTCGATCTCGTGCCGATTCCATGCCAGGCGAACCAACGCGCGAAGATAGGCATTCATGCCCGGCGCGTCCCCACCACTGAAAAGAACTGCGATCCGCCTGATCCTTCGACTCGGAGCCTTACCCATGATAACCTCTTGCCTGTTGAGTTCATGTGCGGCTGATCTTGCCCGGGAAAAACACAACGTAACATTTCGCAGAACCAAGAGCAATCCCTTAACGAACATTTTCGTGCTATAATTGCCAATCGGAATTATTGTGACTTCCTCCCTTGCTGATTCGAATGACCAAATCCTCGGAGCCTAGACCTTGCCACGAAAAGTCAGCCTGTCGATCGAGTTACTGGAAACTTTCGTTACGTTAATCGAGCATGGTGGCGAAGCTGCTGCCGCTGGGGAAGCACTTGATATTCAGCAGGCGAGCATGTCGAAGCGACTCCGCTTCCTGCAACATGCGGGCCCCGTTCTCGGGCATCCCTGGGTGGTCCGCGATGGACGTCGCTGGAAATTGACTGAAGAGGGCGAAAAGGCACTTCCAGCAGTCCAGCAACTCCTGGCGCGCTACAACCAATTACGCTCGTTCATCGATCAAGAGCGGCCTGATTTGGCATTCGCGAGTGGGCGACACGCAGTTCTCGGATTTGTCCGATTGGCTTTGGGCAAATTTCGTGAACGCCATGAAAATGCTCGTTTGCGCGTTTCGACGCTACGTGGCACAGCGCGGATCGAAGGTGTCGCCAACGGTTCGCTCGACTTGGCGACCGTCGCGGAAAATGACGAGACCATTCACCAGATTGCAAGGCGAAAGCTGCATGTCGAGACGATTGCAACCAATCGTCTGGCTTTGGTGTGCGCCGCAGGCACTCCGTGGGCCAAGGAGCTTCGAAAAAGTAGCAAGACCGGCTCGAAAATATCGCAACTCAAGGACTTCCCGCTGATCTTACCTGAGCCCGACGCCGGCGTTCGTCAGCAGTTGGACAGCGTTTTTCTCACGCACAAACTCGTTGGTAAACTCGACATTCACTTGGAGATCGGCGGTTGGGGCACGATTCTCGACTATGTCCGCGACGGCCACGGCGTCGGCATCGTCAGCGAGTCGGCTTTACGAACCGTTCCGACACGCCGCGAACTCGTTGCTGCATACTTCAGCCCGAAGGCGATCCCCGTCATCAATACAAAGATCATCTGCCGCTACAAAGTCGACACCGACGAGCTAGATCTGAACGAACTGGCACAAGAGTTCTACGCTTTGCTAAAGAACGCTGCGGGGACGCAGTCGAAGTAGAATGAGTTGCCCCTGAATCCGTCGCATCGGCGGCAGGGGCCAGGAACTAACAGATCGCTCACTTTGCGAACTGATAGCTAAAAAAAGGAAGCAGCTGGGCCACCCGCTAGGGTGGCCCAGCTGCGGATTAGCTCATGCATTTATTAGCGGCGACGACGGTTTCGGGTGCGGCCGGCGTGGTAGCCTTTGCGGCTGCCGATGCGCTTGCCAGATCTGTAAATCCAGTAGGCGATGGCAGCGATGACAAATAGCCAGATTGTGGTTTCCATTTGTCCTCCTGTTTCGTGTCAGGTGTTGGCAATTAGCCCTGCCACTGGCGACAGTGGTTTTCGCGCAGCTCGCACATGGAACACGTCCAACTCGGCCGGTAGAGAAATCGGCGAGATGAAACTGCATGGCAATACTCGCGAATCACGGAGAATAGACGTTGAAAATGGTTGTCGCTGCGGGCAGGGTAGCGGTGCGTTTCTGTCTTGGGCGTTTTGGTTTTGATCAGACTGCGGATTTGAAGTTCGTGTTCCGCCGCGCCGAAATCCTGACGAAAGGCGAAGGCGTTGCAGGCGAGTTGAATCTCGTGGGCAATCTCGAGCGGCGCACTGGACCTGGACGAGGTCTTGAAGTTTACAAGCACGGGTCCGTTGGAAGAATCCAAAACAAGGTCTACGACAGTGCGCAGAGGTAGTCCCAAATCGTGGCCTGTAGTTGGGTCGATCAACGCGCACTCCAGTGACAGGTCTACGGCGAGGGGAACGCCTTCGTCGCTGTCGCGCCGATCGAGATAGGCTTTGACAAGTCCGATTGCTTGCTGTTGCAGTGCCGTCTCCTCGGCGAGCGAACTGAACTGCATCTTTTCGTCGGAAACCGCCTCGTCCCACGCCTCCGTGATTTGCTGCGAACTGTCGGCTGTTGAAAGGTGCGAGCCTTCCTGTTGGTGCCGATAGAAGAACCGCAGCGCGTGACGGACGCGCTGACTGAGAAACAGGCTCGGCGTGGGCGGCTCGTCGATGCGATCCACATAACGACACTTGAACTTCAAGGGGCAGGCGAGCCACGTATTTAACGCCCTTCGCCTTCACAAAGAGCTTCGTCCTGGACATGCGGATGCGTCACGCACTCGTTGCTTTCGGCAGGCTGGGCGTCGAGTGCGATGACTTGATAGGAATTGGCCGAACCGGTCCCCAATTGGCTCCAGTCAAGGCAGATCTCGAAGGGACCGAGATAGACTCCTTGAAGCTCAATGGCTTCCGTCGTTACCGAAATAGTTTGTTGCTGCGACTGACTGTGGACTTCGCCGAATTCGTCGCGCAAGGCGATCAAATCGGCGTAGATATCGCCGACCGACGAAACGAGACCCTTACTGGGAATGGGTCTTAGTTGATCGGCAAGAGCGATTAGCTCGGTACTCATCCACCGCAGCGCTTCACCCAGTTCCCGCTGAACTCGCTCGGCGGCCAGATCCCAGCCGCGCTGCCGTGCGAGGTTCCGCTGTCGGCAAAGGGCTTCCGTTTCGCGCCACTTGGATCTGGGAAGCTTAATCGTGAACTCGTTCCCTTCGGTACGAGTCAATCGCTGATGAATGGCGATGGCCAGTCGCATCAGCGATCTGTCGACTTCTGTCATTTGATAAATCCTCCGTTGGCAAATCGTCGCCGCCGCGTCGCCAGGCGTCCATGCCGGGCAGCGAGCAGAGATGGGACAGTCTTAACAACCGGCTCCTTCAATCTTTGTGGGAGTGATGGAAATGCGATCTCCTTCTTGCAGCACCTGATCCGCCGGACAAGGCTGCCGATTGACGCGGATCAGATAATGCCCCGGATGACTGGAGCCAATCTGCCGCTCGAACATTTGTGCGACCGTGGTCCCATCGGCCACTTCGACATAGTCGGCGAACCCGCCTCCGTCGTTATTGATTACGAGAACCTTCATACTTACTCCTTTCGAGTTTTTAGTAAGAATGTAAAGCGACAATGAACAGCTAAAGCGCGGTCTGCGGCGACGATGGTCGTCGGCACTTGCTTCGCCGCCGACGTTTCGAATCGCGTCGCCCGCGTTGCTGGCCACTGCGCAGTTGCGGGCGCAGTGAACGGACATCAGGACGTAGCCGCTTCATAGGAAGAACTCCACAACATTTCCTGGTGACGGCGTGTTTCCAAGTCGTCCCAGTCGACAACATGTGGACCGTCGTCGAAGTCCGCATCCGTCACATCCAACGGATCGGCGATGAGAAAGCCGAGACGCTTGATCGTGGCCACGGACTCTCCGGTAACCCCAGCGACGGCCCGATTCAAATCAGCTTGTTTCATGGCAAATGCTCCTCTCCAAATTGAGAACGAAATAAGCCCCGGCCGCGCAGGAAAGCAACCTGCGCAACCGGGGCCCAGTAAACAAGAACGTTTTCGTTGCGACTAAGTTGCCGCGACTGGCGTTAGCCAGTTCGATTCCAGCCAGTGCAGTTCGGCATTCAGCGCCTCGCTGCGACACACGAACGGTCCCAACCGGGGACCACCAACCGGTGACAGATCTGCGAACCAGCGACCGCTATCCGCGGGTTCAACGTGAGAGCCTCGACGTATCGTGAGCTTCCCCAAACGGCTCAGGTGAATCTCTTCCGTGTAAACGCAGCGGATATTGCCGCGCGGATCGACGACGAGTTGCATTGGATGTCCCTCACTTCGGTGCGCGGAGGATGCGACGTCGAGGCAAATCGACAAGGAGTCCGTCCAGCACTGACTGGACGCCGGAGAGCTGTGCGGCAACTTGTTGGCGCAGGCCTCGATTGTCGCGCAGTTCCTGCGGCTGAACGCCACCGACAACCTGACGACACTGGGAAACGAGCGAGTCGAGTTGATCATTGGAGCGCACATTCAATGCGCGGAAGCGATCGAAGAACTCGCGTAGGTTCCCCACCGCCGTGTCGCGGAAGATCTTGGGTTTGCCGTCTTCGTGACCGCCCAGCCGCTCGGTGAGATGCGACACTAGATGAGACAGCTCTTCGATAAACGCCTGTTCGGCCATCTGTACGGCTTCGTCAAAACGGGCCTGCACGCGGCGGCACTCCTGGTCGTACAACTCTGGGTTGAGCTGCTGTAAATACGACGGCGGCTCGACGCTGGGGAAATCCCAAGAGACATCGAACATCCCGGCGAGCGAAGCCGGATAGTCGGCTTCGTTGTACAGACTGCCTAGCCGCTCCTGTGCCGCCGCTTTGAGCGCGGCATATCGTTCGCTGAGGCCGGCAACCGCGTCGTCGAGTTCGTCCTTGAAAACGCTCATCTGATCCTGGAACGTTTCGAGTGCGTCTTGCCGCACCAGGCGAATTCCCGGTTCGGGATACGGCAAACTAATCGAAGTCCAGTAAGCCCGCGTACGATTGCGCACGGATGTCACGGCCTGAAACCGCGGGTGTTTGGTGTCGAGCAGCTTCTTGCCAGCGCTGAGAAACTCGCCCTCAGCGCCGAACGACTCGGCCGCCTGGGCCTTTTGCGCCGTCGAAAGCGTTTTCCGTGTGCCGAACCAGGTGAAGCTCACTCGTGTGGCGCACATCGTCGCCCGCATCCGATTGACGGGACTACTGCGAGTCGTTGGTTCTAGCGTCGTTGAAGTCATCAATTTCTCCTATTGAGGCATGGGAATGGTTAGTTCACGCTCGGACCGCGGGGGATCTTGCGACGCGTTTTCCGACCCGCATCTTCGGCGAAGGTGTAAATGCCTGCCTTGTCCGCCGAAAGGCAGCGTCCGCTGGCCCACTTACGCAGTCGTTCCACCGATTCCGCCGCCGTGATCGAGACGGGAACAATATTTTGGGCCGCCTGCAAGAGCGGAACGTCAAGCAACGCTGCCAAGCGACAGCACGCGCGAATCTCGGCGCCGGTCCAGTCGCGGTCGGCGGGAAGCGGCTGATCGGCATCAAGGCCGAACAGATTCAAGTAGCTGCGCCAGATTAATTCCTTTTGAGCCTTGCCAGGCAGGTCAAGAAAGAACAATGCGTCGAATCTCTCGGCACGCCCGAATTCCGGCGGCAACTTGGTCACGTCATTCGCCGTAACAACAACGAACGCATCCGAATCGTGATCGTTAAGCCACGAAAGCAAAGCACCGAACATCCGCGCCGAGACACCGCTATCACCCTGGCCAGAGCCACCTGCACCGCTGAATGCCTTTTCCACTTCGTCAATGAACAACACGGCTGGCTGCATGGCGTCGACGATGTTCAGAGCTCGGCGCGTTCGTTCTTCGGTTTGGCCGACGAGAGAACCCATCAGGGAACCGACGTCGAGTGTTAGCGTCGGCCTGCCCGTCTCATTGCCCAGCGACTTGGCAAAGGCACTCTTCCCGGTACCCGGGACACCGAGCAATAGGACTCCTCGCGGTTGGTGAGTTTTCGCCTGTTTTGTGCGTGGTCGCATGGCGCGCAGGCAGAACGCTTTGAGCGAGTCCAGACCACCCAGATCTCCAAACGATTCCGTACCACGGTGCAGCGACAAGAGTCCACTCTTCGTGAGC
>CALBSZ010000350.1 GCA_937967665.1 uncultured Planctomycetaceae bacterium
CAGCCCCCCCGCGCCGTAGATCTTGACGATTTTGGGCTGAACGGAATCAATGACGTCCGCGAAGGAGCCGACGTCGGCCCTGACGACGCCGGTCGCCAGCAAGGTCAGTCCCAGGAACAACACGCCGCGAATCATGCTCCCTCCTTTTCACCCGAAGCGAGATTGATTTCGGTGAGCGTGATTTCGCCGTAGCGACGATCACCGTGCACAACCAGCAAGCGATGGGGAAACATGCGTCCTCCCACGTCGCGATAGTCGTCGAAGTAAATCTAACACGGATCGAGGTCGGGATCGGCAAACATTTCTATTTTCGCCGGCAGCCCCGAGGTCGGATCGCAGATGAACCAGGTCTCGACCACACCGTGCGTTCCCACCAGGACGTCGCAGCGTGATTCGCGGCCGGGAACCGGGACGGTGCCGAGATAGTAGACCTCGCCAAAATGGGTCGGCCCCAGTGTCAGCAAACGCCGCCACAGCATGAGTGCCGCCAACATGCCGCCGCTTCCCGGCGGTCCCAACTGCTGGTCGAGATCCTGTTTCATGTCGACCGACGCAAAACCCGTTGGGAAGGTACCAGAGGCGGCGGCGCCGTCCATGGTAACATCAAATCGCCCGCCGCCCTGGGCAATTTCGCCTTTCAGCGTCCAGGTTCCTTGAACGTCCGTGAACGATCCGTGCGCGACCAGCGCATCCCAGACACGTTGGCGATTCAATTCGTTGAAGTAATAGTTCGCATAGCCGGTTCTGGGCTTGATCAGTTTCTGGACATGCGGCGGGTAGCTCTTCTTGGCGTTCGGCTGCGGAATCACCTTCGGTCGCGGTCGTGGAGGTTTGTCTTGATTGGGATCATCTCCATCCGGCTGCTCTTCCTCCTTCGGCTGCGGGATAGGCGGGTGCGCGTCTTGTTTTTGCGCCTTGGCAATCAATTCGTCATGCGAATGCACTCCTGTCAGCCGCACAGGGACGTCAAACCGTTCGCCATTGCGTCGATAGCTGAGTGGGATTCGCCAGCCTTTGGGAAAGATGCCCAGCGTGTTCTTGAATGCGTTGACGGTATCGATGGGACGGCCACCGAAGGCGACGATCTCGTCCCCGAAGCGCAAGCCGCGGCGGTAGGCATCCGAATTCGTCAAGATGTTGCTGACCACGACGCGGCCGTCTTGATCTGTCGTGACGCTTGCGCCGAGCGTCGCGTGATCCACAATCCGGCCGCTCCGCAGGTAGCCCATGAAGTTCTTGATCTGGTTAATTGAAATGGCATAGCCCACCCCAACATTTACGCGGCCGCGTTTTTCGAAGGACCCGCGACCATTAATGCCGATCAGTTGGCCCTGAGCGTTAAACAGCGGCCCCCCGGAATTTCCCGGATTGATGGCCGCGTCTGTTTGCAGGCAGTCGGCATATTCCAGCAGCGTGCCGGCGGGGTACTGGTAGCGGTGCACTCCGGAAATGATCCCAAAACTCACCGTCGGCTGGAAGTCGGTGGCCAACAGGAAAGGATTGCCCACTACGACACACCAGTCGCCGACCCGGACCTGATCGCTGTCTCCCAATTCGGCGCACGGGAAGTCGTCCCGGCCGAGCAACTTGATCAAGGCCACGTCTCCCGTGGGGTCGGATCCGACAATCACGGCGTCGTAAAGCCGGCCGTCGGGCATGCTGCACTTCATGTAATCGCCAGAGGGACTGGTGACGTGAAAGTTGGTCAGCGCGTAGCCGTCGGGTGTGATGACCACACCGCTGCCGCCCCCCTTGGCCGCGCCGTCGAATACCGAAATCGTCGGCTCGATACACCTGGCAATGGCCTCGATTCGCTGCTGCTGTGCCTCGAGCACCCGCGGATCCACGTCGGCGGCGCGGCTCATCGTCGCCGCCAGAACTCCGAGCGTGAACAGCAGGCTCGCCGCAACCGACCGAGGCTTTCGTCCCTGATACATCATTTAATCAACCTGGCATTACAAAGGTTCAAGTGATCGGCAATGTCCAAGCCATTGCCGTAGTCAACAAGGAAGGTGAGTCGCCGGACCGAGTCGATTTCCAGATCCAGTGATAACGGCTCGTCCGCTCCCGTAATCGTCTGCTCGAACAGCACTTTGTCATCGCCACGGATGGTGAAGTAAACATCCCCGCGGCTGCGAACGCGATCGTCGATTCCGACCAGCGCCTGAAGACGCCGGTATTGTTCAGGCAAACGGTAACTCCACTGCGTGCGACTATGCACCGACAAGCCCTTCTCGTATGACTTGCCTCCCAGCAACAAGGGTCCGCCGCCCAAGGCGCGGTCCATGCGAGGTTCGAAAATGCTGCTCACCTGCCCGTCAGGCAGGCGCGAGGCGAAGAAGGGCGTGAACTTGACCGTTTCCAGTTCCAGGTCGCTCAGGAAGACCAGGTTCCCGCAAGCGAAGTCGAGCTTGGCGATCTGCGGCCATCCGATTTCCGTACGCACGCCGCACGTACTTTCGACCGCCCAGGTCTCGTCGCGCAGCGCCAGCGACTTGACCAACCAGGTGGTGCCGGTGTTCTGCACAACGCGACAGATCGGATCGTCACTGGCTTTCGCGCCGGTGCGAAAGTAGATAAAGCCTTCTAGTTTCTCGCGGGGGATCTCCACGCGGTTGTCGTCAAACTCGAAATGCACCGCTTGCGTCGTGACGGCGGTAATCACCCCTTCCAGGTGATCCAGCGTCTGGACCGTTTCACCGCGACGGACGACGACGGCGTCGCCGCCCAAGGGCATGTCGAGTATCGCCTGCCACTGCTGCCGGATCGCGGCGCGGCCATCTTGGGCGTGAAACCGTACCGCCCGAACCAGCGACGTGTCGAAACTCAAATTGCCGCCGCCGTAGAGAACGATCCTGGACTGCCTGTCCTCGAGTACATAACTGTCCACAACCAACTCCGACCCGTCCATCAATTCGATCCATGCCAGCGGCTCGTGGTCGTATTGCAACTCGGCATCCACCGCCTCAGTGGGCGTTACCGAAAGCAAACTCGCAAAGGTCACTTCCGTCGTCTCGCCCGTATCCCCCTCAAGGCGCAAACGGTCGGCGGAAACACCGATCACTTCGGCATGGTAGGTATCGCCAGTCAGCGGCCTGACTTCAACCTCGATGGGTGGCAGAGCACAACTTGCCAGCAGCAATAATGTCAGCATTCCATTCTCCGCTATGACTCGAGAGGCACGGTCCCGCGTTGACAACCGTGGCCGCCCAACTTGCCCGTCGTCCCGGTGATCCCTGATCGCCGAAATTCTCGGCGAGTTCCAGTTCTATTCTAGCCGCTGGCAATAGCCCGACGAGTTTCCTGGCGGAATCTTGTGGGTTTTCGCGACCCAAGTTATTAACTTTACCCCCAAACGCGTCGGGGTGTCGAGTGTCTTTGGAATTTTAGCACAATTGCGCGAAACCCGCACATTTGGTCTGATTGTTACCGCGAGAGAGACTCGCAGACGTCGGGAAACCCGTTTCGGCGGGCCCCACGACGGCGCCGACAGCAAGCCACTGCGTCACCTGCCCGGAGCAGACGAAAAGTTGGCTGGGACTCGTCGGAGCTGGACACTCGTTGCCCGCAGTGGCTCGTGCATGTGGCGTAGACCGGTCAGGGTGCCACGCGGGGGAGTCGTGACGCGACAACACCAAAGCACGACAGCGCGTTTCGCGTCAGCGTAGCGGTTTTTCCCCAATGGAAACGGTGATTTACAGCGTTGGAGACGCTACACGTCCGTGCGACTCGCACTAACGAGCACTGTCGCGCGCAATCTTGCGAAAGTACTCCTCAATGACCTCGCGAAAGTGGGCTGGCAGGTCCTTGCTTATCTGGTTGAGTACCTCTTCTCGCTGCTTGGGAGGCAGATTGCCCCATCCGGAACGACTGCCGATGCGGTTCGGATCGACGTTGCCCGGACCGCCGCCGCCGGCAGGGAGCGTGCTGTCCTGCATGGGACTCTGCGGATTATTCTGTCCGGAACCGCTACCGCTCTGCTGCTGCTGTTGTTGCTGCTTTTCCATCTCCTCGATCATTTTATCGAGCTTCGCGATCACGTCGTCTTCCTCGTCCCGCACGCGTTTGCCCGCCCTGCCAAACTCCAGGCGGCGCTGAATGTCTTCCATCAAGCGGGCGATCTCATCCAGCGAATCTGGCTTGAGCGGTTTCAAGTCCGCTTCCATCAACCGCGCCACCACGCCGTAACGTTGCGGAATGTTGTCTTCGTTTTCGAGCAGACGCGCCACGGTTGGCAGGCAATCGTCCTTTTTCAACAGCCGATGATGGACCACGCCCTGATAAAACAACAGCGACGCGGGATCGACCACGTCCTCCGGCTGCAGCGACTGCAGCTGCTCGGACGCCTCGTCAAACAGTCGCCGTTGCGCTAGCCAGCGGCCGTACAGGAGCTGTAAATTGTTGCGCACGTAGTCCGGAACGGACCCGCTGGACAGGAGCTCGAAAGTGGGAAGGGACAGCGGCGCCGCTTCCTGGCTGCAGAGCGTCACGAGCGGGCGCACGTCGTCCAGCACAATGGCAAACGTGGCGGCGACCTGTTCGAGCAGGTCGGTATCCGGGATCACTCCACCGGCCGGCGGCCAGAGGGCGTCCAGCTGAAGTCGCTGTTCGTCCGTCAATTCATGTCCGGCCAGCCACCCTTCTAACTCCGCCCGCACCTCGTCCGGTGACGGTTGCGACCAGGTCGCCCGGCGGCCCAGATCGTCGATGTCCGCCCGCACGCTCACGACGGACAAGCAGATGACCAACGCGACAAGCAATCGGCACAGGTGTGTCATTTGTTCTTCCCCAAAACAATTTCTCGGGTTATCCGGTAAATGCTCTGCTGGCGATCCGATAGTTTCTCCAGCGCCTCAACCAACTCCGCATCGTCGGCCTGGCCTACGGGATCCGACTCGTCGTCCAGTAGCGTGGCGTAGCGTTTGGTGCGCGTGTTGACCCTCATCTGCAACGATCGAATCATACGAATCTCGGCGAGACTGTCGACGAGCGCCTGCTCCTGCTGTTGCTGCTGTTGTTGATGCTGCTGCTGTTGCTTCTGCTGCTCCATGTCCTGCTGGGCTTTCTGCAGCGCTTCAATCATTTCCTCCAATGCGGCGAGGATATCTTCTTCAATCCCTTGCGTGATGCTGCCGACCTTGTGATCTTGCAGGCGCTGAGCCACCTGCACCATGTCGTCCCGCATCTGTTCGACCGTTTCCGGGAAAGCCACCGAAGAACCCTCTTCGATCAGCAACTGCAGCGCCTTGTTGGCATCGTCGACAAGCTTTGATTCGTCAAACGCCAGCTTGCCGGCTTCCGCCGTGAGCCGGCGCAGCTTGTCCGCCGGATCGGCCTGGTCCAGCCGCACGGTATTTTCGTAAATCTTCAGCTGCTGCTCGTACATGCGACGAAAGCGGCTTTCCAGTAAAGCCAACATCTGCTCGATCTCTTCTTCGCGCAACTGCCGCAAGATTTCTTCGAGCTCCGCTTTGGCTTTTTCCAGTTCCTCGCGAGCCAGCTGTTGATCGGTGATCGCGTCTTCGCGATTGGCCTCCTCTAATTTGCGTTGCGCTTCACGCATCCGCTCCTCAGCGGCCTGAATCCGCTTCCGTGCCGGATTCTCCTCTTGACTGTTCTGCTGGCCCTGCGGCGATTCTCCCGGTTGACTTTCACCCGGTTGACTTTCACCCGGTTGACTTTCACCCGGTTGACTTTCACCCGGTTGAC
>CALBSZ010000351.1 GCA_937967665.1 uncultured Planctomycetaceae bacterium
TGTGTCTCGTTCTGTGTGTTCTAATCGATTGTTCAGCTCTTCGTATTTGTGGTGTTCGTTCTTTTTTAATGGTACGGGCACCACCGAGAAGCCCAGACGCCCCATGATGTCTTTCAGCTCTTCGATCGTCTGCGTAATGGGATGCAGCCGACCCAATCGCACGGGCGTGCCGGGCAAGGTGGGATCGAAAACTTCCGCCGAGCCGCGTTTTTTCGCCGGCCCGCTCGACAGGCGCTCCGCCGCCTCGTTCAAGAACGTTTCGACGTGCTGCTTGACCTCGTTGAACTTCTTGCCGGCCGTCGGGCGATCTTCCTGCCCGACGCTCCCCATGCGTTTCTGCGCGGCCTTGAGTTTCCCTTTCTTGGCGCCGACGAATTCCACGCGCGCCGCTTCCAAGTCGTCGAGTGACCTGGCCGATTCGAAAGCGGACTTCGCCGCCGATACCAGTTCGTCCAGGTCCTTAATGAAATCCGCTAAGGCCATAGTTTCAGATCCAACTAAAAAAGGAGAGACAGGTCGACGCGTGGCGACCTACCTCCCCTGAGTGCGAATCGCACGGACGGTTCCATCGTCATCCAAGCTCGAAGCGCAAACGAGTGGGTCACTTACGCCCGGATACACACTTGCTTGCCCTGCGTGCTTGTCTTCTGGCGGATTGCCGCTGTCCAACTAAGCGGTGCTCAGAAACAATTGCGTGGTAGGCAAATTCGATGCCTCGAAAAAAATAGCCGGACCCCCTCGTTTCGACCGCGTTGTCCATTCCCAGCCCCGCTTACGCGGCCAGGGCTTGCTTCACTTCTTCTACCACCGTGTCGAAACCGGCGGGATCTTCAATCGCCATTTGCGACAACGTCTTCCGGTCCAGTTCAATATTCGCCTTCTTCAGGCCATGAATGAATTCGCTGTAGCGCAATCCCCGCTCGCGGCAGGCGGCGCTCAAACGCGTGATCCACAAGCGCCGGAAGTCGCGTTTACGAGCCCGTCGGTCGCGAAAGGCGTAGGCCTCGGCGCGAAGCAGGGTTTCTTTCACCGTGCGCAGCAACCGGCCACGACCACCTACATAACCTTTGGCACGCTTGTACAACCGCCGCTTCGCCTTGTTCCGGGCGGAACCCTTTGTCGTTCTCATGGTTCAATCCTGTAGCTTGGCACGATAAGGCCCTTTCGAATTCGCTCGAAAGTGTTAGTTGCCCACGCGCGATTTTGAAGAACTTCTCCTCACGGTCGTGAATGCTCGCTTTCCGTTCACGCACTTCGCGTGACGCCGTGCCGGCGCGAAAGCGATTCCGACGGGTTGGCTTAGTAGCTGTTTCCGTTCAAGGCACGAACAATGGCCGATTCCATGCACTCGTGCACGGTCGTCGTGCCACGCAAATTGCGCTTGCGCTTTTGCGACATCCGCGCTGCCAAGTGGCTGGTGCCGGCTTGACGATGCTTGTCATGACCATTGGCAGTCAAACGAAAACGCTTTTTGGTACCTTTATGAGTCTGCTGTTTTAGCATGATATCGGTTTTCTAGGGGCTCAAGTTCGCGAATCTGATTTCGACGGAAACCACGTATTCTAAAGTGTTTCGGCGAATCGAGGAAGGGGCATTAGCGGGATTTTGAAGGAGTTCTGCGTCGCCGCAAAACGGCCGCCAGCGAGGTCTCAGGGACATGGCAAAACCCTTGCCCCCCAAAGGTCCTGCGACTCAAGAAAAACATTAGGTTCTGTTTTAAAACCGGATAAGGGTGTGGCTGTGGTGGAGCGCAGCGACCCCACAGAACCTTGGATTCCGGGAGCTCGCTTCACTCGACCCCGGCCACCCATGACAACAACGCGAGCTTGAAAACCGAGCCTAGGGACAACTGTTCTACGCAAAGAAAAAAACAGTTGGGACAACTGTTCTACATACGGAAAACGGCTGGGACAACGGTTTTGCAAAGAATCCGCGGACGCGGGCGGATACGAATTGGCCATCGAGGAAATGGCGAGAGAAACGTCGCGAGTTTTGCTACAATGCGACAACCTCCTGCTAGAGAGCCACCCGTTTTCCCACACTCAGCCAGCTTCGCAAAGCCGCTCGCAAACACGAGTTATCTCTTTATGGGACATCTGCTAACGATTTGGACGATCCGACTGGCGATGGTCTTCTATGCCACCGTCCTGGCAGGTTGCCTGACCGGCCGGCTGTCCGCTCGCCGGCAAAGATCGCTCTGGACGATTGGCTTCTCCTTCTTTTTCGCCCATCTTGTCTGCGCCTTCCATTTTTATCACCACTGGAGCAACCAGCTTGCCGTTGCCGATACCGCGCGGCAGACCAAGGAACTGATGAATTGGGAATTCGGCGAGGGGATCTATTTCAGCTACCTTTTCGGGTTGCTCTGGATGGCCGACGTGCTCTGGTCCTGGTGCGGTTTTCACTCGTACTCACGGCGGCCTCGCTGGCTGACCTTGTCGATCCACGGCTACCTGTTCTTCATCGCCTTCAACGGCGTGGTTGTCTTCGAGAACGGCCCTATACGGATCGCGGGAGTCGCCGTTTGCCTGATCCTGGCGGCGCTCGCCTGGCGGCGTTGTCGTCGCGGCGCTATCCAGTCCGAGGCGGTTGCTGAATGTCGAGCGCAGGTGTGACATGACGGTTGCCTACCTCACTTCCGGCGCGGCAGGCATGTACTGCGGCAGCTGCATGCACGACAATACCCTCGCGCGCGGCCTGACCGAAATTGGCGTCGACGTGCAGCTGATCCCCACCTACACGCCGATCCGCACCGACGAGAACGACGTCAGCATCGATCGTGTCTTCTTCGGCGGCATCAACATCTACCTGCAACAGAGGATGCCCCTGTTTCGCCATCTGCCCGGGTTCCTGGATCGCCTTCTCGATTCTCCCTGGCTGATCCGGCGCGTGGCCGCCGGCGCGGTGGAAACCAGTCCCAAAGACCTGGGTGCGCTAACCGTGTCCATGCTCCGCGGCAGTCACGGCGGACAACGGAAAGAGATCCGCAAACTCTGCTCGTATCTCAAGCATCACCATCGGCCGAAACTGGTAGTGTTGAGTAACATGCTGATCGGCGGCTGCATTCCGGCCATGAAGAGCGAACTGAACGTACCGGTACTGGTCACGCTGCAAGGGGACGACATTTTCCTGAACGACTTGATCGAACCATTCAAGACGCGAGCCTTTGACGAAATCCGCCAACTGATTCCTGAAGTCGACGGCTTCATCGTGAACAGCCGCTACTACGCCGAATTCATGAGCGGGTACTTTGCGATCCCTGCCGACAAGATGCACATCGTCCCGCTGGGTATCGACGTGGATGAATTCCCGACGGCCGTGCCGGCCCGGCAAGACGACACGGCGCCCACCGTTGGCTACCTGGCTCGCTTGGCACCTGAGAAAGGGCTGCACCACCTGGTCGATGCGTTTATTCTGCTGCGGAAAATGCCAGGCATGAAAGACGCCCAGCTGCGGATCGCCGGTTGGCTGGGCAAACACCGCCAGGCATACGCCGACGAACAGTTCGCCAAGCTGGCCGCCGCCGGCCTCGGCGACGCGTTTCACTACGCAGGCAGCGTCGACCGGTCCGAAAAGCTTGCCTTCCTGAGCTCGCTCAGCGTCCTTTCCGTGCCCACCACCTACCACGAACCAAAAGGGCTCTACGTCTTGGAAGCCCTGGCCGCCGGCGTTCCGGTGGTCCAGCCGGCACACGGCGCGTTACCCGACCTGATCGAGGCCACCGGCGGCCGCATCATCCCGGCAGCGGATGACCCGCCGGCCCTGGCGCTGGCTTTGCACAGCATCTTGACCGATCCGCCGACTCGATGCGAGCTCGCTTCACGAGGCCATACGGCTGTCCACAACCAATTCAATCGTCTGATGATGGCCAAGCGGATGCAGGAACTGTATAACCGGTTTACAGGCTAAGCCGACAACGCCGTGTTTCGTCGTCATACAAGCTCGAAGCGCAAGCGAGTGGGTGACTTCCGTCCGTACACACTTGCTCGCGCTGCGTGCTTGTATTATCGCGGTTGCGCCGTGTTTCGTCGTCATACAAGCTCGAAGCGCAAGCGAGTGGGTGACTTCCGTCCGTACACACTTGCTCGCGCTGCGTGCTTGTATTATCGCGGTTGGCCATTCGAAACACCGGAGAAAGTTGCCGTGGCTTCCCGGTCCGACCGTGCAACCATGATCAATCTCCGCTTAGTCGCATATCCGGCAGGTACCGCCATGTCACTGTTCGAAAAAATGGAAACCGATAACCTGCGCCGGGTTCAGCCGTTGGCGGCCCGCATGCGCCCGACAAAACTTGCCGACTTTGCCGGGCAGCAACACTTTCTGGGCGAAGGAAAACTGCTGCGCCGCTTGCTGGCGGCCGATCGCTTGGGTTCCGTCATCTTCTACGGTCCCCCCGGTACCGGCAAAACAACGCTGGCCCGATTGCTCGCCACGGAAAGCCAGAGTCATTTTCGGCAATTGAGCGCGGTGACCAGCGGCGTCAAGGACCTGCGTGAAGTGCTCACCGAAGCCCGCGATGAACTGGCCGCCGGCGGCCGCAAGACGCTGCTGTTTATTGACGAGATCCATCGTTTCAACAAGTCGCAGCAGGACGCCTTGCTGCCCGACGTGGAAGACGGCATCGTCACGCTCGTCGGCGCCACGACCTCGAATCCTTTTTTCGCCGTCAACAGTGCTCTGGTAAGCCGCAGCCAGGTGTTTCAATTCGAACCACTGTCGCAGGACGAAATCAAGTCACTGCTGCAGCGGGCTTTGACAGACGAGCGCCGCGGCTTGGGCCGCGAAGAAATCCGCATGCACGACGACGCCCTCGAATTCCTGGCGGAAGTTTGCGACGGCGACGCCCGCAGGGCCTTAACCGCGCTCGAAATCGGTGTGCGTTCCAGCAACCAGCGTCCGCTGGAATTCACGCGCGAACTGGCGGCGGAATCGGTGCAGCGCAAAGCGGTCCAATACGACGGCACGGGCGATGACCACTACGATGCGGCGAGTGCCCTGATCAAGAGCATTCGCGGCAGCGACCCCGATGCGGGACTGTACTGGCTGGCGCGGATGCTGGAAGGAGGCGAAGACGTCCGCTTCCTGACCCGCCGCCTGGTGATCCTGGCCAGTGAAGATGTTGGGAACGCCGATCCGCAGGCGCTGCCGCTGGCCGTCGCGGCGATGCAGGCTTGCGAGTTCGTCGGTTTGCCCGAATGCCAGTATGCGTTGGCCCAGGCCGTGACCTACCTGGCCTGCGCGCCGAAGTCGAATGCCGCGACCGTCGCCATCGGCGAAGCCCGCGGCGACGTCCGCGAAGGACGACTCATCCCTGTTCCGGTCCATCTGCGCGATTCCCACGACGCCGGCGCTCAGCGCCTGGGACACTGCGACGACTACCAGTATTCGCACGACTCCGAAGACGGCGTAGCCACACAGGACTACCTCGGGGTAGAACGCGAATACTACCGTCCCGTCCCACGCGGATTCGAAACCGAATTAGCCGCACGTTTAGAAGACATCCGCGCGAAATTGCGCCAGGCTCGTGAATAGGTACCGGCCGAATTGAGAAATGCAGGTGCTTCAAACGCTTAATGAAGCGGAAGCAACACTGCCGTGGCGGCAGTCATTCCCGCGGATTAAGGGGATCAGGCTCGACAACAATTCGCTCCTCTGGACTGGCCAGTTCCGCCAGTTTATTCATCAAGTCTTTGCACCGCGCTCTTTCTTCAACGAATGCGTCTGCCGAAAGTTCCGGAATACTCACATGCCCGCGAATGGTATCGTCCGGAGTAAATTCAACCGATAGGCCCAGACTCTTCAGTTCGCTGACTTGAAGCTTAACGACTCCATTTGCCTTACGCTTTTTGGGGTCGGAGATACTGGCCAAGACATCTTCTGCCGAAGATAAACAATCCGCACGAAACAAACTGATTCCATCGATATCGGGATAATTGCCTTTGATTATTGGTTCAAAGGCACCGGGTGAAACAAACGGTGTGCGTGCAGTTCGAAATCGGGTTGCATGAACACGCCGATACAACCACTCATCGTCGGTGATCGGTTCCGTTTCGTCTTTCAGAGGCATTCAGAGATACTGTGCGGCGAGTCGCGCTTAGAGTTCCTCATCGGCAGTTAGGATTTGCACCAGTTTGCCACTCTCATATACTTCCGCCTCGGACGGAGAAACGACCTCAATTTCCAGAAATGGTTCATCTCCGAATTCAAAACTGATGGTTCCGTTAACACCTGCCACAACGCGTGCTGGTGCTGGATTGGCGGACCCTTTCAGATGACGCGCGAGTATCACAGCCATATCAACCAACTCGGGATCCGGAGCAATGGAGTGATTGCCATCCCAGTCATCGTCCAAAGACTTGTACGACATTGCTGTTTGGATAATCATTTCCCAGGCATCGTCAAAACCATCCAAATCGGGTTTGGTAAACAACACTGCTCCCGAAGGCAGGGGGCGTTGCCGCTTGGGTTTGGTAAAACGAACAGCGCCCTGTTGACGTTCTATCGTTTGACTCATTGCATGACTCCCCAGCGTTCTTTCGTTTCAGGTGCAACCAGTACCAGAAACTGATCGACAGCAACTCGGTGACCCAAATCAAGCCCGTCTCGCAATGTAGGTGTTCGGTCGTCCACAGGACCGCGAGCCGTCAAGTTCAACATGAGCGATTCAGGCTGCTCCGCTTTCCAGCGACCCATTCCCGCGGAAAGATGCAATCGTCCACGTTTCGGTTTGATTTCCATTGTCCATTGAACCTCGCGATTTTCCAATTGCAGCGAGTCCGCCAAGGTCGGAGGTTTGTCGCGGAACAGGCCCGGTAGAAACACATTCCAGTCGTCGAGTGTTTCCCAGTACTCTCCTTTGGGGAACGAATCGACGTAGGTTACTTCCCACTGGTTGACTTCGACCGAGCCAAGTTCTTCTCGTTCGCAGAACTTCGCGAACCGATTGAACATGGTCTCAAATTCTTCAATCAGCTCTTTATAACTTGGCTTGAGTTCATCCGTCTTGCGCCAATTGAGGTGAAACCTGGTGGGCTGCATTTGGATCAATCGGTCGTCATTGCGATTGATGATGGTCAGCCGGTTAACCATCGGTGCTGCCTCCAGCTTCAACCGCCATTTTCGCTGTCCCGCCTCGTCGTCGAATCGCTCAAATTGATCAGCGATTAACGGCTTGTCATTCGGCTTGATCCAGTCATCTCCAAGCTGGTCCCAGAATCGCCCGTAATGCGCAGCAGACAACTTTACCAAAGGGCTAAATTGCGCACCCAGAACGAATTCCACAATCGGAGGATTCTTGAACGTTGGGGTCGAGTCCATAAGAATATCAATGACATCGGGTGGCAGACGGGAATTACCGGAAAGCCTTAGTATACATTACGTTATGCTTGCGGACCAAGGTCGCGCATAGCAACCACCTTGGGGCTTGGTAGATAGGATAGAGACATTCCAACGTTCCGGCCAGATCGCGCCACATATCGCTGCCGCTTTATTATTCGACGAGTGTTTTTCAAAGTCGACCCCAGGCCCAAAGTATCCGATACGCAGGACGGTTATTGGCGGATGACCAGTCGAAGAGTAAATGGACTTGGTAAATCTAAATCTTAACAGCAACGCGTTCGCCAATGGTGAATCTGTCGTCCCAAGTCGCGTTCACGATTCACGCGAGCCGATCGACTTTACCAATGATCGTGAGACGGTTCTGGAATTGAAACTGTATCAATGGATTCCTCGTCTTACGTACGCCTGCCGGGAATTCCTTTCGCTCGATCACTCGCAGATCAATGGCATCCCGCGAGCGATCAGGGAACGTGACACATTTCTAAAGATGCTAATGACCGATTTGGCGATCCGCCTGTTCCACAGCCAGCATGGTCGCCTTCCAGCGCGCTTGAGTGAACTTGTGCCCGATTATCTTTCAAGCATTCCGATCGATCCGTTTGCCGATCAACCTCTGATGTACGTGCCGGAACCGGTTGGTAACGAACCGTTCTTGCTCTACAGCACCGGACGGGACGGCATCGATAATGGTGGCGCTCTCGCCAATATCGATAACATGTACCACAATAATGTCGTTTGGGATTTGGATTTGTACTTGCAGGGAGAAACGGGAGCTGACGAGTAATAGCCAAATTGAGTACCTGTTTCTTCGGCTGTGTTTGTCTGTCCGTAAGATGTTGATCGATAAGTCGCGGAACTTACGTGTTTGCCCTGTGACGCAGCGAATGCTGACGTACGCCAGGGAATCGACGGCAGTTCGAAGCAGCCACCTTGATGGAAAGGTGCTACTTGTGGTAAGTTTTAGGATTGGCCGTAGTGCCAAATCTACGTGTGGGAATGATTCACCAACCGCTAACTTTAACCGGAGACCCGTGTGGGAACCAAGAAAACAGGCAAAGGCCGACGCAAACTGGGACGCAAAAAGCGTCGAATGCGCGCCAAAATCCGCCATCGCAAGAAATAGGTCGGTGCGCTCGTAAGCCGAGCGCTGGCTGACCTTTCATCACTCGTCACGCTGCAACGAGTTTCTGTTCGCTTTCATCGAATTCTACGCGAACCGTTGGAATATGCGCCTGCGCCGGCGGCTGGTTTCGTTCGCCAGCGTCAGGTTCGTCCGTCCTACGAGCACGAGGTGCAACTTCAAAAAGCGAAATCGAGTGGTTCACTCACGTCCGGATACACTTGCTGGCGCTGCGTGCTTGTATTTTGGCTGATTTTCGCAAGGGTGGCGCTGCCCATTTAATCTGCGCACTACAACTCCATCTGCTGGGCAGGTTACAATAACGAGCGGTCCTGGCTTGCCAGCGGGTGACGCTCATGAACGGTTCTGATCCTCACTACCTTGCGACGCGCGCGTTCGTGTTCTCGATTTGTTTGCTCGCCGCGACAAACGCCTCGGCGGAGTCCCCCGATTTCGCTCACGATGTTGCGCCGATTCTGGAACAGCATTGCCTGCGCTGCCATTCGGAGAGTAGCCGGAAAGGAGACGTTTCCCTGGCGACCTTTGCCGACCTGAAAGCAAACGAATACGTCGTGCCGGGAGATCCGGATGGCAGCTACTTGTGGGAATTGATCACGGCGACGGCGGACCAGCCGGCGGCGATGCCGAAGGAAGCGCCGCCCCTTTCGGTCGAACAGCTGGAAGTGGTGCGCCGCTGGATCGCGACCGGAGCGGACTGGCCGGACGACGCAGTGTTGCGTGTGAAGTCGAAGGCCGATCAAAAATGGTGGTCGCTGCAACCGCTGGCCAAAGTCAGTCCGCCGGTGCTGCGCGATCCACCGGCCCTGTGGGATCGTAATCCCATCGACCGCTTCGTCGCGGCCAAACTGCAGGACCAGGGACTGGCGCCGCGACCGGCGGCCGACCGACGCACGTTGATCCGGCGACTGACCTTTGATCTCCACGGGCTGCCGCCAACTCCCGAAGCGGTTGACGCCTTTGTGAACGATCTGGCCCCGCAGGCTTACGAGCGCCTTGTCGACCAGCTGCTGGAATCGCCGCACTACGGCGAACGCATGGCCCGGCATTGGCTGGACATCGCCCACTACGCCGACACCCACGGCTTTGAACGCGACCGGCGGCGCGATCACGCCTGGCGCTACCGCGACTATGTAATCCGATCGTTCAACGACGATAAGCCGTATGACCGCTTCCTCCAGGAACAGATCGCCGGCGATGTGTTGTGGCCCGAGGATGTCC
>CALBSZ010000352.1 GCA_937967665.1 uncultured Planctomycetaceae bacterium
GTAGCGAAAAGGGGACTGGCTCCATCGTTGTGTTTGGTTCGTCCCGGAAAACCCGCTGGACCGATGGTGCCAGTCCCCCTTTCGCGGACCAATATCATCCGTGGCTTGCGAAAAAGGGCTTGCGAAAAAGGGGACAGGGCACGGCGGACGCGACCTGATTTGCAAGCTGGTAACCGTTTTTGTCACCGAGCCAGTCCCTTTTTTCGCGACCCTGCGCTGTCGTACTAACGTGGCAAAGGAAACCGCCGCGTACAAGGGCAGATCGGAGTGATCCGGTGTTTTCGTGAGCCGGCGACAGGACCGATCTACGACCGGAAAAGCCTGCCGGCGCGACTTCAGTGACCTTGAGGCCGATGATTACGGCGACTGGATGGTGAGCGCCGCGGCGGCAATCGCCAGCCCGACAACGTTCAAGATCACGATCAGAAGTCCGACCCCGTAAATGGTGCGAATGCCGTCCGGGATAGCCGACTTCTTGCCGTCCCGGCGGGGCAGCAGACGGCTGGCGAGTACCCCGCAAACCCACGGCCAATGGAGCATGACGTGTACCGTGATTCCCATGGCCAGGATCCCCAACAAGACGAATTGCAGGTCGCTCCACGCATCAAACGAAAAGCCCCACAGCGTCCAGTCGTCGGCAACGGTTCCGGCGGGAAAAACGAAACGGACCACGGTGGCCACGTACAGCAACGTCACGAAATTGAGCAGCAGGAAGGTGTCCAGCCAAAAATTGAGCAGTGTCTTGGAAGGCGCGGATTTCTTTTCTCCGCTGGAGGAACCCAACCTGGATCGCGGACGCTCATGGGATGACGGTTGCAACGTAGAACCTGACTGTTTTTTCGGTACGAGTTCCCGGTCGAACTGCATAGGTGTCTCGCTTTGAGGTATCCACATCGATACGCTCCATGACGTCGATTGGGGTAACTCGGCAAATGATGTACCGCCTGGCGCAGGAAATTCGGTTCGAAAATCGCCGCCTCCACTGCGACTTGCGAACGCGGTTGCCGTTTTCCGCGGGGCAGGCCACTTCCTCCGTTCTTGCTGTCCGGAGGACACTGCGCAAACAGAGCGTGAGACAGCACTGTGCACCCTTGCGCGCTACTGCGCTCATGTGAGCGTTTTGCCGGCGTTGCCGTCCCCGTAGAAATCCCGTAATCGTTGAAACTTACGGGAAAATCGGGGGTGTGCGAGGCTTCCGGCAGATGGCACACACTTTGCCCATTTAGGGAATCGAAGAACCAACATTTTCTCCGTAGGAAAGGAGGTGCGTGATGTTCGTTAAAAAGCACACCCACATCGAAACGGAGGTTGCGAAATGGATTTTGCTGATTGTTGCCGCGTTGGCCTTGATTGCGTTGCTTTCCTCGACGGCAGCGGGGGCGAACACGCGAGGAACACTGCCCGAGCCTCGGGAACTGCCGGAACAGGCCCGCGAGGCCGCTCAGCCATTGACGATTGATCCACCGATCATTGTGACCACACCCGATCAGCCCGTTATGCAGTCGGTTGACCTGGCTTCCGAGTTGTGGCTTGTCTTGGGCGACCATGAGACGGAAGCGTGGGAGCGCGCGATTGAAGCGTGGGATCGCCTGGAAATGCCGCGTTCGACCGCCGTGTGGAAGCATGTGGCAATGGCGCAAGCCAACCTGCGGCTGCTGGAATTCGACAATGCGGCACAGGCCTTGAAGCTGGCCGCGAAGGCGGACCCCGATAACGCCGTGGTCCACTACGTTACTGGCATCCTGCACCTGCAACGGGCCCACTATGCCGACGACTGGGACGGTGGATTGCGTCCAGACACGACGCGGTTGGCTTCGCTGGCGAACATCGACGTTGTGCCGAATACACGAGCCATGTACCGCCTGGCGGCCATCCAGGAACTGGAGCGGGCCGTTGAATTGGCTGGCAACGTTCCGTGGGACAAGCCACTCTGCATGATCGATTGGGACGCGGCGGAACGGACAGCCATGCCGGTCGTGCCACCGAACGTTGGCGACCTGATGTATGCCATGGGGGCCGACAACTTTGTCGGCAAGGCACACAACGTGCTCGGACCGCTCTATCTGGAACGCGAAATGCTACAGGAAGCTGAAGAGCACATGGACCAGGCGACGGACTTGAGCATGAACGTGCTGAACGGCTACGAAGAACTGGGCGAGCGATACGAAGCCGCCGGACTGCACGGTGCCGCGGTGCGAGCCTACTTGAAGGCGTCGGAGCAGGGTCATGGACTCGTCAATCCCGTGCGCAAAGCCGTGGAGAACGTAGGCGACCTGTTCGAGTAATCGTGAGCCGTCGTCTGTTGTGGAACGTGTCCCTGTTCGCTTCCACGAACAGGGATGTGAAGGAAGGTTCGAGGAGACGCGGAAGAGGCTAGTTGTAACCAGGTTGGCGAGGCGCCCAACGAAGAAGGCAGTCGAAAGTAACGGCTCAGAAAGAGATTCGCCCTGTCGGAAACGTCGGTGTCGAAACACGCTCTAACAAGAAGGAAGTGCAATGACCAGAAACAGCAATGATGTTCGTGTAAAGGATGTAATGAGCCGCGACGTTGTCACCGCGTATCCCGATGACTCTCTGCGAGTTGCCCTGCAGTTGCTGGTGGAGAACCGGGTTTCGGCATTGCCGATCGTAGACAGCAAACAGCGCTGTATCGGCATGTTGTCCACGACCGATCTGGTCGACCTGGAATGCGACCACGAAAACGATCTCGATCAACTCAATGCCGCCGATCCCTACACGCGGCAGTGGCTGCAGAGAAAGATCGACGCGGGCCTGGCCGACCAGCAGATCAAAGAGGTCATGTGCGAACATGTCAACTCGGTCTCGGGCGAAGCAAGCATCGTCGAAGCCACTCGCGAAATGCTGCGGAACCGCGTCCATCGACTGCCCGTGACCGATGCCAAAGGCCGGCTGATCGGAATCGTATCCACCATGGACATCTTGAACGCGTTTGTCGATGGTGTGGCCGTGGCGTGAGCCAGGAAAGGCGTCGCCGTACGTGTCGCTGGCAGGCTTGACAATCTGGTAGCATCGCGGTGCCGAGCATCCCTATCGTGTATTGGGATGTTTCGGCTTTTTTTTTCAGCCTAGGGCGGGAATTGCGGCAAGCCAGGACGTCCCCGTCGTCCAGCTGCCGCAAACTCCGATATATCGCGAACTTTCCCAGCGTGCTATCATAAAGGGTTCAGAGTACGCAGGCGAAAGTGGATGCGAGCGTGCCGGTTGCGAGCGTTATCCGCTGGTCCAATTAAAGGGTGAAACGATGTCAAAAAGGATTGCCATGCAGAACAGATATCTTCCGGCGGTGCTGAGCGGACTGGCCTGCCTGTGGTTCGTCACGCCGCTGTCGGCGGAGGAGACGGACGGCGCCCGTGAATAGAACCATGACTAACACCCACACGAACAGAACCTCGACGCTCCTGCAGAAGACCTTTCGCCCTTCAAACTAATCTTTTACATCGTCGACATGCAGGATAAGCCGAAAGCCATCCAGCAGCGGCCGGGGTACACCGAGGGAATTGTGGAAGCGGCTCAACGGATACTCAACGCCGACACGAAGGAGAAGTACCGCGTGATTGCCGCCCTGGCGGTCTTTGACGCGCTGCGCGCGAAGGCATGGGACGACGAGGAGGCTGATCAGGCGTTAATGGAATTTGCGGAGCAGATGAAGAACGAAACGGCCGAGAAAATCGTGGCCGAAGTGAAGTTCTGTAAAATCGAGCGTAAGGCTTTAGACGCCGCGGTCAAACAGGAACAGCAGGATGCGACCGCCTTGCTGGCCGAATTGGAAACGTATTACTCGTCGGTTCCCTTAAACAATCGGTACTTGCGGATGGCCGACAGTACCGTGAAGGTGATCAACCAGATTCCAGACCCCGCGGAACGCGAAAAGTATTTCCAGACGTTTGGCAAGTTGTTTGCGAAGAGTTCCGAACGTGACCTGGCATCCTACGGCCGCAAATTGGCGGCGGATGACAGCGGACCGGCATCGCCGCTCGTCGGTCAACCGATGGAACTGGCGGGTACGAATGAACTGGGCGGTCCGTTCGATTGGGCGAGTTACCGCGGAAAAGTGGTTGTCGTGGATTTCTGGACCACCTGGTGCGGGCCGTGCCGTCGCGAAATGCCGAAGCTTGCCGTACTGCGCAGCGCCTTGGCCGATCAACCGTTTGACGTGGTGGGCGTCAGCCTGGACGAAGACCTGGAAGCGCTGGCCGAATACCTCGAAGAAAACAAATTGCCGTGGACCACGCTGTCCGGCGAACCGGCTCATGCAGCAGGTCAGAAGTACGGCATTCGGGCTTTCCCAACCATGGCCCTCGTCGACAAGCAAGGCACCGTCGTGGCGGTTGCCCATGGCATCGGGGAACTGGAGCCACGCATTCGCGAACTGCTGGCGCAATAATCCTAGCTGCACCGGGCACCGAACCGTTGCTCGAACAGCAGGTGTAGGCCAGGACCTGTCCTGGGAAGGAGAACATGCCGGTAAACGTGGAACAGAGCCAACACCGGCCATTGCCTCCGTTACCTTCGTTGCATCCTCTTCTATCAACCATGTATTCTGCAAACATCCCAAGTTCGGAAGTTATTTCCGACTCGTTGCATAAACAGGCAGACGAAAGGCGAATGTGAGTACCGCGGAATCCAAGTCTTCTGTTTTGACGGTTGCCCAGCTGTCGTGGCTGATCAAGGATGCGCTGGAGAGCCGCTTTCCTTCGCTCTGGGTCGGTGGCGAGATCTCCGACTTGGCGCAGCCGAAATCGGGGCACATTTATCTCACCCTGAAGGACGACGACGCGCAGATCCGCGGCGTGATTTGGCGGAGCACGGCGTCGCGACTGCCGTTCGAGTTGAAAGACGGCCAGCAGGTGATCTGCCAGGCCAGCGTGGACGTCTATCCACCACGCGGTGTCTACCAGCTGATTATCCGGAACATCGAACCCCAAGGGCTGGGCAAACTTCAGTTGGCGCTGAAACAGCTGCAACAGAAGCTGCACGCCGAAGGCCTCTTCGACCCTCGACACAAGCAGCCGTTGCCGGCGTTTCCGCGCCGCATTGCGTTCGTGACCAGTCCCACGGGAGCGGCCATTCGCGATTTCCTGGAAGTCGTCCGCCGCCGCTGGAAGGCGATTGAAGTGCTGGTGATTCCGGCCAACGTACAAGGCGCCGCGGCCGCTCCGGAAATCGTTCGCGGCATTCAAGTCGCCAATCAGCTGCGGCCGGCACCCGACGTCCTGGTGGTGGGGCGCGGAGGCGGCAGCATGGAGGATCTCTGGTGTTTCAACGATGAACGCGTGGTCCGCGAAGTATTTGCTTCCTCCATCCCCGTGGTTTCCGCCGTAGGTCACGAGATCGACGTGACGCTCTGCGACCTGGTAGCGGATGTGCGAGCGCTCACGCCCTCGGAAGCGGCCGAATTGGTGGTGCCGAGCCTTTCCGACGTGGAAGACAAGCTTCGCCACTTGCGGCAGCATCTGGTGCGCAACCTGCAGAATCGAGCAGCGCAATCCCGATCGCAGCTCGAAGCGCTGTCGCGTCACCGCGCCTTCCGCCGTCCGCTCGATCGCATTCACGACCTGCAGCGACGGCTGGACGAATGCGAAGCCCGCGCGGTTCGTGCCGTTCGCCTGCAACGACAGCTCGCCGAACGTTCGCTCACCGAATTCGCGGCCCGCCTGGAAACGCTCAGCCCGCTGGCGGTTCTCTCGCGCGGGTACAGCGTGACGCAATCCGAGCAGGTCGGCGTCATCCACGATTCGAACCAGGTGCGACCAGGTGATACGATCACGACACGGTTGGCCCGCGGCGTCATTCAGAGTAAAGTGACCGAAACAAAGTAACGCACGTGGAGTAGTAAGTTGGGTAAGAAGAAAGCCGCCAGCGAAGCAAAAGCGCCGTCGTTTGAAGAATCGCTCCAGAAACTCGAACAGATTGTGCACGAATTGGAAGATGGTCAACTCGGCTTGAACGATTCCCTGGCTCGCTACGAAGACGGTGTCAAGTGCCTGAAACAATGCTATTTGGCGCTGGAGCAGGCCGAACGGAAGATTGAGCAGCTGGCGGGCGTCGATGCGGACGGACGACCGGTGACGACGCCGTTTGAAGACGGCCAGACGTCGCTGGCGGACCAGACGGCAACCCGCGCCCGTCGTCGCGGGCACACGGAGAAGCCGGACGCCAAGTCCGACCCGGACATGGACGAAAAGAACCGGCTGTTCTAAAATACGCCGTTTGTTATCGATTCGCACTTGAACCACCGCGAGCTTCATGGTCAGCGCCGACACGCAGGTTTTCTTGAAATACGCCGAGACGTTTCGGACCGAAGTCGACGACGCGCTGACTCGATATACCGACTACGCGGAGGGTTGTCCGGCGCGGCTGCGTGACGCGATCCGCCACAGTCTGCTGGCGCCGGGAAAGCGTTTGCGGCCACTGCTGGTGTTAATGGCGGCGGAAGCCTGCGGTTCGGAACCAAACGCAGGAATGCCCGCTGCCTGCGCTGTCGAAATGATCCACACGTATTCGCTGATCCACGACGACCTGCCGGCGATGGACGAAGATGATTTGCGTCGCGGCCGACCGACCTGCCACAAGGCGTTTGACGAGGCCACCGCGATCCTGGCCGGCGATGCCCTGCTGACCCAGGCCTTCGAGACGATCGCGGGCGGCATTCGACCAGCGGATGTGGCGCTGCAGTGCATTGCGGAATTGAGCACCGCCGCCGGGGCGACGAAACTGGTCGGCGGCCAGGTCGACGACCTCAACGCTCAGGACTCCGACGGCGGAATTGACCACCTGCAAGCCATCCATCACCGAAAAACGGGGGCTATGTTTGTAATCTCGCTGCGATTGGGCGGTATTGTGGCGTGTGTTGACGCAACTCGGTTGCAGGCGCTCACCACGTTCGGGGAAAAGCTGGGCCTGGCATTCCAAATCGTCGACGATTTGCTCGACGTTCACGGCCAGGAAGGGCAACTGGGAAAGAAGACCGGCAAGGATTCGACACTCGGCAAATTAACCTTTCCCGGTTTGTTAGGTGTCGAGGAAAGCCGTCGACGGGCAGAAACGTTGATCCAGGAGGCCTGTGAAGCGATGGCGTGTTTTGGTGAACGGGCGGCGCCGCTGATTTCGCTGGCCAGGTACGTTCTCGAGAGGACTCAGTGACGCATGCATCCCCACCTTTCCAAGATTGAATCGGCGATCGATCTGCACGGCATGTCCGTGGCGGAACTGAAGGATGTCGCTGCCGAGATGCGCGACGTGCTCTGCAATCTTGTCCGGCAGCGGACCGCCCACTTCGCGTCAAACCTGGGGGTGGTGGAACTGAGTTTGGCGCTGCACAGCGTCTTTGACTTTCGCCGCGACCGCTTGATCTGGGACACGGGACATCAGGTCTACCCGCACAAGTTGATTACGGGCCGCTATTCGCAATTCAGCACGATGCGGACAAAGGGCGGGCTCATGGGATATCCGAACCCGCGGGAAAGTGAATACGACCTGTTCATGACCGGTCATGCCGGGTGCAGCGTTTCGACCGCGATCGGCTTGCGGTCGGGAGACGTAGTGTTGGGCGACGCCGATCGTCATGCGGTGGCAGTCATCGGCGACGGCGCCTTCCCCTCGGGCATCGTTTTCGAAGCCATGAATAATGCCAGCGGTTTGAACAATCTGCTGATGGTCCTGAACGACAACAAGATGTCCATCTGTCCGCGCGTGGGTGGCGTGGCGTCGTATCTGGACAAGCTGCGGACAACCAATTTCTATGCCGGGTTGAAGCACGATGTCGTTCGTGTACTCAACAAAGTTCCCTTGCTGGGCGACCCGACAGAACGCTTCCTGGCTCAATTGAAAGAGGCCGCCAAAGCGGGCTTGCACGGCGGTATGCTCTTCGAAGATCTTGGCTTCCAATACCTGGGACCGATCGACGGCCACGATATCGCGCTGATCCGCAAGTACCTGAAGATGATCAAGGGCATGGAGGGCCCGATTCTGTTGCACGTGGTCACGGAAAAAGGGCACGGCTTCCAACCGGCTGCCGCGGACCCTGTCTATTTCCATACCCCGCCGGCGCTGGCCGAAGACGAGTTGCCGCCGGAAACGAAAAAGCGAGGTGGTTCCAAGGCCTACACGCATTACGCCAGCGAAGCCATTGCCAATCAGATGCGCGACAACCCCCGCGTCACCGTGTTGACCGCGGCGATGTGCCAGGGGAATAAACTGGAAAAAGTGCGCGACGAATTCCCGGATCGGTTTTTCGATACCGGCATCTGCGAAGCGCACGCCGTGGCCTTCGCCGCCGGGCAGTGCAAAGCCGGGCTGCAGCCGATCGTGGATATCTACAGTACATTCCTGCAACGCAGCTACGATCAGATCTTCCAGGAAGTCGCTCTGCAGAACCTGCCCGTCACCTTCATGCTGGACCGCGCCGGCTTGACAGGCCCCGATGGTCCAACGCATCACGGCGTGTTCGACTTCGGCTATTTGCGTGTGTTCCCGAACCTGGTCGTCATGGCGCCTGGCGATACCAGCGACTTGTCAGCCATGCTGGATTTCGCTTTGCAGCATGAGGCCCCCTGCTCCGTTCGCTATCCCAAGACGACGGCGGAAACCATCGAAGGCAACCGCGTTCCCGTCGAACTCGGCAAAGCAGAAGTGTTGCGCTGGGGCCCCGACGGCGTGATCGTCTGCTGCGGGACGCTGCTGTGCGAATGCCTGCGAGCCGCCGACGTGCTGAAGAAAGAAGGACTGGAAATCGGTGTCGTGAATGCCCGTTTTGTAAAACCGATTGATCGCGAATTGGTCCAGCGAGCGTTCAGCGAATGTGCTTTCGTCGTGACCGTTGAAGAGGCGGCCTTGGCCGGCGGCTTTGGCAGCGCGTTCCTGGAGGCAGCTGTGGATCTGGAACTCGATACCCGGCAACTCAAACGACTGGGCATCCCGGACGCATTCATCGAGCACGGTGAGCGCGGCGAACTACTCGCCGATTTGGGACTCGACACCAACGGCATCGTCCGCACCTGCCGCCAACTGGCCCACCGCGACGCCACGCTCTAAAGAAACGGGGACAGGTCCAGTTTATAGTTTCCGGGGCCTGCCGGGCGGTCGCGTTGTGGCCTCGAGGCCCCATTGCTTAACCGTTTTCGTGACCCACTCCGGACTACCGTACGGCGTTCCACGCAGGCTGCTTTGACGCAACGCGGTCAACTCGGCCTCCGTTTCGGGTTCGTTGACGTACTCGACCCAGTTCCGGAAACGAGGCAGCGGCCACTTGGAAAGCATGGCGCGATGTTTCGTTGTGCCATGCTGTGAAATCCATAGACTGCCAAACGGCCAATCTTCCGCTCGTCTTACAACATTCGCACGAAGAGCATTTCGCTCAACATAGCGAACCACGTTGTAGAAGTAGCCTTCTGTTTCGACAGGGAAGGACTTAAATCTCCCCTGGTAGACATGTCCAAAGCCGACCATGTTGTTTTGCTTCTGCCAGCGTGTGGCGTGGGTGATCGTGAGACGTTGCATGAAGCGCCCTAAGTCACCGTCGTTCTCAGGCCAGAGGACAAAATGCCAATGATTTCGCATTAGACAGTATGCCAGAATTCGCATCGGCCGTTTTGCGAGTGTTTCCTGAATCACCCTCTCGAACGCAAGATAGTCGTCATCGTTGTAAAACAGGTCCTGCTTGCCAACACCACGATTAAGAACGTGATAAACCATCCCCCCGGGCGCCGCTCGTGCTGTTCTAGGCATCCCCCCATGATAGAGAAAGCACCCATCTTGTCAATAACTGGACCTGTCCCCGTTTCTCTTCTGAAGGATGGTTTTAACCAGGTCCAGACGGGCAAACCCGGGGGGGATCTTCGCGTAGGCGCTTTCCTCGTCCACGATGCGCAGCCGCTTCGCGTTGTCGCGCGCCAACTGTTCGATGCGGCGGCGATTGGCGTAGCGAAACACCAGGTAACCGTCTTCCTCGAAAATGCTGTGGATCTGCCAGACGGCGGCGTTCATGCGCAGCCGGGCCAATTCGAACAATTGCGCCACCGGCGCGGGAATGTCGCCGAAACGATCCACCATTTCGCTCTGCAAGTCTTCGATTTCGTCGAAGGTGGAAACGCGGCAGAGCCGCCGGTAGATGTCGATCTTCTGCCGCATGTCGGTGACGTAACCGGCCGGCAAGTACGCCTCGACGGGCAAGTCGATATCGACATCGGCCTTCATGTGCGGTGGTTTATGCTGAAGTTTGCGGACGGCGTTTTCCAAGAGCTGGCAATAGAGTTCATAGCCGACGGCCGCGATATGGCCACTCTGCTGCGTGCCGAGAACGTTACCAGCTCCGCGAAACTCCAGATCTCGCATGGCGATTGCAAAGCCAGCCCCCATTTGGCTGAACTCTTCGATGGCTCG
>CALBSZ010000353.1 GCA_937967665.1 uncultured Planctomycetaceae bacterium
AGATCCTCAACGGGATCACCGCGGCGGGCGTTGACGCCCAGCGGATCAAGCTGGATGTTTCCATTGCCCGCGGGCTGGACTATTACACCGGTGCGATCTTCGAAACATTCTTGACAGAACTGCCCGGTATCGGCAGCGTCTGCTCGGGTGGTCGCTATGACAATCTGGCGGGACTCTTCACCAAGCAGGAGTTGCCCGGAATCGGCGCGTCTTTAGGTTTAGACCGTTTACTGGCGGCCATGGAAGAGTTGGGCAGGATCGACGCTGTCCGAACACCGGCGGATGTCTTCATTCCGTTCTTTGATCAAGAACAGCTGCCGCGCTACGTTCGGCTCGCGGCCCAATTGCGGGCGGTTGGGTTGCGCGTCGAGCTGTTTCCGGACTCGAAGAAACTCGGACAGCAGCTGAAATACGCGGATACCCGCGGATTTCGAATTGCCTGTATCGCCGGTCGCAACGAATTTGAGAATCAGACGTGCCAGGTGAAGGATCTGTCCGCCAAAGAAACGCACGAGGTTTCCATGGCCGACGGGATCGATGCGGTGGTCGCCAAGATCCACGAAATCCTCGCCTGAAGCGGCTTGTCCAGGTTCGAAACGGTTGGCCGCATGTGGCATCGTCCCGTCCCGATGGCTAGAATGCAGGATGAGCGTTCTGACTCATGTATTCGCGTGCGCCGCGAGCTACAGGTTCGCCGGGACGCGACTTTTAAAAGATTTGCAGAAAGCCACTGAATCGCCATGACATTCCCCTTCCTGCTCGCTAACTTCCTGCTCGGTTACGCCCTCGTGGTTCTCGGCCTGGTCTTGGGCCTCGCCGTCGTCCCGCGGCCCGCCACGCGTCAAGATCCCGACCGGAAGTCCAAGGCGAAGAGGGAAAAAAAGTAGCCGCTCGAAGCTCCTGTTACGCCAACCAACCAAACGGCACGTGGTCGCGCGACCGCAGATGCCCCCTTAAGGTCCTGCTCCATGAACCGATCGACTTTCCTGATTGCCTTCTTGCTCTCCGCAACAACCTCCCCGGCGACTGCTCAAGAAACACTCGAACAACAATTGCTGGCGGAAGGTTCGGCCGAATTAGCCGTGGCCGCCAGGCGTTTCGGCGATCCGCGGCGGGGCGCGATCCTGTTCTACCAGCAGCACATGCTTTGCACCAAGTGCCACGCGGCCGGGGACGGCCCGTCGCCGCTGGGCCCCGACTTGACGAAGATTCCGCCGCAAGCACCTGACATCTATCTGGTGGAATCGCTGCTGGAACCATCGAAAGTGATCAAGCTGAATTTTGAAACGGTCAGCCTGATTACGGTCGACGGCAAATCGTTGACCGGTCTGCTCAAGGAGAAAACGGCCAACGCCGTACAGCTACTCGATGCTGCCAGGATCGGCGACGTGATCACGATTCCGAACGAGGATATCGAAGAACTGGTACCGGGCGAAAAGTCGGTCATGCCGTCCGGATTAATGAACTTGCTCACCAGCCGGCAACAGTTTCTGGACCTTACCAAGTACATCATGGAACTTCGCGACGGCGGCGCGCTGGCGGCCGCGACACTCAAGCCGGCGCCGCATCTCTACGCCGTGCGGCCGCTGCCGGAATACGAAAAACATATCGATCACGCTGGACTTCTAACCAGTTGGGATCAGGAAAGCTTCCAGCGCGGCGAGGCGATTTACAAACGGCTGTGCATCAACTGCCACGGCACCAAGGACCAGCCGGGTTCCTTGCCGACGTCGCGTCGATTCGCTTCCGAGGCGTTCAAAAACGGAGCGGATCCGTACAGCCAATACCAAACCCTGACTCGCGGCTTCGGCATGATGATCGCGCAAACGTGGATGGTGCCGGAGCAGAAGTACGACGTGATCCATTACATCCGGGAAGCCTATTTGAAGCCTCACAATCCGTCGCAACTGACGGAAATCACCGACGAATACCTGGCGAGTCTGCCGGCGGGAGACACGCGCGGGCCCAAGCCGTCGGCGATTAAACCGTGGAGCCAGATGGATTACGGGCCCAGCCTGGTGCACACGTACGAAATCGGCAATGACGGATCGAATTTCGCGTACAAGGGAATTGCCATGCGCTTGGACGCGGGCGGCGGAGGCGTCGCCAAGGGGCGCCATTGGATGATCTTTGATCACGATACCATGCGGGTAGCGGCGGCTTGGAGCGGCCAGGGTTTTATCGATTACAACGGCATCATGTTTAATGGTCGTCACGGCGTTCATCCCCGCATCGTGGGCAACCTCGAATGGGAAAACAAAACGGGTCCGGGCTGGGGCGACCCGGACACCGGCAGCTTTGAAGACCCGCGCCTGCGCGGCCGGGATGACCGCGCCTACGGACCGCTCCCTCGTCCGTGGGCACAGTACAAGGGGCTTTATCATCATGGCCAGCGGACGATGGTCAGCTACACGGTCGGTAAGGCGGACGTTTTGGAATCGCCCGCGCTGACGACCGTGGGCGAGTCGAACGTTTATGAGCGGCATTTCAATATCGGTCCGCGAGACAAGGACATGGTCTTGCAAGTCGCGCGGGGGCAGACCTCCGGAGCCTCGCTAAGGACGTTCGCCAGCAAGGACTGGCAGGTTGCCGTGTGGGGGAAGCAAAGCGGAGTTGGCAAGGTCGTCACGAACCCCACCACCACGGCGACAACTCTGGACGCTCACGACGGCTTCCTGGTGGCGGGCGTTTCCACAACGATCCAAGGAATCGAATGGCTGACGACGGAGCAAGGCGATTTGCGACTGAAGATCCCCGCCGGTAAAGTGCCGCTCCATTTTGTCGTCTGGACAGCGCGAACGCATTCGGCCGTGGCGCCGGAAGAGCTGGCCGCGGCCGTGCGCGATGGCAGTGACCGCTTCGATCCAGCGAAATTTACGGCGGGAGGTCCGGCACGCTGGCCCGCGAAAATCAAGACCCGCGGACACAGCGGCGAGGACGATCGGGCCTTCGCGGTGGACGTCTTCACGCGTCCCGCGGTGAACCCCTGGTTCTGCCAGGTGCGGTTCGGGGGTTTCGATTTCCTTCCGAACGGAACATCCGCAATCATCAGCACCTGGGACGGCGACGTGTGGAAAGTGGACGGCATCGACACGAACGACGAATTGACCTGGCAGCGAATCGCCAGTGGACTGTTTCAGCCGCTGGGCGTGCGTTATGTAGATGGCAAGGTTTACCTCACCTGCCGCGATCAGTTGTGCGTGCTGCACGATTTGAATGGCGACTGGGAGACGGACTACTACGAATGCTTTAACAACGACCATCAAGTGACCGATCACTTTCATGAATTCGCGATGGGCTTGCAAACCGACGCAGAAGGGAATTTCTACTACGCCAAGTCCGCGCGGCACGCCCTCAAGGCGCTCGTGCCCCATCACGGCACTTTGCTGAAAGTGTCGAAAGACGGCCAGCGCACGGAAATCGTCGCTAACGGTTTTCGCGCGGCCAACGGTGTTTGCTTGAATCCCGACGGCACGTTCATCGTCACCGATCAGGAAGGACATTGGAACCCGAAGAATCGCATCAACTGGGTTCACCAGGGCGGCTTTTACGGGAATATGTTTGGTTACCACGACGTCACTGACTCGTCCGACGAAGCCATGGAACAGCCGCTCTGCTGGATTACGAATTCCTTCGATCGTTCACCCGCCGAACTCCTGTGGGTGGACCCGCGGGCAAAGTGGGGGCCGCTGAACGGCTCGCTGCTGAATCTCTCGTACGGCTACGGCAAGGTGTACGTTGTGCCCTTTGAGGATATCGATGGCCAGAAGCAAGGAGGCATGTGCGAACTGCCGATCCCGCAGTTTCCCACGGGCGTCATGCGCGGCCGCTTCCACCCCGTCGACGGACAACTGTATGCGTGCGGCATGTTCGCCTGGGCCGGTAGTCAAAACCAGCCCGGTGGCTTTTATCGAGTGCGTTACACCGGCAAACCAGCTCATCTTCCCGTTGGCTTGCACGCTACGAAACAGGGAATGAGCATCACGTTCACGGAAGCGGTCGATCCCGGTACGGCCACCGACGCCGCCAACTACGAAGTACGCGTTTGGGACTTGAAGCGCACCGCCAGCTACGGTTCCAAGCATTACAACGAGAAATCCCTGAAGGTTGCCGATGTTCGTGTGTCGAGTGACGGCCGTACCGTACAGCTCGTTATCCCCGATATCGCGCCGACCTGGTGCATGTCGATTCGCTATGCGTTACAGGATGCCAGCGGCGAATCATTCAACGGCTTGATTCACAACACTGTGCATCGGTTGCGCTAACCGCAGCGGAGGACTCCGCCAGAACGAGGCTGTATGCGCTCGCGGCGGAAGTTTATCCTCATTTTTTGGAAACAAACTTGACGGGATACACGTCTGTTTGAATAGTAGGTTTGTTGCGCTTCACCTCGATTCAGCTTGGAGGCCTGTCATGGACCATAAACCCTCTAGCCAGAAGAAGTTGCGGCGTTCGTCGTTGATTTCGCTAATGATGGTGCTGCTGGTCCTGGCAGGGTTTTCCGGTGTGGGTTGGCTGGCTGGGGCAGTCTGGTTTGGGACCGTTTTGGCGTCCGATGACTTTGTGAAAGACACCGCCAGGGAACTCACCAAAGACACTATTCCCGCGCCCGACCCCTTTACGAAAGCGCCTCCGTCAGACGAGACTGCGGCCGCGGAGCCCAAGCCGAAGTCGTACGCCGCGCCCGCCGAGATGCTCGACGTCCGCTTCGCGGCAAGCGGTAACCTCATTAAGGTACCTGGCAAGTATCCATCGATCCAGAAGGCGATCGACGCCGCCGAACCGGGAAATGTTGTCATGATCGCACCGGGCGACTACGTCGGCGACATCCGATTGAAAGAGGGCGTGACCCTGGCCGCCCGGAAACCGGGCACGGTGACTTTAGATGGTACGATCGGGTTTGCGAATGGCATCCGCCTGATCAACCTGACTTTCGTGAATGCGCGCATCGGCTATCCGTTGTGGCAAGAAGACGAACTGGACGACTGGGAAGTTCCTGAATCCGGATCGCTGGATAAAACCAATGTGCCGGATGAAACTCCAGACGCAGCGGACGGAATCCGCGACGTGCAAATCCTGATGTGCCGGTTTCGCGGCCGGGAGGCAACGACGGATTGTGTTCTGTTGCGCCTGGACAACGTGACCAATGCATCGATTCACGGTTGTGTGTTTTCGTCGGCCAACGTGCGGTCGCACGGCATGTTGTTTGGCACGATGTTTCGCCGCTGCGAGAACCTCTCGTTTCAGGGTAATACGGTTGCCGACTTGCACGAACACGATTGGGGAAACGCGGTCTGCTGCTACTTCGAACAATGTTCCGGGATCGTCGCGAACAATTTGATCGTCGATTCGTCGGAGAACGATTGGGATTCGGTCTTTGGCATGCTCATCGTACAGCCGCGAGACCTGGCGGTGCGGCACAATACGATTGCCAATCTACAGAACTCGGATTGGGACAGCACGTTCGGCATCAGTATTCGCGGTAAAGGAGCCTGCCAGGTCGAGCGAAATCTGGTCGACGCGATGAAAGGACCGGGCTGGACCGCGCCGGTGTTTGGAATACATAGCGACAACTCCGATCCTGTCATCCTGGACAACAATGTATGCCGCCTGGTCCCGGACGCCTCGCGACTGGAAATGCACAAGCCCTATGTCGGCACCGGCGGGGCGATCAACCATCAACTGAACGCGGATTTCAACGACGATACGTATCACCTCAGTGGCCCCAAGCAACTGCTGCACAAAGACGGTACGGATCGCATCGGGGTCTACGCCGGCGCACCCCTGACCGTGACGCTTCCGGAATGCCTGAAGTAACTTCAGCGGCTGCGGCGAAATGAGTTGAACCGCGAAATCTAAGCTCTATACTAGACGTTCGGCTTGCCATCTACTTGCACGAGGTCTAGTTATGCTGCGACGACTCAACTACGTCTTTCCTGTTCTTTTTTTGTTCGTAACGATCACCGGCAGCCTGCTCGCCGACGATCCACTGGTGGCGCGCTGGCGGTTTCACGATCTCTCCCCAAGGTTGGCGCGTGACGAGGCGGGGGCAAACCATGGCTGGTACCAGAACGGCGTCGCGTTGGGCGAACCAGCCTCTCCGTCGGACGGCTCGCTGGCTTCGGCTCGATTCAATGGCCGGGATTCCTTTCTCCGCATTCCACACACACGTTCGCTGCAGTTAAGCCGTGGCACGATCGCGTTCTGGATGCGCGCGGACAGCGTGTACGAACTCCAAGGTTTGTTCTCCAAAGACGCGAACGGATTCGGCAGCGGCGGGCACTTGACCATTTCGGTCGATCGGGGCGAAGTGATCGCCCGTTTGCAGAGCGACGATGAAAGTCACCAGATCCGTTCCAATGGGATTATGGATGCACAGTGGGCTCACGTCGCTTTCACCTTCGGCAGCGGTGGCATGAAGCTGTACATCCACGGCAAATTGAAAGACAGTAATCCGTATCAGGGCGGCATCGCCGAAAACCGTGAACCGCTGGTGATCGCGGCAAGCACCATGGTCAGCGAAAGCGAGCGTGCCGCGCCGCTGAACGATTTCTATGCCGGCCAGTTGGATGACGTGACCATTCACTCGGTCGCACTTACCGCGGAGCAGGTCCGGTCGCTGCAGCGTGTCGAGCGGCCTCGATACCGCAGCCTCAATGACGGCTATGCGTCTAACGATCCGATAGCCTGGTGGCGGCTGGATGACCCGGTGGACTCTACGATCGCCGTGGATCAAGTTGGTTCGCACCACGGCCAGCGTCACGGCGTGGCTGGCCGGGCATTCGATGGCCGTGGCCATATCGACGTCGGTCGACTGGACGTCGACGCGCCCCAATTGACAATCCTGGCGTGCCTGAAGCCGCGGAGCTTCCACGTCGACGATGCGCGGATTCTGTCCAAGGCCAACGGCACGAACGCGGACGAACATTATTGGATGCTGAGTACCTGCGAAGCGGAGGGGAAGATTCGCCTGCGTTTCCGACTCAAAGCCGACCGCCGGACCGTCGAACTGGTCGCCGACGAAGGTGAATTACCGTTGGGCCGCTGGTCGTTTGCCGCGGCCGTCTACGACGGTGCCGAAATGCGGTTGTATCTCGACGGCAAATGTGTCGGCTCGGCACGTCAGTCCGGCCGAGTTACGGTCAATGCGCATTGCCATGCCTGGATCGGCGACAACCCATCCGGGGCCGGAGACCGGCCGTTTGACGGCGAACTGCAGGATGTCGCGGTATTTGATCGAGCCTTGTCGGAGTCGGCAATTCGTGCGATCTTCGACGCCAAACAAGAACGCGTTCCGATGCCCGCCGCGACGCCGCCTGCGGTGACCGATTTGCCGCCTGCCGCGAAAGTGGTATCGGGTACTCCACTTCCGGAGCAGAGGATCGCAACAGAATCGACACGCGTGTTTCGTTCCGCAACGGTCCCGCGTCACTATCGCAATCGCTATCTGGAGCTGCCGCCGCGGTACTCTTTTCCGTCGATCTCGTCGCCATGCCTACCGTGCGCGCCGCCGGTCCTGATTCCCAATGAGCGGTTTGCGCGATAGAATCGCGACGACACTCTGCCAGGCGCTCAGGAACCACAAAATGGACATGCTCGATATCCGTGAAGCGGATGACGTCATCGTCGTCACCTTCAAGATGGCCAACATCGTGGATGAACCCACGATTCGAAAGATCGGGGCCGAATTTGAAAAGCTGACGCTGGAATCGACCGTCCATCGAAAGCTCTTACTGAATTTCCAGGGCGTCACCTTTCTGGGTTCCTACATGATCTCGCAGATCATGCGTCTACACAAAATGTGCCAGAAGGATCAGGTCACGCTAAAGCTGTGTAACATTTCGCCAAAGATCTACGAGGTGTTTCAAATAACCATGCTGCACAAGGTGCTGAGTATTTACGACACCGAAGGAAAGGCGCTCAGCGCTTTCAATTCCAAACTCAAGCGTTGGTTTGGCGGCCGCTAAATCGTTTGGAGGTGGCGCGGAAGTTCCTGCTGGGGAGAACACCTGGCTCGCCGCGCAAGCAGATGTCGCCAAGCTCAGAAATCGCGGACGCGAACCCATGGCGTCGGCGGCAAAAACACGTAGACTCGTGGCACGTAACGAAGCGAGTCATAGAAAGGACGATGGACATCATGCCGAATCCCTGGACAGGGAGAGGGAATCCCTATTCGCGAGACGAAGTGCTGCAACGGTTGCACGCGACTCTGGCACGCGGAGAAGCGATCATTGCGGCGGGGGCGGGAACCGGGATTAGTGCGAAGTTCCTGGAAAAGGGGGGCGTCGACCTGATCATCATCTACAACTCCGGGCGCTTCCGCATGTCGGGCCACGGTTCGACCGCCGGTCTGATGGCCTACTGCGACGCGAATGCCGTGGCGATGGAAATTGGCGAATTCGAAGTCCTGCCCGTCGTCGACGAGACGCCGGTGATCTGCGGGGTGCATGCCACCGACCCGCGGCGACGCATGTGGCACTGGCTGCTGCAAGTGAAGGACATGGGTTTTTCCGGGATCAATAATTTCCCCACGCACTGCATTGTCGACGGCAACTTCCGGCAAATCCTGGAGGAAACGGGAATGAGTGTCCAGAAGGAAATCGAAACGGTCGCGGTCGCTCGGAAGATGGACTTGTTTACAATCGTCTACGTTGCCACGCCCGAGGAAGCATCGGCCATGACGGCAGCCGGAGCGGATGTGGTGATCGCCCATGTCGGCACGACCGTTGGTGGCTCCGTGGGCGTGACCGGCGCGGCTTGTTCGCTGGACGAAGCCGCGCAGCGCGTGCAGGCGATCGCGGCGGCGGCCAAGGCAGCGCGCGACGATGTCATCTGCCTGTCGCATGGCGGCCCGATCGCGACGCCCGAGGATGCGGCGTACATCAACCAGCACACGGCTGCCGTCGGGTTTGTAGGCGCGTCCAGTCTGGAGCGGATGGCTTTTGAAGACAGCCTGACGGAACTGACTCGTCAATTCAAGCAGATTCCACTCACCTAACCGTCATCGAGATGCGAACATGGCCACGGTCGCCGTCCTCGGAACACTCGATACCAAAGGGCATGAACACGCGTTCCTCGCGTCGCTCGTGCGCGAACAGGGTCACCACGCGATCTTGATCGACGTGGGTACGGGCGGGCCGCCTCAGGTCGATCCGGACATTACGCGCGAGCGGGTTGCGGCGGTTGGAAACATCGATCTGGACGCCCTGCTGCGGCGTGCGGACCGCGGCGAATGCGTCGCGGCGATGGCCGCGGCAGCGCCCCTGATGCTGGGGCAACTGCAACGTGACGGTACCATCGACGCGGTGATTTCGCTGGGCGGCGGAGGCGGCACTTCCATCGCCACGGCCGCCATGCGGGCGCTGCCAGTCGGGTTCCCGAAACTCATGGTATCGACACTGGCGAGCGGAAATACCGCGGAATACGTCGGCACCAAGGACATTGTGATGATGCCCAGCATCGTGGATGTGTCCGGGCTGAATCGGCTATCGAAGACTATTTTTCGCCAGGCGGCAGGCGCCATTTGCGGCATGGTCGCTGCCGGCGAGACGGTGGGCGACGACCAGCCGCTGATCGTGGCCAGCATGTTCGGCAATACGACGGAGTGCGTGAACATGGCCAGGAAGGTCCTGGAAGACGCCGGCTACGAAGTGCTGGTATTCCACGCCACAGGCACCGGCGGCCGCGCCATGGAAGGACTGATCGAAAGCGGAATGGCGGCTGGCGTCCTGGATATTACCACCACCGAATGGGCGGACGAGCTGGTGGGAGGAGTCTTGTCAGCCGGTCCGCGACGACTTGACGCCGCTGCTGCTGCCGGCGTGCCGGCTGTCGTTGTGCCCGGCTGTCTGGACATGGTGAATTTCGGGCCGCGGGAATCGATCCCCAGCCAATTCGCGAATCGCACATTTTATGTTCACAATCCGCAGGTCACGCTGATGCGCACGTGCGCCAGCGAATGCGCCCAACTGGGTCGCATTCTGGCCGAAAAGCTTAACGCCTACACGGCAGCAACAACGCTGCTGCTTCCCCGCCGGGCTGTCAGTGTCATCAGCGCACCCGGCCAGCCGTTTCACGATCCGGAAGCCGATCAGTCACTGTTTGCGGCGCTCAAGGATCAGCTGCGGAGTCACATCGACATCGTCGAAATGGACTGCGACATTAACGATCCCGAGTTTGCTCGCGCCTGCGCTGCAGCGCTGCTCCACAATATCGCGCGGGCCAGTTAGGTTCGACATCCAGGGAAACCTCACATTCGGTGCGGCGGTGCCTCGTTGGCCAGTGTTCGGTTGGATGTGTAGCAGCCCCGGTTCAGTGCCCGTGATCAAATCGTTTAACCCCCAGCCGCAGGCGCCGGCGCGATCCGGCGCCAGCGCGATCCGGCGCCAGCGCGATCCGGCGCCAGCGCGA
>CALBSZ010000354.1 GCA_937967665.1 uncultured Planctomycetaceae bacterium
TTCCAGCATTTCGATCTGACAAAGCCAACGTTCAACAGACCAGCCACGACACCCGGTACGGCGGCTGGTCGGCGGCAATCGGTCGGTTCCGTAAGAACCACATCAACAACCAGAGCGCAGCGCGTGTCACCGAGGCCTGTTCCTTCACCGTGCGTGTGGTGAACGGCGATGCCGACGCAACACGACCATGCGACTCACACTTCATCCGAGGTAGCGACATGTCGGGGCAGGCAGTCTTGAAATCCGAAGGTCCCTTTTCCTCGCCGCTCAACGAAATCAAGGCGGGCGTCGAAAGACTGATCCAGCATAGCGAGGCGGTACCGGAAAACGACCGGCGGCATTCACGACGCTTTCCGTTCCCCTATCCGATCCACTTGACGCCGGTCGAGGACGATGGCATCACGCCCGCCAATGAAACGATCGTGGTACTGGGAAAGCACCTCGGCGAACGCGGGCTGGATTTCTACTATCGAACACCGCTGGTCCATCGGCGCGTCATCGTGTCGCTGGAGTGCGCCAACGAGCAATGGATTTCGTTCCTGATGAATCTGAACTGGTGCCGCTTCAGCCGTCACGGCTGGTATGAGAACGGCGGCAAGTTCATCAAGGCGCTAAACCTACTTCCCGATCAACTCCCCTTCAGCCGCATCGTTGACGTTGCCTGAGACGTCGTTGTCTTCACCAGCCTGCTGGTCCTCGACATCATCGGCAGGTGGCGCTACGCCGTCTGGCGTGGCGGGATCCGCAGCAGGATCTTCGCTCGGAACGTCGACGTCGGGAAACAGTTCGGCCAGCCGTTCACCTAATTGCGGACCGCGAGTGTGCAGGGCAAGGACGTTGCCGTCGCGGCCGACCAGTACGAGGAACGGAATGCCATCGACGCCAAACTTGACGCAGTTGGGATTGTCGAAACCCTGTTCGGGTACGTCGTCACGCCGCACGCTGAACCAGGGCAAGGGATTCCGAGCCAGAAAGCCGGCCATGTCCTCCGGGCTGTCGTCGATATTGATGCCGACGATTTCAAAACCATGCTCGTGATACTTCTCGTAGTTGTCCATCAGGTTAGGCAGTTCGGCGATGCAGGGTCGGCACCACGTGGCCCAGAAGTCCAGCAGCACGACCTTGCCGCGGTAGCTTTCCCAGTCGATCGGTTCGCCACCCGGCTTGGTCCCCGTAACCTCGACAGGACCGCCGACCAGCGCCAGTCGCGTCGCTGCTTTTTCGGTCGTGGCCGAAGCGAATTCGGCGAGTTCGGGATTCTGGGATTCCGCAAACGCTGACTTGATGATTTCGTAAAGCTGTTTTGCCGTTTCGATCTCGCCCGAAAACTCCATCCCGCGAGCGACCTGGGAGACGAGTTCGAACGAGTCAAAACCGGCGCCGTTGCGTGTGACAACATCTTTCACCGCCGCCACCAGCTCGGCTTTCGCTTCCTGGTTTCCCTGCCGCACTTGATCCATCTTGATGGCAACTCGGATCTGGTCGCGCTGATTGAGCATCTGTGCCGCGGCGCCGGCCAGGCGTTCGTCTTCGCTATCTTCATACGCGTTGCCCAGTGCCGTGAGCAGTTCCAGTCCCTCGTCGTAGTGTTCGCCTTCGAACATCTTGCTCACACCCTGCTGGACTCCAACAAATACGGCCTCGGTCTTGGGTGATTCCGCCAGAATTGCTTTTCCCTCGGCCAGCACCTCCGCGGCGGTGATCGTTCCATCGCCAAGCTTCTTGACGAAATCGGAATTGAACAGGACCGATCGCCCCAACGATGCCAGATCGGCATTCGGGTCTTTCGAAAGCTCCCGCGCCAGTTCGGTCAAGCGGTCCACATGGGAATCGTCGTACGGCACCAGGCTGGTGAGGGCTTCGAGCTGCGAGCGCCGTCCTTGCAAGCGCGACTCTTCGGTCGATTCCTTACTGTCCAACAGCGCTTCCGAAGCCTCCAGCTTTGCGTTCAGTACCCGAATCTGCTCGTCCTCCTGCGCCTGCTGGGCCAGTTGGAAAGCCCGCATCGCCTGCGGGTCGCCTTGCAGCATGGCAATGTGCACGGATTGCGAAACCTCTGGAGGCGAGTTCTGCAGCTCCGCAAAGCGCTCGTCGAGCATCGAGATGAAAGCTGTCAGTTCGGCCGGTGGTCCGCTGGGAACCGTGTACGTTCGCGGGGCGGGTGTTTCATCCGAAACCGGTGGACTGGTCGGCGGCAAGTCGATTGGATTCGCGGGTTCACTCTCCGTCGCGTCCACCGCTGGAGATGCCGTTGCTGACGATTCTGGATTCACGTTCGACGAATTCGCGGCGACGGTAGCGTCTTCCTTTTCCGTATCCATCTTGTACTGACTACTTTCCGCAGTCACAGGTTTCTTCTCCGAGCTGCAGCCAGCCAGGGAGCCAAGGGTGAGCAATGCCATCAGGCAGGCAATGTGTTGCGGAGCGGTAGTCATAATGAATCCAATTTTGACGTCGTGGATAAACAATGCCCGGTCACGGCGGATCGGGAACGCATGACGCATTGTACGGCAACCGCGCGCAGAAGTGCATCCCCGATCTCGAATTCGGCGTAATTCCTCATCCGACAGGTCGCGCGGCAGCGCTCCGAACAACGCAAAGCCGGCAATTCAAGGGTCCGGTAACCAATCAGGCACGCAGCTTCAGCCATGGTATCCCTGACCGACCGCGCCTGGTCACTTTGGTATCGATCGCTTCCCGGTTCACTGCGGATCGCTCGTTGACCACTTTTTGCTCGACAACTAGAATTGGGGAATTCATTCCCGAATTTGTTTGGAACCTTCATGATTCCCTTTGATGCATTACACGCTTGCATCGCGTTGAGTCCCGTGGCTGTGTACCTGATGCTGATGGGGCTGATCAACCTGGGGAAACGACCGTTTCTGACGACCGGTTCACGCGACGTCGCCGCCTTAGGGATTGCCCTGACGGGCTTATTTCTCTGCGGGCCAGCCAAGTTATTCTTGCCGGAAAGCGCGTTTCTCAGAATTGGACCGTGGGTTTGGCCGCTGTTGCTGGCGCTGTACCTGCTGTTCCTGACCTTAATGGTCCTGGTCATTCGCCCGCGATTGGTGATTTACAACATCACCAACGACCAGCTGCGTCCTCTGCTCGGGTCCGTGGTCGCCGACCTGGACAAGGCAGCGCAGTGGGCCGGCGATAGTCTGACGCTACCCAGCCTGGGTGTCCAGTTGCATATCGATCCCCAGGACGGTTTTCGTTACGTGCAGCTGGTGTCGGCGGGCCCCCGACAGAATTTCGCGGGCTGGCGAAGACTCGAACTCGTACTGGGGAAGGCGCTGCGGGAATCCGCTGGCGGCAACCGCAACCCGCTGGCCGTCAGCCTGCTGTTCTTCAGCGCGCTGATCATCGGTATCGTGACCTTCATGATGATCAATGAACCGCAGACGATCGCCGATTCCCTGCGCGAAGTGCTGCGGCAGTAGAGGATCGTCAGCGGTGTGCCGCGCTACTTGCGTTCGATCGGGATAACGCCGTCCCATTGGTCCGGCGCCGTTCGATTGTGGGAAGCGATGAATACCGTCAAAAAGTCCTTGACGCGATCATCCGCGGGGACGTCGTGCAGCTTTTCGAAAGCCGCCTCCCAATCTCCGCGCTGGACCAGATCCAACGACTGTTCGTACGCCTGCAAGTGCGCGTCGGAGAGCCGCGGATACTCTAGCGCCGCCGGAAGCAGTTCACTTACCATCAATGGCGTTTCCAGACCGTAGGGACGAATCCTGGCGAGTCGTCGGACGCGTGCCGTGTCGGTGGGTAAATTCCGCCGAATTTCGGCGGCGGTTGCTTCGTCGATCAGAATCGGTGCCCGCAGATGCTTCGTCAGACCTTCCAAACGGGAAGCCAGGTTCACCACGGGACCGAATGCCGTGACTTTGACCTGATCGGGCGAGCCGATTTTGCCGGCGACCGCGGGACCGGAGGCGATCCCGATACCGACTCGAAAATCCGCCAGCGCGTACCGGTTGTCGTACCGAGCGGTTTCAAAGCAGCGGCGAATCTCCAATGCCGCGCGGGCCGCGCGGAGGGCCGCGTCGGACTGTGTCAAAGGCCATCCCCAGAAACCCATCGCCGAGTCGCCGTGAAAGTCGCCAATCACACCATCCTCGTCAAGAATCGCATGGGTCATGACACCCAGCGCTTCGCTGACTCGCTGCAGCAACCCCATCAGACTGCTGGACCACTGTTCTGAACTCTTCGCGAAACCACGCAGATCGCAGAACAGGATCGACGCCTCGATTTCACGCGGTTCCAAGACTTCACGCGGATCCTGTTCTTCGAGTGCCGTCAGGACAACCGGCGAAAGGAACTGATTCAGCGCCGCGTGCCGTTGCTGTAGACGGCGAACTTCCAACAAATTGGCCACGGTCGATCCTGCCACCTCGGTGAACTTCAAATCGTCCTGCAGCTGGTCGGCGTCCTGTCCGGCGCCAGGTGCGAAGGAACCGTCCACATAAATCGCCCACTCTTCCTGATACGGCCAGCAGAACGCCCAGTCGTTGTTTTCCGCTTGCGTGAATCGGACACCCTGCTCGTCGCCTGCGGCCTGCCAGGTGTGCACGACGCTGGTGCAATTCGCGACAGCGTGGCGAATGAGACGCTTGCTGGGCGCACAGGCGCCCGTCGAATTGTCGCGCCGATCCCACTGAAGGACGTCAATCTCCTGGCCGTCAACGTGAACAATTGCGACCGAGGTGGCCTGCGGAATCCCGACGAGCAGCAGGTTGACCAGCCGCACGAACATTTCCGCCTCGCTGGCCGCCGCGCCCACCATCTGGGGAATCTTGCTGAGTGTTTCGATGCGACCGCGCGAATCGCGAAACTGCATCTGGCGAAGTTGTTCGAAGCTGTACGTGAGCTCTGTTACCGGCGAAGGCGCGTCTTCGGTCAAACCGGCTTCCTCTTCGACCAGCGCGAAGGTGGTCGAGCCGATGACGAAATGCTGGCCGGGCTTGAGCGTGAAACGATCCGCCGCCACACCGCGGACAAAGATAGCATTGGCGGCGCTGGGCAACTGTTCGACGTTCAGCACGCTGTCTTGCCACACCACCTCGCAATGGCAGCGCGAGATGCGGTCGTCCCAAGGAGTCGACCAGATCCCAGCCGCTCGCCCCAGCGTGATCTTGCGACCGAAAGGAATACGCCGCCGCCAGCGCTGATGGACTTCGGCGCCTTGTGCAATCAGGTACAGCATACTGGGATGGTTCCCTGTCGAGTGCCATGCGCAAGCGGTCTGATAAGTCTGCGGGTTGATTGTCGCACCGCAACCGCCTGGCGTCACCGGCAGCACTTGGCGCCGCGGAGTTTACGGAGCGGCGACGACGCGATCGGCAACCTGACGTTCCTGTGCGGCAATCGCCTCGGCCTTCTCGCGAGCGGCCATTTCCTGCAGGTGCCGCGCGATATGCCCTTTCAAAGTGTCGTTGGCCTGCTCGGCGGCAATACGATAGTAGATCTTGGCCGTACCCGACTTGCCGGCACTTTCAGCCGCTTTCCCTTTCTCAATAAGGGCCAGTGCTTCGCGATCACGTTCCGCCTGCGCGAGCTGCTGTTGCCGTCGAATCGCCTCCACGCCCAACGGCCGACTGGCCCCGCGATCCACATTGCTCGCGACAAATTTCGCGCGAGGATCGGTGGCCGCAGAGCCGCTCGTGAAGCCGCGCTGACTGGCGGCTTGCTGCAAGATGGCCTCGTCCATTTCCTGGAAGTCGATGATCGTGGCAGTAACCCACGCCCGCTTGGCGCTTGTCTCCTGGCCGATGGCACGATTACGAAACAGTCGACCGACGCCGGGAATCTTGCCCAGAATCGGCACACCACGACTGTCGCTCCCCATGGCCTGACGGTCCACGCCGCCCAGGTAGGCCGCGCCTTGGTCAGGCACGTTGACCGTCGTCGTGACGCCAAACATATCAAAGGTCGGCAGTTGGACCGCTTGCGCATGCGCCATCGTGCAGCACGAAATCACCACCAGTAGGGCAATCAGCACACGGTTCATCATGGTTCCCTTTCTTCTTCTTGTGGTTGAGCGGGGCGGCACAACCTAATCCGACAGCGCCAAGTGCCGACGTCATACAAGCTCGACGCGCAAGCGAGTGGGTCCGTTACGTCCGAACACACTTGCTTGCGCTGCGTGCTTGCATTTGCGCGGACTTCCTTCAAGGCGGCGCTGTCCGGCGCAACCGTCTTTCATTATTCGGTTTTCCGAGAACGTTGCCAACCGAAGTTATTGAGATTCTTCACGATTCCCGGAAACGCCTACGCAATTTATTCCTCGTATTTTTCCCTATTCCTCGTATTTTCGAGAGCTTAGCTCATCCGCCGACGGGAAGTCCTTGGGAATGGCCTGCGTTACCTTGCCGGTGGCGGCCCATTCGGCTCCCCGCTGCACCGTCGCGATGAAGCCCACGCATTCCTGCGAGTAGTCGGCATGTCCCATCGGCGTGTGCAGGATGCGACCTTTCCCGTAGGTCAGTGCCATGATCATCGGTTCGTGGCGTCCGCTGCCTCCCTTGTCCTTCGCCGCGTAGGCCGTCGCCAGGATTTCCATGTTTTCCCCCGGACCGCGCAACAGATCGTAGAGTTCGTCCTTGGCATGCAGCCATTCGCGCGGCATGCCTTTGGTGACCGGATGCTGATCGTTGCGCACGATGATCTGGAAGGGGTGCTGCGGACCGTGATGGCCGCCTCTACCAGGGCTGGTATCGCGTACCACGTCGCCTTGGTCATCGACGAAGACGTACGGCCCGCTCTTTTCGTTGCGGCCGCCCCAGCCGCCCAGCCCGATCATCTCGTTGTATTCCTGCCAGTTGCCGAAGGAGTTGTTCGCGGCATGCACGATCACCACGCCACCGCCGCCTTTGACGTAATCGACGAAGGCTTGCTGTGTTTCTTCCGGCCAGGGTGCCCCGTTGTAGTTGGAAAGGACGACAGCGTACTTGCTGAAATCGGGCTTGAAATTGGGATCGGTTCCCTTGGGCGCCGTCCGCGCCACATCGACGGTAAACAGACCCGTCTGCTCCAGATACGACTTCATCATTTGCGAAGTCTTGGGCCAGACGCCGTGGTTGTTTTGACCTTCCACAATTAACGCAGCCAGTTTGTCGGCCGCCGAGGCGTTGGCTGCCAGGCAGAGCACCAAGGAAAACAGAATCGAGCGACGCAACATAGGAAACTCCATGGGGCAATGAATGAGCGAAAGCGGATCCGTATCTGCCTGTAGTTTACCATCCTGGAACACGCGAATAAAGCAACCTCGGAAGCGAGGCGGCGTTTTCGAGCGGATTGGAGAGCGGGCCGCGGGCGATGCTTCCTTGACGAATGGGATTCCACTAGAATGGTGTCTTCACATTTGCTGACCTATTCACTGGCGGCTGTTTCGAGACCCGGCACGATGGGGTTTGTCGGAAAAGAGAATGCCTTCGACGGACGGGAAAGTGCTTCGTACGTAAGTTTCGGTTTTGAAATGCGTTCTACCGCTTATGGGAGATTGTTGATGTCTATTCGTTTTGCCTCGCTCGCCTGGCTGTTGCTCCTGCTGACCACTTCACTGGCGGCCGAACCGTTAGAAATGGAACTGTGGCCGACGGGTGTGCCCGACTTACCGGCAGGCGAAGTGGGCGAGATCGTCGTCGAAGAGAACGCATCGATCGGACACAAAGTCGTGAAAGTCACGAAGCCGAAGCTGGTGGTCTACAAACCTGCCGCCGCGAAGGATACCGGCGCCGCCGTTGTGGTTTGCCCCGGCGGAGGCTACAACATCCTGGCGATTGATCACGAGGGCGTGGATGTCTGCAAGTGGTTGAACGAGATCGGCGTCACCGGCATCCTGCTCTATTATCGCGTTCCCCGTCACAAGACGCTGGAGAAACATATCGCGCCGCTGCAGGACGCGCAGCGCGCGCTTCGCCTGTCACGCGCCAACGCCGCCGCCTGGAAGATCGACCCCCAGCGGATCGGCGTGCTGGGTTTCAGCGCCGGCGGGCATCTCGCCGCCGCGACAGGAACCAACTACAACACGAAAGTCTACGACCGCGTTGACGACGCGGATGACCTGAGCTGCAAACCTGATTTCCTCGTGCTGATTTACCCGGCGTACCTGACCACCGATTACAGAGGCACTTCGATGGAATTGTCCCCGGAGATTGTCGTCGATAAAAACACGCCTCCCGCGTTTCTGGCGCATGCCTACGACGACCCGGTCAGCCCGACCAACAGCCTGGCGTTCTTTCTGGCTCTGAAGAAGGCGGGGGTTCCAGCGGAAATGCACATCTATCCCAGTGGTGGGCACGGCTACGGGATCTGGCCGAAGGAGGACCATGCGGTCACCGTCTGGCCCAGACTGGCCGCACGCTGGTTCAAGTCCGCCGGGATCGTCAAATAGAGCGCTTCGCCTATTTTTCGAACTGTTGGCGGTCGCCGACGCGGACAGCAACCTGGACGGTCTTGCCGTCGCGAAACAAGATCATCGGGACTTCCTTCCCCAACGGGGTCAAGCTGACAATGTTGACCAGGTGATTGTCATCCTCGATTAACAGGTTGTTGAATTTCAGGATGAAGTATACGACCTGGATGTCGGCCTTGGATGCGGGAGAATTGGGGGTAATGCCCGAGACGCGGGCGCCCACAGGTCGGGGCAAGCCGATGGCGGCGGCTTTCGCGGCGTCAAAACGCGAATCCAGGTGCACGCCCAGGAACGCGCGTGCTACGGTACCGTGGTGCACCAGCTGGTCGGCAATGACCATGACCATATTGATGGGAATCGTGAACCCGATCCCCTCGTTTCCACCCGAGGCGCTGGCGATGGCCGTATTCAGGCCCACGACTTCGCCGCGGAGATTCATCAGCGGTCCGCCGCTGTTGCCGGGATTGATGGCGGCATCGGTCTGCATGAAATTCTGGAACTTCACGCCGTCGTCACCCAGCTTCAGATCTCGGCGTCCTTTGGCGCTGATAATGCCGTAGGTGACGGAATGACTGAGCCCGAACGGACTGCCGACGGCGAGCACGAAGTCGCCGATCTCCACTTTGGTGCTGTCGCCAATCCGCGCGGCCACAAGGTCGTTCGCGGCGAGCGACATGACGGCAACATCGGTCCCGGGATCGGACCAGACCTTGGTGGGATGCAGCTTGCGGCCGTCAGCGAGTTGAATCTTGATTTGCGAAAGGCTGGAATTCTTGATGACATGCCGGTTGGTGAGCACGTAGAATTTTTCATCGATTTGCGTGATCACACCCGAACCGGCCTCTTCCACGGGGGGGCGGCCGAGTCGTATTTCGCGGTTCTCGTTCTTCTCGGCCTCGATATGGACGACCGTGGGCTTCACCAGGCGAACGACTTTCTTCAGCAAGTTGCCTTGCTGTTCCAACGCGGCCACTTCGGCGTCAATTTCCTGGTAGAGTCGTTCTCGGGCCTCGGCCGAGACGGGTGTGGCATCCACTTGCGCGAAGGCCGAGTGAATCTGGAACAGCAACCCCGCAAGGAACACAAGGTGCAACATCAAAGGAGAACGTTCAACAGGCACAGGCAGACTCCGCTCGAAGCAATCAACAACGAACCAGGCAGTGCTTAGAAACTAATGGCGCGATTGGCAATTCGAAGTCCCGGAAGCTTGCCCCGCGACAACGCCGCTCGACCGTGCCATCATGACTAAACTCGGTTTAGATCACAGCACAGCGTGTAATTCTAAACCTTGCCGGGCGTTCAGGAAACGTCCAGTTCGATATCGTTGAGCGCGATATCGCCGTCACCCACATTGTCATCGGCAATCTTGCTCCAATCCGCCATTTCTTGGGGAGTCTTTCCGAGCTTTTCCATTTCCCGCTGCGCTTCAATACACATCGTCGCGTAGGGCAATGCCTGCAGCCGTGCCATCGGAATTGGTTTTCCCGTGATCTCGCAGACCCCGTACGGCCCATTGCGCATCCGTTCCAAAGCATTTTCGATGCGGGCCAGTTCTCGGCTTTCCACTTCCGCCAATTGGGAACTGATTTCGTCCTGCGCCGAATCCAAAGCGAAGTCGACAATGTCGCCACCGGACTGTTCGCGCAGTTCCTTTAGCGAGCTCAAGTCGCCTGCGAGCGCTTTCCGCAGCGCATCGCGACGACGTATCAAGACCTCTCGTAATTGCGTGATCGATTCTTTTCGTCCCATTTCATCACCTCAGGCGTCGAACGCAACTGCTTGCTTCACAGCTGCGATTCTGACTGCAGGAATTGCCGTAAACTCTGTCCATTCCGAAGTTTCGAAACGCTGTCTCAGCTAGGAAGCCTGAAAACAACACACAAACTATAGTGCGCTCCACCGAACCGAGCGGCGGAAAATCGCATTTTCCGGTCTGGCAGCGGTTGACGTATCGTCTTTCGGCGAAACACATTCAATGTTTCC
>CALBSZ010000355.1 GCA_937967665.1 uncultured Planctomycetaceae bacterium
GATCCGCCGCACGCGCACCTGCTGCACCACGCGGGTCCAATCGCCGTCGCAGGCCTTGAGCCGTTCGGTGTACATGAAGCGGCAGAACGGGCAGAGCTCGCCCGAAATCCGCACTTGGAAACCTTCTTCGTTGCCGGCGTTGAGTTGCTCCATCACCTCGGCGCGGAACCGCATGGGCACGAGGTGCAACGGCTCCTCGTTCATGGGGCACCAGTGGGTTTCACCGCTGGCTTCATCGACCCAGCCGAGGGCGTAGAGGGCGCCTTCCTCCGAGGCGGTGTAGCGTTCGAGCCCCTTCTTCAGCAGCCGGGCGATGGTGCTCTTGCTGCTCCCCACCGGGCCGTGCAGCAGCAGCACGCGTTTTTCGATGCCGTAACCGGCCGCCGCGCTTTGTAGAGCCTTGACGAGCTGTTCGAGCGTGCCATCGAGCCCGAAGATGGCGTCGCGGCCATCGTCGCGGGGGTCGTCGAAGAAGTGGTAGTGCGTCCGTTTCCGGCCGCGGGAGAGGGCGATGGTTTCCGAGCCGTACGAGAGGACCATATCGTACAGGCGCTGGAAGGCGTTGCGGGTGACGCGTGGGTTTTCGCGCACCAAATCGAGGTAACCCTCGAAGGTCCCTTCCCAATTCTTGCGCCGGAACAGATCGAGATCCTGCTGCCGGCCGATCAGCGAGATGATGTCGCGACCGCTCATGTGAAGTATCTCCTCGTCAGACGGGCAAGCCCGCCGCAAGGGGCGACTTCGTGTCGGGGCCCCTTGCTGCGAGGTTGCCCGCGAACTATTGAATTGTGCCGCTTTCAGCGCACGCGCCGCTCCCGCATTGGGAGTGGAACGCACGCGCCGAATCGCCGCTTTCTTTCCGACCGCGCAGCAGCCGACCAACGGGTACGAACGGCGGGAGGGGCTATCTCCGTACGCGCTGGGTGAGCCGGCCACCGCGGTGGGGAGCCGAAGACGGCAGATGCTCGAATTCAGAAAACCCAGCCGGTGGCCTGTTGCGGCCGACCCAACGCCCTGAGAAGCAAACCGATCGCGAGTGGTTTATGGGCGCTGCGAAAAGTTGAAAAAGAGCGGCGCTGGGGGTGAGGGGGGTGCGGTGGGAGCGCCTACTTCCTTGGCGTGCGAGGCAGGTTCTCCCTAACCTTGATCAATCCCACCTCTCTGTTCCATTACTGTAAGTATCGTTCCGAAGTGGCAAACGGGCAACAGCTTCTTTCCAAGGTTTTTCACATGTTCGTGCAGATTCGCGGTAAAACCTTGTGAGATCAGCGAATTGGAGCGGTGCATTCGTGGTCGATTTGTAGCCACGCATGCCCCCGCAGAGTGGACACATACCAAGCCACGAGTTGTATCCGCGGCCTTTCACACGTTGCCGCGCGGCAACACGCCGCGCATCGAAACGGTCGCCGAACGGCCCATACTGAACATGATTCTCGAAGCGATTGTCACCACTTGCGATTCTGCGGGCCGCGTGAACGTGGCCCCCATGGGCCCGCTCGTTCCGGCCGAGGGAACGGGCATGGTGCTCCGCCCGTTTCGCACCTCCACCACCTACCAGAACCTGCGGGAAAACCCCTGCGGCGTGATCCACGTAACCGACGACGTGCTGCTGCTCGCCCGCGGCGCGATCGGCCGGATCGATCCGCCCCCCGAACTGGTTCCCATCCCCGGCGCCAAGGCTTTTCGCCTGGCCGATTGCTGCCGTTGGCACTACTTCGAAGTGGAACAGCTCGATGACAGCCGGGAGCGGACCACCCTAACCTGCCGCCTCGTTTCCGAGGGGCGTGTGCGCGATTTCTTCGGCCTCAACCGGGCCATGCACGCCGTGGTGGAGGCGGCCATTCTCGCCACGCGGGTGGAAATACTGCCACGGGAGGAGTTGCTCGCCCCGCTGCCGGGGCTGCAAACGCTCGTCGAAAAGACCGGCGGCCCCCGCGAGCACGAGGCCTTCGCCCTCCTGCGGAGTTACATCGAGGAGCGCCTTTCATAGTTAAGGCTACGGCCGCAGCCACTCCGGCAAATTCGCCAGCCACTCGGCCCGGAGCGGGGCGTGGAGGCCGATATCGGCATCACGTTCGGCGATGAGTCGCCGCCGCTGTTCGTCATTGGCGGAAGCAATGAATGCCTGTTCGCGGAGCGGCGGTTCCCCCGGCGGCGGGCCGGCAGAAACAACGCGACCCCAGAAGTAGGTGCGGTCGGCCGTTGCGAGCCGGGCGACCACGCGGCACTCCATCCATGTAAGCGCCGCCGCCAAAATCGGCCCGCACTCGCTCTCGCGAACTTCCAGGCCGGCGAGCTTGTCCCGTTCCCGGCCCGAGCCGAGGGCGAAGTTCCAGGCCAGTTCGGTCTGGTGGGTTGCCAGCAGGTGGAGGGTGAACCCGCCTCCGCCTTCCACCAATTCCGCCGTGAAGTGGTTCGGCGCGAGGGTGGCGAGCATGAGCGGTTCGGCCGGGTCGAGCGTCACCGGCGACACCCAGGTGGCCAGGAGCCCGCCGCGACGCTCATTGTGCGAAGCCGTGACGATCCACACCTCGCGGTCGGCGAGCCGCCAAATGCGGCCCACCGCCTCAATTTCCTCCGGTTGCAACCGGTCGGCCATGCGATAGAACCTTTGCTGAAACCGCCAACTCTTGGAACCGAAACCCAATGCCCATTCTCGCCGAACTGAAAGCCCGCTTCCACTTCGCCTTGGCCACGCTGGTCGATGACACCGCGCCGCTGCTGGAGCTCATCCGCCCGGCCCAGGATGCCCGTTTCGGCGATTACCAGGCCAACTTCGCCATGCCGCTCGGCAAGCAGCTCGGCCGCAACCCCCGCGAGGTGGCCCAGCAGGTGATTGAACGGCTCGATGTGCGCGGCATTTGCGAGCCGCCCGCAGTGGCCGGGCCGGGGTTCATCAACCTGCGGCTCACTGACGCGTTTCTCACCGGCCGGCTCGGCGAGGCGCTGGCCGATGAGCGGCTCGGCGTGCGGCAAACCGAACAACCGAAGACGTACATCGTCGATTTCTCCTCGCCGAACGTCGCCAAGCCGATGCACGTGGGGCACATCCGCTCCACGGTGATCGGCGATTCCATCTGCCGCACGCTCCGCTTCCTCGGGCACCGGGTGATCAGCGATAACCACCTGGGGGATTGGGGCACTCAGTTCGGCATGATCATTTACGGCTACAAGCACTTCCGCAACGAGGAAGCCTACGCCGCCGCGCCGATTGAGGAACTCACGCGGCTCTACCGACTCGTGCGGCAGTTGATCGATTACCACGCCGCCCGGGAAAAGTATCCGGCCGTCACCGAGGCCTACAACAACGCCTTCTGCGAGTGCGATGAGCCGCGCGAGCCGCTGCCGGCCGATAAGGCCGAGGCGAAACGCATCCGCAAGGAGTGGGAGCGGAAGGAAACGCGGCTGGAGGAGCTGAAAGCCGAGCGGGCTTCCCTCATGCGAAAAATCACCGATGTGGAAACTTCGCCCGAGCTCAAACCACTGGCGGAGGCGCATCCGCAAATCGGCGAGGCGGTGCTGGCCGAGACGGTGAAGCTGCACGAGGGGGATGCCGAAAACCTCCGGCTCTGGCGGGAGTTCATGCCGCTCTGCCTCCACGATCTCGAACGGCTCTACGAACGGCTCAACATCACCTTCGATACGCAGCACGGCGAGAGCTTCTACCACGATATGCTCGGCGAAGTGGTGGCCGATCTCGAAGCCCGCGGTCTCGCCCGCGAAAGCCAAGGGGCCACCTGCGTGTTCCTCGAAGGGTTCGAGGCGCCGATGATCATCCGCAAGCGGGATGGCGCATTCCTCTACGCCACGAGCGATTTGGCCACCATCCGCTACCGCATGAACGAGTACCGGCCCGATGCGATCCTCTACGTCGTGGGCGCGCCGCAGGCCGATCACTTCGAAAAGCTCTTCGCCGCCGCCCGCCTCTGGGGCTACACCGAAGTGGAACTCACGCACGTGGCCTTCGGTTCGGTGCTGGGGGAAGATGGCAAGATCTTCCGCACGCGGGCCGGCGACACCGTATCGCTCGAAAGCCTGATCGATGAAGCGGTTTCCCGCGCGGCGGCGGTGGTGGGCGAGTTCGAACACCTGAGCGCCGAAGAGCGGGCGAAGGTGGCCGAGGTGATCGGCCCTTCGGCGATCAAGTACGCCGATCTATCCCACGCCCGCACAAGCGATTACGTGTTCAGCTTCGATAAGATGGTGGCCCTCCGCGGCAACACGGCCACCTACATGCAATACTCCTACGCCCGCGTGCGCAGCATCTTCGCCAAGGCGGAACTGGAGGCGGCGAGCCTGGCCGGAGCGAGTTTCGTGCTGAGCGAACCCGCCGAACGTTCACTGGCCGTGAGCCTGCTCCGCTTCGGCGACGCGCTGGCCGAGAGCATGGTCGATTACCGGCCGAACCTGCTGGCTGCCTACTTGTTCGACCTCGCCAAGGCCTATTCCGATTTCTACGAGGCATGCCCCGTTCTGAACGCCGAGGAGCCGCTCCGCACGAGCCGCCTCGCCCTCTGCCACCTCACCGCCCGCACCCTCCGCCAGGGGCTCGAACTGCTCGGCATTCCCGTGGTGGAACGGATGTAGCGAACGTTCACCGCGCACAAAAAAGCCGAGGGGTTGGAACCCCTCGGCTCTTGGTTTTAACGGCTTGCACGCCGGCGTTAGGAACTAATCGAGGAAGCCAACCAGTTCCTGGCTGCGGCTCGGCTGCTGGAGCTTGCGGACCGCCTTGGCCTCGATTTGCCGGATGCGTTCCCGCGTTACGCGGAAAATGTGCCCCACTTCCTCGAGCGTGTAGCTGTAGCCGTCGCCCAGGCCGTAGCGGAGCTTGATGATCTCGCGCTCGCGGTAGCTGAGCGTCTTCAGGACCTTGTGGATCCGTCCGCGGAGCATTTCCTGGGCGGCGCCCAGGGCGGGACTCTCGGCCGCGCCGTCGGGCAGCAAGTCGCCAAACTGGCTGTCTTCGCTGTTGCCCACGGGACGGTCCAAGCTGATCGGATACCGGCTCATCGCCAACACGCGGCGAGCTTCTTCGATCGTTGTCCGAGCCCGACGCGCGGTCTCTTCCAGGGTGGGCTCCCGGCCCAATTCCTGTAGGAGTTGGCGAGCCACGTTGCGGACGCGGGACATCGTTTCCACCATATGGACGGGAATCCGGATCGTACGGCTCTGGTCGGCAACGGCTCGGGTGATCGCCTGGCGAATCCACCACGTGGCATACGTGCAGAACTTGAAACCGCGACGATATTCGAACTTATCCACCGCTCGCATCAATCCCGCGTTCCCTTCCTGGATCAGATCCAGGAAGCTGAGTCCGCGGTTGCGGTACTTTTTCGCGATTGAGACGACCAATCGAAGGTTCCCTTCCGACAGTTCACGCTTCGCCTGCTGATATTCGGTGTAGACCTTTTTCAACAAGTTCACGCGATTCCGCAAGCTGATGGGAGTTTCCTGAGTCGCCACCAGAATGTTGCGATATTCATTCACCCAGGCCTGCCGCTCCTCCACCGGACCTTTCGCTTTCTTATGTTCGTAGATCTGGAGCTTGAGCTGGTCGACGCGACGGCTGAAGTCTTCCAACGTACGCATCATCGTTTCGATACGTTGCGTACGCAGACCCAGTTCTTCGACCAACCGAACAGCGCGACGGCGGCGACGCGAAAGACGACGCCAGGCATCACGACGCTGGGCTTTCGTATAAGACTTGCCGAGCGCGATGCGATAATCCCGCTCGTTACGCTTCAACAAAACTTCCAGACTGCGAAGATTGTGGGGCAAGCGGCCTGTGATCTGTTCTTTTTCAAGGCGATCTGTCACGGAGACCTGCACGGTGCGGTCAAAGGGGAGCTCCCCTTCATGGACGCGTTTGAGAACACTAAAGGCCACTTGAATGACATAGTCGCATTCCAGCAAGCGAGCGCGGAATTGCCGACGAGTCACCTCAATCTTCTTTGCCAGACGAATCTCTTCTTGCCGCGTGAGTAACGGAATCTCGCCCATCTGGGTCAAGTACATCCGCACGGGGTCATCGGACCACGAATCGCTCTCATCTGACACAAGCAGCGCTTCGTCGTCATCATCGGTTTTGGCTTTCTCCGCGTCGTTACCATCTTTGGAATCACCGAGGTCGATGTCGTCGTCATCGTCATCCTCTTCAACTTGGCCGACCGGGAGCTTTGCAAAAACCTCATCTTCATCATGAGTTCTGGTTGCGCCTTCAAACTCTTCTAACAATGTGTCGTACAACGCAGTACTCCTACAAAAGCGTGGCGAGTCGGAACTCGACCACAAAACACGGTGCAACGGAAACGAAAACGTGAAGTTAGTCTTGGTGTGTACTCGCAGCGCGAGCAAGGTTGGGAAGCAAATGACAAACACATAATTGTACCACTCAGTGCGAGCCTGTCTTGCTTCAACGATTATTTGGTAAGAAATTACATTTGCGCAAACATAACTGCGTCGACAAAGTCAACCTGCCCTTCCCGGATTATCTGGAGTGAACGCAATTCTAAACCGGTTGCGTTTCGATGGCGCGATTCAAGTCGCGCTGCTGGTCAATCTTATCCAAGTTCGCACTTGAGCTTTCCGTGCGAACGACGAATGACATCGAGAGAAACTCGTAGAAGCTTTCTCACCCCTCAATGCCCTTTCGACGACTAAATGCATCCCCCCAGTAGTGCAAGTTTCGAAGTCAGGTCGCTTTGGAATGCAGGTGTGGCTTACTTACCAGTAACTGCTGATGGTAAAAATTCTAATCACCGAAAAACCAGGGTCTAGGGTCAAAATGATAAGAAATCTAAACTTCTTTGACTTGGTTCACTGGTATTCCGCAGGAGTTCGCCCTCGCCAGCAGTGGTATGGCGCGCTCATGGCGTCCAGGCGGACGAACTTTGCGGGTTCCATTCCGTGCTTGTTGCGCGGAATCGGGGCGAGTAGATTGGAGCCCTGCGGAGCAACAAGAAATCTCCACCACAAGACTGAAACCTATGTCAGATAAACATTTAGAAGGTTACTCCGCCGTCGTCACGGGAGCCAGCTTGGGGATCGGGCGGGCGACGGCGCTGGCGTTGGGCAGGGCGGGAGCCGCTGTCGTCGTCAACTTTCGTTCGCATCCTGAGCAGGCGGCGGAAGTCGTCGGGGAAATCGAAGCGGCTGGCGGGAAAGCGATCCCCTTTCAGGCGGACGTCGCGGATCTGGGCGCCGTCGAAGCAATGATCGCCGAGTCCGTGAAGCAATTTGGCAAGGTGGACATTGCCGTCAGCAACGCGGCATACAGCGACCGCGAACGTTTTTTCGAAGCCGACATCGAGGGATTCCGGCGGACGGTCGATGTGACGATGTGGGGTGCGTTTCACCTGATGCGGGCCGCCAGCCAGCAGATGATTCGCCAAGGCGAAGGGGGGTCGATCGTGCTGGTCAGTTCCCCGCACGCCTTCATTCCGGCCCCGAAAGCCATGGCGTATAACATGTCCAAGGCCGCGATCGAACACATGGCCAAGACCGGCGCAATTGAAGTGGCCGAACACCGGATACGGATCAACCTGATCCAACCCGGCTGGACAGACACGCCGGGCGAGCGGAAATTCGCCAGCGAGACAACGCTGGAGACTACCGGGCCCCAGATACCGCTCGGAATATTAGGGACTCCGGAAGAAATGGCCACGGCGATTCTCTTTCTCTGCGATCCTCGCAACGATTACATGACCGGCTCGACGTTGCTGGTCGACGGGGGAATCAGCTTGCCGTGGTGGGCCAACCGAGGTTCCGCGGCCCCGGAATGAAAAAGCAGATCGGCGTCATGGCAATGAACGAATCGGAGTCACTTGCGTAGAGTATCGCAACAAGCGTATCTGCGGTCGAAGGTGTTGAGATTCGTCACGTTGGCGAAGATGCCGTGATCACGCATTTCGTCGCACGGAAGCATCGCCCAACCGAGCTGAAATCAACTACGAGCAGCATGACAGTCAAATATCTACTTCCGTGTGATTGCGGGGAGCGAGTCGTCATCGAACTCGGCCAGGCAGGGCAGCGCGTCGCGTGCGTCTGTGGGAAGGAACTGACGGTTCCGACAATGCGCGGCATCAAGGTCTTGGAAACGGCCCCTGACGAAGCACCCGTGCCAAGCCGTGACGGCAACTGGAACGCCACGCGCGGGGCGGTCTTCGCCATCGGACTGACACTTAGCGTTATCGCGTTTGGTATTGCCGGCTACTATGTTTTCCAGCGATCGAGACTGGAAACACAGGAATACGAGTGGGATCGGCCGGATCTTGCGAATCAACAGATCGACGACATGAACGATCTGCAGACGTATTACCTTTGGATGAACTACTATACCGGCGGACTCGGAGAGCAATTCCCGCCTGACTTTGTCCGGGCCAAGAAGCAGGCGGCAGAGTTCCTGGCGATCGCGGGTGTGGCTGGCGTTTGCGGCAGCCTGGGATTAGCGCTGGCGGCCGCCGCGGTCTTCGCGCCGGGACGGCGCGATCAGGTATGACGCGTCCCTACGTCACGTATTCGCCGAGCTGCGGTTCCGGAACGTCGACCCAACCGCCAAAACGGCTGGCAGTTGCGACCCGCTGGGCTTCCAGAGTTTCCTTGTCTAGCACGACGAGCAAGCGGCGCAGCAGCGACGTCGCCACCAAGATATAAACGGTCCTGGTTTCGCTGATGCGCCATTTGCGCCAGCGATCCAGTTTCGGGTGTTCGCCCAGAACCCGCGCCATCCGCGGATCGTCTTTGCGAATGCCGCTCGTACCGCGACACGCACGGCAGCCGCCACTGGCGAGGACGGTGGGAGCCACCTGTTGCAAGCACGTCGGGCAGGTTACCAACTGGCTGGTCAAGACCGGCTCATTACTGACGGGGCAGACGGCCAGGTTCTCCGACTTGACTCGCTTGCCCGTCACGGCACATTTTTGTAATTCCGTTTCGATGACCCGCTCACCCGACTCCTCACAGATACCAATGGCTTCGGCCGCGGTGATGCGACCTTGATCATCGGCGGCCAGATGATAGGACTGCTTTCCCGTGATGGGACAGGTGTAGGGGGGCGGTTTGACTTTGCCACTGGCCAGCAGCTGTGCCCAGCCTTCGAACGGTACATCCACTGACTGATCGCCGATGCTCGCGGCGATGCTGCCGCTGGCGTACTGGCACCAGACCACGGTGACTGCGATGCGGTGGGCGCCGCTTCCCTGGTCGCCCGGTCCGACTTCATCGGCAACCTTCTGCCACTGGACTGCCTGTTCGGCCACGCGCGGCGGTTTGGTCTGGCGGGCGGTAATTTCGTGCAACATCAATTGTTCCACCAAGGTCCCGTCCACCGGCTTGCCGTCGGTCGTCACGAATTCGTGTGTTACCTTCTTGTCGTCCTTGGACAGGTAGCTGACGCGCAGCAAAGGGCACTCGTCCAGCAAACATCCTCGCAATTGCACGCGACCGTTGTCCACTTGATAGACGCGAAACAATTGCGACGTGATCTCGTGAACGCCGGCCGGTTGGTGGGCCGGGATGGCGTGCGACAGCGGAGGCAGTTGAAGCAGGAGCCACGTGAAGCGGGAGGTACCAGGACGGATCGATTCGGTCCCCTCGGGTGCCGGCGAGGCTAGCGAGAAGCGGACGGTCGCGCTGTCGGCGAACTCGGCCCGCAACGACTCGGGGACACTCGCCGTGTAGACGGAGTCTTCGTGCGACAATAGTTCGAACCCACAGGCTAGCAGCAACCAGTGGATGAACCGTTCGGTCTCGGCATCAATAGTCAAGTCAGCTTCGACAGTCGTGGTCACTCGATCAGCACGCTTGCAATGGCAACGAAACAGGTCCCTAAAACAGAATCATGGGTTATCGCTGCGCGTCTGGCAAGGGCCTCCTTCCGGCGACCTCCATAAATCTGCCTGTCAACGCGGCACATCCGTTGGTCTCGTGGCAACCTGCCCAATGCGACCTCCTTCAAAGACACTGAATTCGGCCCAAATGGGTAGGTGATCAGAGACTTCATTGGCCTCGTCAATCGTGAGGTTGTACTGACGCATGAAGTCGAAGACACCGGCCCGGCCGGTAAACTCCTGCGTCGCCCGGCTATCAAACAAAATGTTGTCGTACTGGGCGGTCCCGCGCGTGTTCGTGGGGACGCCGGAGATGGTCCAGGTGATCCCCGATACCTGCCCGAGTTGCCCGAGGTGGCGATCGTCGACGTTCAAGTCGCCCAGCAGGATGACGTCGTCCTCACCGCGCCCATCTCGCTGAACCACGCGGAAGACATCGTCCAGGATATCGAGTTCCTGGTCGGTTTCGTCCGGATCCGTGTGGATGTTGATCAAGGAAAAGGTGAATGCCTGTTCGGGGGCCGGGCCTCGCGCTCGAAACCACCCAACAAGTGGTTCGCGATGCAACAGGTCCTCCGGATCATTGACGGTGTAAAGCTGCTGGCGGTCCACTTCAATCGTCGCTTGATTGAAAATAAAGGCGTACTGCTCTTTACTCACGGTACGTCCCAGCCGAGGCCCGATGACGTAATCGTAGTAGAGTCCCGGTGCGTTAATCAGCTCCACGAAGTTGGGCAGGATGTCCTGGTCGATGGCTCGAATCTCCTGGACCGCAACGATATCAAACTGCCGCACGATCCGAGCCAGGATGTCCATCACGGCCGGCTTCTGCGACTTCGACGTCCCGAAGACTTGAATGTTGAACGTCGCGACCCTGATCGTCTCGCCGGGATTGGCGGGAGGCGGCGGCGAACCATCCGGCCAGCCGCCAGGATCGACAGGCGCACCGTTTTCCTGGCGGACCAGCTTGATCTGGTCCAACCCATCGATCTTATAGCCGCTAATGACAAAGAATCCGCTGACTGCCGCAATGAGCGCTGCCAACGACGCCACGATCTTTCGCACTCGCCCCTCCCTGGGCTGTTCGACAACTCCATCCGCTCCGCGAACCGGCAATCCGTGCCGCCGGCAATTCGCGCGGCACCTCCACGATGTTGCAGTGATTACTCGAAGCTCGCCCGTGCGGCAAGAGCAATGCTGTTTTGCCGGCACCCATTCGGGTAGAATGGTGGGCTGGAAGAGGACTGGCAAACCGCCGGCGTTACGCAGCTCTCGCAATCTGGCGTTACGCAGCTTTCGCAATCTCTGGCCGCGTGCTAGCTGGACAGCGCGAACTCTGCGTTAATCCGTGACACTTCCCGCACGCCGGGCGAGCTAGTGGAGGGTGACGAAAGTGACTCGCTCGGGGTCTGAAACGCCCCCCGACATCTCCATAAGTTACCATGAAGAGCACGGCCGAATTCGACGAGATCAACCAGATCGTCTGTCGCAAGTCGACATGGAAGCCATCGAGCGATTGACGCTGGATGTTCAGCAAATCTGGAATGAATCACGAGAGTTCACAGCATTAGAAGCAGATCGTACGTTGCCTGATTGACCGGGTGGTAGTCGAGCTGGAAGGTCAATCGGAAGTGGTGGGAATCTCCATCCAAGACCATCCGATAGAAAGGTGGGTTTGAGATGACACATGAAGTCCTACGATCTGTGGCGAAGTACGAACAACTTCGCGAATATGACCGACTCCGCGCCCGCCGGACGGAATTGTGGTGTTTGGGCAAGTCGACGACAGCGATCGCAAAGAGACTTCACGAAGAAGGCTTCCGAACCCTATCGGTCGAGCAAGCAGCGCAGTCAATCAAAAAGCCACTGCTCCCACGGAAATCCGGGCTCTTGATTAAGCAATGGCGATTTGGAACTCGCTGCTGCGTGGGATCGTGTAAATCCAGCGGTCGCCGCAGGTCGCGGCAGACAACCAACGATTTCTGCGACCGCTGATCTGAATGTAGCCAACGCCGTGTTTCGCAAGCAGCGAAACTACCTCGCGACGAGGGGCAGGTTCGTCGCGAGGCTCGCGTGGTAAGGTTTCAGCTTGCCGCTTCGCTTGTCAGCAG
>CALBSZ010000356.1 GCA_937967665.1 uncultured Planctomycetaceae bacterium
CTAGGGGTTGAACAAAACGGCTGCCCGAACCTACGCCCGCTGGTCCGAACCAACTTGGCCATGTCTAATAAGGATCTAAAGCAATTCGTCGAGCAACCCTTCAAGTTCCTCTTTGGTCTGGCCGCTATAGCCCATCCACAGTCCGCGAATGACGCCGTCGCGGTCCAGCAGCAGCGTCGTGGGAAAACCGAACTGCGTTAAACGTGCTGTTTGAATGAGCGACCGGCGACTTCGGGCCAGCGCATCGGTATAGGCGGCAATGTCATAGCCCTCGCCGGACAGGTAGCGGTCGGTCTCCTGTCGCAAGACATCCAGGTCCGCGGGTTCGTCGTAGGCACAGGAAACCGACAGAAATTGAAAATCGGGATTCCCGCGATGCTTTTTCTCGACTTCCATCAGCTCGGGGAATTCCAATCGACAGACCCCGCACCACGGTCCCCAGTAATTCACGATCGTCACTTTCCCGATCAGATCTTTGCCGTGAATCGGTTGCAAGCCGTCATTCAGCGGCTGGAACTCGACGTTCCCCAGTTTTGTTCCGACCGCGGGATGGTTCGGTCCCATGTTGGGCCGAGCGCGTGGGCCTTGCGAGCCAGCGGCCACCAGCAGGTACAACAAGCCGCCGACCAGCAGCAGGCCCACACCGATCGTGATCCAGCGCGTGCGGAACGGTTCGGGGCCCAGGTCGTCATCAAAATGACTGGCGGACGAAAAATCTTGTTCTGACATGCGTGACCGGTTGCCTGGCAGGTTGACTTTCTGTGGTGACGCGAGAGACTGACCAGCGGTGATTATCACATCGAAACAACCGCAGGGAAACCGCAAACATGCGATATGAAGTGGAAGTGAAGTTCCGCGTTACCGAAGCCGAAACCTTCGAGGCCGCCGTTGCCGGGTTGGGCGGCAGCTTTGGCGAACCGGTTTCCCAGATCGACCAGTATTTCGCGCATCCCGCGCGTTACTTCGCGGAAACGGACGAGGCGTTGCGGATCCGCAGCGTCGGAGAACTCAATTTCATTACGTACAAGGGTCCTAAGATCGACGCCACGACCAAGACGCGCCGCGAGATCGAGTTACCAATGGAAGGGGGCGAAGCCGGGCGGCAACGGTTTGGCGAGCTGCTCGAGGCACTCGGTTTTGAGCCGGTTGCCGAGGTGCGTAAGCGGCGCAGGAAGACGCAACTCCGCTGGCAGGAGGAGATTGTCGAGGTGGTGTGGGACGAAGTGGAAGGGCTGGGCAGGTTTGCCGAATTGGAGCTGGCGGTCGAGGCCAAACGGGTGGCAGCAGCGCGCGACACGATCCTGTCGCTGGCCAGTGCATTGGGGTTGGAGGGGAGCGAACGGCGCGGTTATCTGGACATGTTGCTCGAATCCCGCCGAAACCCGTAAAGATTTCTTCGCCAGCGGCGAAACCCCGCCGAGATACCGGTGTTAGTATTTACTGTCACTTGGCGGAAATCCCAACAAAAAACCGCATACTCTCACTATTTTCGGAGCAAAGAAATGAAGCGCATCGGATTCACACTCGTCACGGTAGCCATTGGTATGTTCTGTCTGTCGGCTCAGGCCGACGACGCGGCGAAGGGCAAGAAGGGCCCACAAGCCGGCAAAGGGGGCGAACTCATGAAACGCCTCTTGGAAAAGTTTGACGCGGACGGCGACGGCAAGTTGAACGAAGAAGAAAAGGCGAAAGCCAAAGCCGCTCATGCCGCGCGTCAAGGCCGTCCCTCCGCGGCTGGCGAAGGCCGCCCCAAGCGCGAAGAGATCATCAAGAAGTTCGACAAGGACGGCGACGGCAAGTTGAATGAAGAAGAGCGCAAGGCCGCTTTCGCTGCCTTCGGCCGTGGTCGTGGTGGCGAAGGCCGCCCGAGCCGCGAGGAGATCATCAAGAAGTTCGACAAGGACGGCGACGGCAAGTTGAATGAAGAAGAACGCAAAGCCGCTTTCGCTGCCTTCGGTCGCGGTCGTGGTGGCGAAGGCCGTCCGAGCCGTGAAGAGATCATCAAGAAGTTCGACAAGGACGGCGACGGTCAGCTGAATGAAGAGGAGCGCAAGGCCGCTTTTGCCGCCATGCGTCGTGCTCGCGGGGGCGAAGGTCGTCCGAGCCGCGAGGAAGTCCTGAAGCGTTTCGACGCTAATGGTAATGGTCAGCTGGATCCGGAAGAGCGCGAAAAGCTGATGGCGGAAATGAAGAAGCGTCGTGAGGCCGGTGGCCGGGCCGCAGGGAAGGGCAAACGCGACGGCGAAAAGAAGTAGCTTTGCCGTAGTCTTGCAACGTTACGTGCGTCGCGGATGACGCAAGCAAAGTATCACTGGCCCGGCCTGCGTTTCGTTTGCGAAATGACAGGCCGGGCTTCTTTATTATTTGTCGCTCTCCAAGTCCTTTTCTTCGGCCAAGGCGTTGAGAGCGATGAGCCGGTTTTCGACGGTCCAGACCCAGGACTGAACGACTTGGACGTCGCGGTCCGTGACCGCGTTCTTTTCGCGGAGCTGCTTGTAGATGGCCAGCGTCTGCTGGTCGTAGGCGAGTAATTCCGTCAGCGAGCGGATCGCTTCGCCATAGTTCTGTTCCCAGCGTGCCCGTCGGACTTTCGCAAACACAAGCTGGTGCCAACGATGGCTCAGTTCGATGCGCCCCAGCACTTGCTTGTCGTGCAACGCGCGGGCCCGCCGATATTCCGTCTCCTGGAGTGCCACGAGTGCGCGCAGACGATCGGTCGTCGTCTGCCCGTCGTCGCTGCGTTCCGCCAAATCGATCTCCGCGTCCAGCAGCTGGATCTTGGCCTCGGCCAATTGCGCTTCGGTGACCGCGTTGCGGGCGAAAAGCTTTTCAAATCGCTCCACCCGCTGACGGGCAATCGCGACGGCCTGCGTGGCGCGATCCTCCTGCTGCGCAGCCGCGGCGACTCCGCAAGCGAGCACCGCGGGAACAAGAAGTATTGCAAGTTGGCTGCGAACCACCCAAGAACATGAAAACACGACACACCTCTGCCTGGGACACCCTGTTTTTATTCTCGCACAAAACCCCCATTCGTCAACAAGTTCGCCGTTTGCCGCTGATGGCAGGCAGCGGGTATTTGGGAAGCGCTTACTTCAGCACGACAAAGCGGTAAACGTACATGGCGATGAGGCCGATGGTCAGGAGTCCACACCAGGTCATGCCCAAGCGGGCGAGACCGTGGTAGCGGTTGTCTTCAGCGATGGCGCCGGCGGTCCATTCCAGTTCTTCTTCGGCGTCGAGCATCTTTTCGAAGACGCTGCGGACAAAGGCCTGGCGATCTTCCGAATCTCCTGTCGCGGCGAAGTAACAGCCGCCGAACAGGATCGCATCCCCCGCGGGTGTTTCGGTCGAATCGCAACTGTAACCGTGGAGCAGGATATTGCGCAGTCGCGAGCGCAGGTTTGTGCGGATGTTGCAAAGCAGTGAGTAGAGTTTCGCGTTGCCTGGTTTGTTCAAGCCGTCTTTTTCGCGAAACAGCGTGTAAACCCAGTCCTCGAAGGCCCCACAGGCGTGTGCCGAGAGGGCATCCATATTCTCGCCCGACGGTCTTCCCCAAACGTCAAAGCCTTTGCCGAAACGATTGGCCTTGGCGCGACTGGCGCCGACGCGGCGCACCAATTCAGTAAACCCGTTTTCTGTTTCCATGCCGGTTACCAGCGCGGTCACGGGGCAGAGCAGCTTGGTGGCCTCGCGAATGGAATCCAGGTCTTTGCGGACGGCAGTAGGAATCTCCCGGGCGGCCATGACATTCGAGACGATTTGCATGGGCAACAGCGTGAGCACCCCGTTGATGGGACAGACTGGCTGGCGGGCGCGGCGAACGAGCTGGCAGACGTACTTGAGTCGTTCGGCCTGCTCGTCCATTTCGCGTCGCGAAAACGATGTCGCGGCGCCGGCCGGAGTTGCAGGTGAACCGGGCTGCGACGGAGTGGCCGCGCCGGCGACCAGCGTACCGCGCACTGCCGCCGCGCCGAAGTCGTCGCCCAGATTACTGTCGCCGATGTTGCGCGGCGCCGCGGTATCGCGCGCGCCGCCGCCGACCGCCGTGCCACGAATGGCGGCGGGGCTTTCGAGCGTCCCGCGAATCGCATCGCCGTGAGACGCCGCCACGGTCCCACTGGGCGCAAAGGACTCGGCCACTTTGCCCAGGCACGAGTTCATACAGAGGATATAGATTCCGTTTTCGTCGGCATACCAGTGCAACGGGGAAGTGCCGCGCGGGATGTTCTGGACGTCGAATTTGAACCCCGTCGCTTTTAGAAGCGTCTCCGCGCTGCGGTCGCCGGCAGCGCCCAGTACCAGGAAGATGGGCAAGTCATTCAAGTCCACTCCCCGTTCGGCCAGGGCGGCCAGGCCTTCGTTCCACGCCTCGTCAATATCAGGGAAACGGGACAGGTCCCCTTCCAGCCAGAGCTTGACGCCGTAGTAGACGACGGTCGGAATAATGAACAGCAGGGCCACCACGAGGATCAATTCCCAGCGCAGGAACCACATCCGAAAATCCGCGGCGTCTTCGGTAACCAGCACCACGACCAGGGCACTGATCGTGCAGAGGAACAGGAACAGCGCTATCAAGATCGCTACGCGAGCCGGCAGCGACATGCCCATGAGTCGCTGCGGGGCCGAAAAGAAATAGGAGGGCAGCTGGAACAGGAAACGAAACGGCGCCGTGAGCAGGTTGAAGAACTGGCTGATGATATTCACGATTTCCTCGAACTACCAAATCCTAGTGCTCTGTCAAGTTTACGATTGAGGGTAAAGGGGTCAGGAGTCAATTGCCGGAACGGCCCTTCGGGTGCTTCGCACAATTGACTCCTGACCCCTTTACCGAATCTTTACCGAACCCGCGCCCAAGCCGACCATCGTTTACCACTTGTGAAAAAACAGCAGGTATCCTGAAATCGCACTGGCGGCCGTCAAGATCACGCTCATCAAAGACACGCCCATAAGGGAAAACTTGCCGTCCAGCGGAGGCGCTCCGTTACCCGGCCGGGAAGTCGGGTCGATACGGGGACGGCCTTGGCCGAGTTCGATGGATTTCGACGTCTGGCCGGCCCACGATTCCAGCGTGGCGGGCAGGTTGAGTTGGTCGGCCAGGAAGGCCGACTCCTTTTCCCGATACAGCCCTCGAAAGCCGAGTACCACACAGACGTAGAAGACTTCCAGTGCGTCGCGTCGCGTCAACTTGGCCGCTTCTTTGGCTTTGGTGTAAAACGTCGTCGCCCGGTCTCGCGTCTTGAAAAGCTCCACTTCCAAAGCATTTTCACGCCACCAGGTCCGGCCTTCCCACGGGGCATCGATGAAGACATCGTCAATCCAGCTCACCAAAGCGTACTTGGCCAGCTCCCAATCAGACTTCTGGCCGAGCTGCGATTCGGCGTTGCGCAACCAGTTCTTAATCAACTCGCGCTCTTCACGCGCGTCCGGCGCTTCGTTGCGGCTGATGCGGTCCAAAACGCCCAGTACGTGGAGGAAGACGGGGTCAACAGCAGCTGCGAAATGTGGCGTCATGATGGTTTGCTGGAACGGGCCACCGGCCCGCGGTCGGAACGGATGCAGGTTTGTATCGCCAGGCTACTATTTCGGAACGGCAAACAGGGCGAACTGGAGGACCGCTCGCTTGCCGTTGGCGGCGACTTCCAATGTACGCTGACCTTGCAAGCGGTCTAAGTTGTGGATCAGCTCTTCCTTAAATCGGATGGCCAGCGTCTGCGTCGCCAGAACATCTTTCCAGGCGGCATTGTCGCGGCCAACTTCGTAGTAAATCCAGCCTTTGCGTGACGGCAAGGCGCGCGGGGCTTGCATGAGTTCAGTTTGCGTGATCCCGGGAATGCCGTGCTTGAAAATCAGGTCCACTTGCTGGGCGCTTCCCATTTTCCAATCCAATTGCCCCGGCTGCAGCATGTCGCGGCATTCACGTTCGCTGATGTTTTCGACATTCACGCCGATGTACCACGCCCAATCCGACGACAGCCACTTGGGATCGATAGAAACCTCCATGCCCCGTTCGGTGCCCACAAAGTATCGCTGTTCGTAGTCCAAAGTACGGGCGCCGCCCAGCAGCATCTCGATCTGTTGCTTGGCCCACTTGAAAATCCGCGCCAGGTCGTCGTGATCGTACTGTGGGATCTCCGGTGGCCGTTTGGTGGGACCGAAGATCGAAAGCTGGCCGACGATGCGGCACAGTTCGGCATAGGCCCAAAACGGATGTACGCCACCGGCAAACGCGAACTGCGAAAGGACACCGGCCGCGCCGTTCAACGTGTTCAGCATGAGCAGGTCGTCCAGGTCGCCTGGTTCCTGACTTGCCAGCGTGATCCCACGTTCGGCCGCCCGGGAACTCAGGACGTCGACCTTCTGACCGATAACGTCGAAAATCCCGCGGACAACTCCACTTCCCAAGGGTTGCCAGGCATCAATTGCCAGGGACGGCGGAAAGTAATTCCGGTCGATCCGCGGGACGGCTTCCGCGTCGCCGGCGCGCTGGATGCGGGCGATCGGCAGGACCTCGAACCCGGATAACTCGTCCGTCGACAGCAGGATACGCACGTTGGGAGCGCGCAGCTGCAGTTCCTGATCGTTGCCTCCCGCACTTTCGTCCTGCACACTCACATCCGTGGCGACATAGCGGCGGTCACGGTCGGCGGGAGACTGACCGACATTCGCGCGGCCCAGGGAAAGTTTTGGCAGCGCCGCATACGCCGTGACTTCCGCTTGCGACTGCAGGGCATTCTTCAGGTTGACTCGATCCGGTTCCTGCCCGGCGTCCAGCGTGATGACCGTGCCGTCTTTCAGCCGCGCGTGCAACGTGGTGACCTGCAGTTGATAATTTGCGACAGCTTCGTCGCTAATCTCAACTTTCCGGATCCCATAGTTGAAGTCGTTGTCCCACCGTGGCGACGTCTCGATGACCGCGGACCAGTATCGGTCAGCGGCCTGAAAATGCTGCGGCCGGAGAAACAGGCCTTCCGACCAGTGAACGGGCAAATTCCGCATGCGATGACTCCAACGTGTGAACCGTTGCCTATTCTAGGGGAAATCCGCCGTGATAAGCACCCCGGCATGCCAATCGGGCGCGCGCGGCGCGGGAAGTCTCCGAGTGCATCGCGCGGACGCGGGACAGGCAACCGGCATGGTCGCGCTGATCGAACTGCGGCGTTTCCTGCGTACCTGTGAACGCAGGTCGGTGAAAATGGAGGATTTGGCCTGCGGCGACTCGCATTGCACGGCGGAAACCAGAAGACTATACCATTAGATAAGGACGTCGTGATGCAGGGCACGACCAGCGGGGCAGACTGCATTCTTTCAGTGGTAGTCTTCAACCGCATGGTCACCAAGCTTGGAAGACAGGCGAATGGCGAAATCGGCAGATCGAGGGCATCAGTCCTGGCGGCTTCAAGGCGCCGCCAAGCGAACCGAAGTACGCTCAAAGCGTCTCGAACGCTGGTCGCTGCTGTTCCTGTTCCTGCTGTTGGTCGGCTTTTTTGCCTATATTCTCTGGCCGGAACTGCGCGGCCCAAGGCATCTGGTGGCGGTGTCGATCTGTGCGACAGAACCGATGGCCGTTCCGGTACTGGAGTATTCGCGCGAGGACATCAAGGCGCTCAACGCGATCCCTGATGTCCAGTTTCACGACTCGCTGGGCCTGCAAGATGCCGGCAGCTTCGCCAACCTGGGAGATCAACTGGATCAGCTGGCGCTTGGCGAAGACGATACACTTGTTCTCTATCTGGTAGCTCATGGAATTTCCGACGGCGGCGAAGCCTACATCGTCTGCAGCGATTTTCTGAGTAACGTGAAAGGTGGGCGCTACAACGTTCGTAATCTGTTGCAGGATCTAGGCCGCTGCCGCGCGAGTCAGAAACTCTTGATCCTGGACACCGGACGCATTGCCGTCGACACGCGACTCGGCGTCTTGGGGAACGAGTTTCCGCGGATCGTCGAACGGGAATTGAAAACGCTCCCACCCGATCCGGAACTCTGGGTGCTGGTCGCCAACGCCCCGCTACAGACGACTGTCGTTTCGCATCGCGCTGCGCGATCGGTGTTTGGGCTGGCGGTCAGCGAGGCGTTGCAAGGCGCGGCGGATGCGGCGAGCAACGTGGATCGGTTTGTCGATCTGCGCGAACTGTACGAATACGTGCTTGCGCGCAGCGTCACCTGGAGCCATACGGAAACACGTATCCCGACCACTCCGTTGCTGATGAAATCCGGCGAGGGCCTCGTACAGCGTTCGAAAGTTCCTGGTGAAACCCATCGCCTGATCTGGCTTCCCAAGCAGGAAGTGGAAGCTGAGCAAGAAGTGGAGCCCGAACCGGATCCACAGCCTCAGGCGGCGGTGCTGCCGACTGGATTACCCGGCATACGAACGCTCGCCGCCTGGCAACCGGCATCGCCAGAAACGCCGGCAACAGCAACAACGGAAACGGGCGCTACGGACGCCAGTCGCGAGGCAACGGAAGGCCAAGAACCGGACGCCGGTGCTTCGAGCGAACCGGAAGCGACCTCCAGTGCGGCGCCCGCCGCCGAGCCCGCGCCTGACGCCGCCGCCGGTAGCGACGAACCGCAATCGGCGCGGGACCAATTGCACTCGACCGTGGCAGCCGCCTGGGAAATCCGCGATGCGCTGCAGGGACGTTCAATGCCTGGCGCATGGTCGCCGGTTGACTTTGCGCCTCACTTGTGGCGCGAAATCAACGCGCAGCTCCTGTACTTCGAGACGCGTTGCCGATCCGGCAATCCGACGGTGACGGACGAGGAATCTCCAGATCCTGCCGCCGCGACTCTGAATGACGAATTCAGTGCCTTGCACCGCGAAGCCACGATGCTGCTAGACGACCTGCGTTTCATCCGTGCGCGGATGCTGGACCAGCAACCAACGCCAGGTTCGGCTCGGACATCGGTCGGCACCCGACTCGCCGATCGTTGGCAGCGGTTTGAGGCGGAAAATGGCGGCGCGAAGCAAAGTGTCGATCAGCCCGCCGACCCGGAGCGGACCGCTGCGAAGCACGCGATTCGAAAACTGCGCGACATGCTGTTCGTGGCACCCTATTATGTGCGGACGCATGCCGATCTGGCGCTTGATGCTCCCCGAACGTCGCCATTCCATGCGGACTTGATGCGGTGGCTGGAAAATCTCGCCGAAGCGCAACGGCAACTGCGGCAGTTGGAAGCGCAAACGCTCGAGAGTTTCGAACTAAACAGAATCGCGACCTTCTCCGACCATTGCGACGCGACGGAAGAATTGCAGCAGTCGTTGGAACAGCGCATGCAACGCCAACGGGACGAGGCGGTGCGAAAGATCGCCCTGGCGCGAGATGCTTCGCGCTTGACCGTCTGGCTCGGTTCGCCATTGCTGTCCGCGCCGCAACGCCGCGCGCTGCTGGAAGCACTGGTGAAGGAGCCAGGTATTCCAGCGCCGCCTGAATTGCTTGGCCCCGAGATGTCTGTGAGCATTGCTGCGCGACCAGAACAATGGCATCGGTTGTGGGAACACGCTCAGCTGGAAGTGGCCTTGGCCGAACTCGTCCCTGGCGGAAAGTCCGTGTCCGGGCAAACCGGAATCTGGGAGAAGCCGCTGGCGCGGTTGGCTGAGTGCCGTCGTGATATGAGTTTGCTGATCGGGCGGCTGGCGAACGTGAACTATGGCTCGCCGGAATTCGCGCAGGCGGAGAACGGACTGTGGAAACAAGGTGAACTGCTCGGGGGGGAACTGCGAGATTTTTACGTGTCGTTGCCCGACCGTCTGGCGAACGGCGACGCGCATGCCGCGAATTCCCAGCAGGTGCTCACTTTTGTTGATCCACGCGATGCCAGGCGGGTGAATCAGTACCCGTTCACGCCGTTCCAGATCGAAGTCAAAAAGCGGGCAGTGCTGGATGTCGTCGTGGAGCGGGAAGTGAAGCTCGAAGCCGGTTCGCCCTACGAGTGTCTCGTCACGATCCGCTCCAGCAGCCAGGATGTAAAGGTATCCGAAGTGTCCTTGCAGGCGAACGAGAACTGGCTGAGCGTTACGAAACTGCCGGCCGCGGCGATCCAGGTTGCCGGCGACGGCTGGTATGAGCAGGACTGGCGCTGGCGGATTGAGCCGCTGATCAACCAGGAGGATGCCGGCCGGGAGTCGGCCGATGCGGACGTTCGCGTCCAATGGACGGATGGCCAGCAAGCTCAGGTTGCCAGTCAAAGTATCGCATTCACCTTGCCGGCACCGAATCGAATCGATCTGGAAGTGATTCGACTTGGCGAATCGAAATACCAGCCGGACCATGATACGAGTATCCCACTCGGTCTATTTCCCAACCGGACGACCCGCTTTCAGTGGACGCTGGTGAACCGCTCGGGAAAAGAGAAGCGAGTCAACGTCACGTTACACGCGCTTCCTCCGCAACCACAATTGCCGCTGGCGCCGGGCCGCATTGATTCTCGCATCCGTTCCGCGGTGGTCGACCAGATTACCAGGGTCGTTACCGCGCCGGTTATCGCTCAGACTTCACAGCCGCTGGCGTTGCCGGGCGACGGCCGCCGTGTGGAACTTGATTTTCGCCCGCCGCCTCCCGCCGCCGATGCTCCGCCACCGCCTGCCGATCCGGCAAGCCCGGCTTCCCAGACGTTCGATGTCAGCAGCGGACTGCTCTGCGTGATTCGCGATAGCGAAGCTCCCGCCGAGGTGTGGTATAAGTGGATCGAAGTCCTGCCGCTGGAACCGAAACACTATCTTGCTGAAGACGTGTCTTATCACTTCGAGGCGCGGCGACTGGTCGCGGAACTGCGGCCGCGGCAAGTGCTTGACGGCGGTCGTTCGTCGCTGCCGCCGGGGAACCCGGTTGCTGTCAGCCTGGACGCCGCCGTTGCCGCGATCCCACCCGATGCGGAAGCGCAGCTCAGCGGCAACTTGGACTTATCAACGTCCCCGTTGCAGCTCTACGCGGTATTGCCGCCCGACGGCACACCACGCACCGTCAACTTGACCGTCGATGGTTACCCCCGAGCGTTCATTTACGACGTCCTTTGCGGGCGCCCAAGTCCGGGAAACGCCGTGATTCGCGGCGCGGAACGGAAACTTACCAGCAAAGAAATCCGCATTAATACACTATCAGTTCCCGGTTTTGAGCGAGTCTATCATTTCCCGCCGTATGTCAACGAACCTTCGCCCGCTGAACGGGATCCCGAAGACAAGACCGAACACGTGCGGCTCGAAAAGAACGGCATCGCGGTCTTTCCCGCTCCCGCCGCGCAGCTGGTCGTTGACTTCGCCGTCGACGCGCCGGCGGATGCCTTTCGTCGAGAAAACGACCGGATCGAATTGCGTTTGGGCGAGGATCTGATTCCGACCGAACGCTTTTACGCGGACCGGCAGATGTCCGTGACCTTGACGAAGTTCGAAGCACGCGGCGTGGTATCGTTGCAAGCTGCGGTTCGCGACTATCGCGTGACCCTGGCTCCGGGAGACCTCCGCAACAAGAGAACGTTCCTGCAGTCCCAGCTTGTCTTGCCCGACGTTGGGCAGGCGGACGACCTCTGTCGTCTCATCTTGGACGGCCAGGATCCTGAAATCCGTACGATCGACTTGGAACCAGCCAGGCAGGGTACGGAAGCTGTGGTACGCGTGCAGGCGACCGATCTATCCGGCGTGAAGGCAGTGGAATTCGGCATCGACCGCAACGATTCGTTGACGCTTGATGGTCCCGAAGCGAAAGCGATTCCGCTACGCGAGGTCCGTCACGATAACGAGATTCACGCCTTCGAATTCCAGATTGCGACGCAGGAACTGGCCGTCGGCAAGTATCGCCTGCTGGTCCGCGTCTACGACCTGGTGGGACGCATGAGCGAAACGGCCGCTGTGGAACTGGTTGTCCTTCCCGACCGGCCACCACCACCGACCAAGGGAATCATTGAAGGGTTCGTCAAGTTCGGCAATCGCCCCGTGCGGCCCGTGTTCTTCAAGGTCACGATCGAAGGGAAGTCGGTCGGGCAGCGGCGCGTGAAACTGGATGATCGCGGCCATTTTCTGATTAAAGACCTGCCAATCGAAAACTACCGGATTACGGCCGAAGGGTCGGTCAGCGGCCGGAACGCCGCTGGTGAGGTAAAGGAAATCGTTCCCTGGCAGCCGGGCGAAAAGCCGCCGCTGACCGTAACCGTCGCACACGGTTCTTGATAGCGCCTGGGCAGAATTTCTCCGCGTTCGACGACGCCACCTTTGCGGAAATCTGCAGGAATACAAGCACGCAGCGCGAGCAAGTGGAACGTACTTGACTTTGCCAATACAAGCACGCAGCGCGAGCAAGTGTGTTCAAATTTGCCAATACAAGCACGCAGCGCGAGCAAGTGTGTTCAAATGTAATTGACTCGCCCGTTCGCGCTTCCTGTTAGTCTGAAGTCCGAACCTGGCACGCGCCCATTCGGCCAGACAAGAACAAGACTCGGCCGCCAGCAGCAAGGCCGTGGCGGCCGAGTAAGCGTTGCAACCGCGTTCGCCGTGACCTATTCGATACCCGGTTCCGCACTGGCAGCACTTGCGGGGATCAGGTCCCAAAGTTGGGTTTCCGGATTGACCGAAACCGCATAAATGTCGGTGCCCAACGCCTTCTGGAATACCTGACCGTCGCCGCCATCGAACGTAGCGACCATCGGGAAATCGCTCACGTGTTCGAGGCTTTCCCCCGCCGCAACCACCATCGGCTCGTTGCCGATCAAGTAATGAAAATCGTGGGGGTTGAGCGAGTTGTCGATCGTGGCCTTAAAAACCTTGCGGATCAAGTCCCAGCCTTGATCCGTCACTTTGAAGGCATAGACCTTGTTCTTTAACGTGTACTGTGCCAGACCAAAGTGACCGCCACGATCGAATTCGATGATCGCTCGGTCGCCGATTTCGAATTCACCCGTTTGCCCTGCCTCCAGGCTGAATGGCCGGCCATCGATCAGGAAGTTGACCGGGGCTCCCGTTTCCAGCGGGTTGAGAATGACGACGACTCCCGCCGGAATCACGTTTGCCGGAACGGCGATGTGGCCGCAATTCCCGGTGACGCAGACAGGAACGCACGGATTGCAGGTGTGGCAGCCCGGCCGGCCGAGACCGATGATGATGTCGATGCAGTGGTCGACAATATGCCCTGGATGATCTTCGGGGTGGTCATCGCCAGGTAAATCGTCACCAGGTAAATCGTCACCAGGAAGGTCGTCGCCGGGAAGATCATCGCCGGGAAGGTCGGCGCCGGGAAGATCATCGTCGGGAAGATCGTCGCCAGGAAGGTCATCGCCGGGAAGATCATCGCCAGGAAGATCATCGCCAGGAAGGTCGTCACCGAGTCCAAGGTCGTCGAGGACATCGGGGTCCAGCGGCAGGACGCCATCGGGCAGGACAGGGGCGACGTTGCCGACCAGGTCGTCGATGTCCAACAGCGTTCCGGGGGCGCGTTCCGGAATCGGTCGCAGGTCCGGATCGCGTTGGGGAACCAAATTCGGCCGCAAGTCAACGATCTCCGGCTTCACGGCACGGTTGGGAACCACGTTGACGCCAGGCCGGACGACGTTTTCCGGTAGACGCTGGATGCCTGGACGTTGATTGTTGTTGGGGCGAGGATTCAGTGTCACGTTCCCGGGCAGACGAATCGCGCCAGGACGAATGCTCAGGCCCGGCGATGGATTTGGGCGCGGACTTGTAAGATTGGGATTCAAAGTCACGCCGCGGTTCGGCGTGAGGGCAGGGCGAGAGATGCGGCTGCCAGGATTGATCGTCGTGCCCTGCTGTCGTCCCACGACGTCGATCGCAGGTTTCGTGTTCCGCTGATTGCGATCGGTATTGGCCAACGGCCGCTGCATGAAGATGCTCGGATCGAACGTAAACGAGGGCGACTTGCGTGCATTGTTGCTCGTGTTTGAATTGCGGGTGGCGATGGTCGGCTGTGCTTTCTGTCGGCGAGATTGTGTCGTCTTGGTGTCATCGAACTTTTTCGAGGCTTTCCAAGTAGCCTTCGCATTCGGAGCCAAGAATTCGAATTGTGCTGACGCGGCACTGGCGAGTGACAAGACGGCGACAATCGCCACGCAGCGACTCAGCGATACGGTACGCGAGATGGACATGAGCTTCTCCTGTGTGTGTGATGAAGGATCCGGGCAAAACCTGATACGGGAGAATCGCACAGGGCGTACCGTTTTCGCGTGCGGGACCGTGGGCGATGGCGCAACATGCTTTCTACAAAAGGGTTGTGGAAATAGATGAGCCTCGATCTCGCGGTGTCGCAGTGAGTCAAAATGATGACACCGCTCGCGATGCGAGAATATTCGCGGACGGGATATGCCGTTGAAGAGTAGATCGCGTGATCATGCGGCGCGGATCGGATTGAACGAGAAGATCGATTCGCGGGGCTCGCGAGACGCGTCCTATCTGGACAGCGCCAAGATTACCGCAATCCGCGTAGATACGAGCACGCAGCGCGAGTGTATCTGTATCTGGTCGTAGGTTACCCACTCACTGGCGCTTCGAGCTTGTATGACGACAGAACTTGGCGCTGTCGGACTATTCGTCGTCGCGTGAGATGCCGAGTTGGGCGAGCCAGCGTCCGGACTTCTTGATCGGCTTGCCGCTTGCTTCCGCCTCGGCCAAGGCGGCTTCCAGATGCGCGCGTTCGCGTTCGAAGTTCCGCATGGTTTCTTCGAGCTTCGCCTTTTCGCGGCCGATTTTGGCCCGTTCCAGAGAGATTTCGACTTCTGCCTTGCGCAGCTTCTCGCGCCACTCGTCTTGAATCCGTTGCAAAGATTCGCGTTCCTGTTGCAGCAATTCGTCTGTTTCGACGAGTTGACCTGGGGTCAGCGCCGCGTTTCCCACCTGCTCTGACTTTTCTTCCTGTTCTTTGAGCAACTGCGTCAGGCGGGCAATCTCTTGATCCTTGGCCGCGATGGCCTCATTGGTCTGTTCCACCAGGGATTGCATCGTCAGTCGTTCCGAGGCGGAGACCCCGTGATCCTCGCTGTCAGCTTCGAGTTGCGCCAGCAGTCGGCGTTTCTGTGCTTCCCAGTCCATGGCCACCGGCGCGTCGTCCGGAGTGTCTGGATCGGAATTGGGAAGGCTTTGACGGCTGTTCAACTCCTTTTGCAGTTCGGCGTTGTTTTGCTTCAGTGTGCGAATGTCGTCCAAGGCCATCTCGTAGCGCTGACGGTAGCCGTCGTCGGTTTCCGTAGCGGCTGGGGCCTGGTCGCCAAGCGAGCATTCGATGGCGCGGACGCGCGCGAGCTGTTCGTCGAGAAGTTCCTGGGCGCGCTGGCGATGCATCTGCAATCGCCGTTCAATCGCGTCGCTCCAGGCATCGTGCATCGTTGTTCTCGAACTCGTGTGCTTCATCGGTGCTGATCTGAATCCAGCGGCCGTCTCACGCTCTTTGCGCAAGATGGCAGCGCGGTTCTGGCGTAACCTACTGTTCTATAGGTCACCGATTGTGCATCGTCAAACGAAGGTTCCGATTATGCGGAACATGACGTTGCCAGCACCAAGGAATTGGAGGGCCCAGGAGCGAATACCAAACGTTAATGATACTCCCCGCAGGAATGCTGTGTCCCCGCTGACCCTGTGTCCCCGCTGACCTGTCACAGAAGCTCGGGAATTCAACGCAACAGGCGCACATGGCGCTAAGGGCGCAAACGTTTGCGACTCTTGCGCCTGCTGCGCCGTTTGCGTTTCCTTTCAGAGCCGCGTTGTGCGTTCGTCGATGGTAGGAACGCTTTCAGTTGCTGGAAGGCGGGGGTGGGGTGATGACGGGTAGCGGTGGAACTTCGCAGACGTCGCCCATAATCATCTCGAACGGCACGGGCGGGTCCATCCAATGCTGAAGTTTGGCAAAAGAGCAAAAATGCTGTGTCCCCGCTGACCCCGCACTGTGTCCCCGCTGACCTGGTGCTGTGTCCCCGCTGACCTGGTGTCCCGTTGACCTGTCACAGAAGCTCGGGAATTCAACGCAACAGGCGCACATGGCGCTAAGGGCGCAAACGTTTGCGACTCTTGCGCCTGCTGCGCCGTTTGCGTTTCCTTTCAGAGCCGCGTTGTGCGTTCGTCGATGGTAGGAACGCTTTCAGTTGCTGGAAGGCGGGGGTGGGGTGATGACGGGTAGCGGTGGAACTTCGCAGACGTCGCCCATAATCATCTCGAACGGCACGGGCGGGTCCATCCAATGCTGAAGTTTGGCAAAAGGGTCCCTGCCCGAAAACAGCTTGCCTCGAGTCTCGGCACTGAACGCCAACAACGGAGCCAGCATCAGGAAACCGAGCAGGGCCGCGATGGCGAGCCAGGCGCGGACGACCTTCTGCCGCACCGCTCGCAGGCCGATGGGGCAGTCACGCGTGATCACCGTCCCGTCGTGACGCCGATAGAACCGAGCACACAGTCGGCCTTCGTGTTCCAGGATCAGTTGCTCGGCCTCCTGGCGACTCATCTCCGAGAGGTTGTAGACATTCAGCTTACACAGCGAACAGAAACGTATCTGTTCCGACCCGATCATCTGGTCCCAGTCTGCGGTACAGGGAGACGCAACATCGATCACGTCAAGCGGATGGGATTGGCTGGCAGTGGACATAGTTAACAACCTTGAGGAATCTGCTGACTGGGTGGTGGTACATTCAGGCGGCAGTGGAAACAGCGCCGCACACGATCGTCGCCCGGCATGGCGTTCCAGTCTGCAGCACAGGGCGACGCGACGCGGAGGATGTCTGCTGAGAACGGCGAGTTGCTTGCGGCGTTCATCGTTTAGCCTGGCTCCGTTCGAACGCCGGCGAGCGGCTGGGTGCATGTTCTTGGACTCGTGACTTCCTGCGGACTGGTTTCGGGCTGCGAGACGGCTTGGGTCGAGACAAATTGGAATCCCGCAAACCGCAGGGCCAGCAGCGAAAGGCCGATGATGATGCCGTGCAGGCACATCCACACAAGCATCACCGGCACGTCGGATCTCTTTGCGAGCGTCAACGGAAGGGCTGCTCCCACAGCAGGTGTGACCACGGCGAAGACCAGGCCACGCAGCCCTGGTCTGCCGCGCGTGAGAAATGCCCACAGGCCAACCAGCGTGATCGTGGCGAACGAAGCGGCCACCAGCAACACGACCGGCAATTCGGGGATGCGAAACTGGCCTGCGTAGGCGCGGTGCAGAAACCGCCCAGCGACCAGCGCCACGGCAGCTAGCAACGTTAGGCCCAGCAGGCCTCGCAGCGAAAACTGCAGCGCCGGTGCCTCGACCAGCGCCTCGGCCACTTGGACGCGCTGTCGTCGCCATGCGCGAAAGAGCGTCAATACGGCCAGGATCGCGACGGATTGCGCGGCCAGGATGGGCAGTGCCCCATTGCCGGCGGTTAGATAGCAAAGTCCCCCAAATAGCAGCACGAGCGGCCAGCGGTAGCGACGCGGCAGAGGTCCAACGACGAACCAGGCAACCAGTAGTCCCGCCTGGCTGAACGGCAACGTGTCGCGCAGTAACGTCCAGGACCTAAGGTTGGTGTGCGACTGCGCCGTGACGATAGCCGACCAGGTCACATGCGTGGTCAGCAGCAGGACCAGCAAGGCGCGTTGCAGGTAAATCACGGTTATCATCTCCAATATCTTTCGGAGTCGGGTGCTGTATAGAGGATGACAGCACACTGCGTTCAGTTCCAAAAAATCGCTGCAAGCGAGAAAAAACAGCGGAATCGGCCGACATTGACGCCTCTTTTGATTTGACGGATACTTAACGAATTACGCTCGACGCATGATCGATGCGGGGAGCGGCGCGGAAACGGTGGAGTTTGCAAGCATGTCTGTCGCCGAAATGACCGACCTGAAGGAGTATTGCCTGGAAGTAGCCCGCCGGGCAAAGGCGGCGTCGTTTCAGCTAGCACAGGTCTCGGGAGCTCAAAAGAACCGCTGGCTGAAAGAGTCGGCGGCCGCGCTGCGCGCCCGAACGGATGAAATCATTGCCGCGAACCAGTTGGACCTGGCCGCGGCTCCCGACTATGGCTTGACGGCGGCCGCCGTCGATCGCCTGCGTCTGACCGTCGACCGCATCGATGGAATTGCAGCCGCGTTGGAGGAGATTGCGGCGCTGCGCGATCCCATTGGGGAAGTTATTGAATCGTCGCGCCGTCCCAACGGCTTGGAAGTTTCCAAAGTGCGAGTTCCGTTGGGCGTGGTCTTCTTCATCTACGAATCTCGGCCGAATGTGACGGCCGACGCGGCGGCGATTTGCCTGAAGAGCGGCAATGCGGTGATTCTTCGAGGCGGTAAGGAAGCGATTCATTCCAGTCAGGCAATTGTGCGAATTCTGGGCGAGGCTGCGAAGAAGAACGGCATTCCTGAGGATGCCGTGCAGCTTGTCGCCACCACCGACCGCGCCGCCGTGGGGCATTTCCTGGGCCTCGACGAGCTGATCGACGTGGCAATTCCGCGCGGCGGTGAAGGGCTGATTCGTCGTGTTGCCGCCGAGGCGAGAATGCCGGTGATCAAGCATTTTGCCGGCAACTGCCATATCTATATCGATGCCGCGGCCGACTTGGAAACGGCGATTGCTGTGACCGTGAATTCCAAGTGCCACCGGCTGGGAGTTTGTAATGCGGCCGAGTCGCTACTGGTGCCCGCCGGTGTGGCGTACGAATGCCTGCC
>CALBSZ010000357.1 GCA_937967665.1 uncultured Planctomycetaceae bacterium
CCGGGGGCGTTGCTTTATAATGAAGCAGACACTCTGCCCGCGCTTGTGGATCGTCGAACAGTGACCACACGGAAGCGAGGTCGGTTGCCACGTCGCCGCTTGTGATGTCGCCCCAGTCAATGACTCCAGCGATGTTCCCGTCGCAGGTCAACACATTCCGCGCATGCAAGTCCCCGTGCAGCCAGCACGTCTCTGTCGCCGTCGGTGCCTCCAGCGCCTCTTGCCAGATTCCAAGTACTTCGGCATCGAGAGCGCGGCCTTTCGCTCTCAGGCGAGTGATCCGTTCTTCTACAGCCTTTGCTTTCCGTTGCAAGGGCACGCCTCGAAACTTGTTGCGCGGCGCACTGCTAGGCGCGGGCTGATGCAATGTGCGAAGGAATTCCGAAAACTGAATGGCTTGGCCCCCAGCGGGCGGGGCAGCATCGGCCGTGCAGCCATCCAGCCAGGGCACGATACTCCATCGCCACGGATAATCGGCACTTGGTTTCCCGATTCGCTTGGGAACCGGCGTTGGTAGCGGCAGTCGCTCGGCAAGCTGCGGCAGCCATCTCTGCTCATTCTCGACCAACATCGCCGCAATGTGACGGCGCGGGAGACGAACTGCGTCGTGTTCTCCCAGCCGGAATACTGCATTGTCCCACCCAGCATCCACCGGCGAGATGGGCATGTCGGCCATGTCCGGCTGCTGCTCTCGCAACAGCTTTCTCACGAGTTCTTCATTGATATCCAATTCTGCAGGGGGAGTGCCGATGTTCATGTAGCCAGGTCGACCTTCCTAAAACTTCCTATACCCACCGCGCAGCGAACTGTCATCGCGCGCCTGCCGTACCTTCACCGAGTAAGTTCTTCAAACTCTGCGGTTCCTCTATGCTTTCGCCCAACCGTTCGTCCGGCTCGACCGCGCAAAAGCGCTGTGCGATTGGCACGACACCTGCCCAGATCGGCAACGCGTAGTCTTCTGGCTCATCGCTGGGCGGTCCTGTTCTGATCTTGGCCGATGCGCTCTCGATGTCCAGACGCAGGACACTCGTGGCCTTTAGTTCCTTTTCAACTGGCGGACGGACTTCGTGCCATCGCCCCTTCAGCACCTGCTCTGAAATGACGAACAAGCCTCGTTCCTTTTCGTCGCCGGCGACCTCGACGGCTGAGCCAAACAGGACCGCCGACCGATAGTTCATTGAATGGTGAAATGCCGAGCGTGCCAACACGAGGCCGTCAACGTGGGTCACAGTCAAACACACGTTGATACCTTGGGCGAGGTTCTTCAACAAGCGGCTTGCTGCCGACCCATGAACGTACACACTGTCGCCCGATCTGCCGTAAAGTGTGGGAATGACGAACGGCTGTCCGTCCACAACAAAGCCGACATGGCAGAGGAAGCCCGCGTCCAGAATCCCGTAAATCGTCGCGCGATCATAGTGACCTCGGTTTGGGATTCGCTTTATCTGGTTTCGATTTGTTCTTTCAAATTCCACTAAAAACTCCATCCTCCGGACCCGTCAACGCCGGGGCCGTTTACGTTCGTGACGGAGCCATTCGGCTTTGAGCACACTCAGCGAATGCCAGCCGACATACTTGCCCTCAATTTTCAGCACGTCCCGCATTAGCCCTTCATGTTGGAATCCAACTCGATTCACATAAAAGGCGAGCGCACGCGGGTTCGATTGCAGCACAACCAAGTCAATCCGATGGAACCCGTGTTTCGTGAAACCGAGGCTGATCACTGACTCAATCATTGCGCTGCCAATCCCTTGCGACCGCGTTGTGGGATCAACGGCGACAAAGCCGAGATGGCCATAGTCGTTCCGCCAATCGATTCGCGAAAAGCTGACCATCCCGCGCACTGACCGCGAATCGCGTTCGACCCATTTGTAGCACAATCGGCTCGCCTCCATGCCGGCTTGTTCAACGAAGAATTCAACGAAAGCATCACGGTCCAGTGGATAGGAAAATGCGGTCCCGCAGACGTTGACGAAGTCCCGTTGGTCCGATAGCCACCCAGCAATAGTGTCGTAATCCGAGGCTTCAATAGGCACAAGTTCGTGTCGGCTCGGCGTGTCCAGTTGCTTCATGAAAACGAACCCATGTCATAGAATCGCGTCACTTGTTTCTTTTGGTGTTGGAGTATGAAATCCATCTGTTACCTACTTTCTCACGCTATTCACTTTCCAACAAGGTCGGCTCTTGCACGAACTGGGAAATCAATTCTTGTTTCTCAGGATCTGGCAGCCACGATGCTTCGACGCCATTGAGGATTAGCGATCGGACGTGGTCGCGCGTCATGCCAAATTGTGTGTGCAATTGCCAAAACTCGTCGGCCAAGCTGTTGTGGAACATTTGCGGATCGTCGGTATTGATGCAGACGAGCAATCCTCGTTCCATGTACGTTTTTGCCGGATGCTGATTGAGTGACGTGACGACACCCGTGCATACATTGGAGATCGGATTCAGCTCGACCGGAATCTGGTTTTCCGCGAGATAATCGACGAGTTTCGGATCTTCGATCGCTCGCGTGCCGTGGCCGATGCGATCGACGTGCAGCGCGCGGATCGCGCCCCAAACGCTCTCAGGTCCCGCTGCCTCGCCCGCATGAGCGCTGGTGCGAAACCCAAGACTACGTGCCTGCTCGTATACGTCAGCAAACGGTTCTGGCGGGAACTCTTGCTCGCTGCCGCCGATGCCGACGCCAATCACCCCCAAGTCGCGAACCTCGTTCACCTCGGACAGCGTGGTAGCCGCGCGATCCGGCCCAAAGTCACGGATCAGCTCAGCGACCAATTGGACGGTTACGTCTGGAACACGAGCGAGCCCCTCACGAATCGCTTCCGTGAGACGTTGTGTCTCCAAGCCGTGCCGGGCAAAATCGCCAGGCGAATAAAACGCCTCGACGTAACGGATGTTCTGGCGGACGAACTCTTGTGCGGCGGACTCGGCGATCAGGGTAAAATCCTCGTACTCTCGCAAGAAGTTGTTTTTCCAAACCCATGTCTCGATGAAGTGCGGAAAGTCGCGGTACTCCAACTTCTGCCGCAACGATTCGCGAGTCGGACAGGTTGCGTCACCACCGTATTGTTGAATCAAATCCCATAGCGCGCCGTGCGGAATGGCGCCCTCAAGATGCACGTGCAACTCGACCTTCGGGATTCGGCTTAGCCAGTCGAAATTCATTGTTCGTGATTTAACTCGCCGCGAGCCGCCAGGCGTCGCTGAGCAGTTCGCGTAGGGTCGTTTCGTCAACCGCCGACAAACGAACGATCATCATCGGATAGTGCAAATAATGATCCGTGATATAAAACGACTTCGGGTCAGCCGCCATGCGGCGTTCGCGGTCACGCTCTTCGATCTTAACCACGACGGAATCGCAATCTTTCAGTAGGCGAGCAAATAGTGTCCGTCCAATGAAAAAGGCGGGCGTTCCGTACGAGGTCCGTTCCTGAACATCGGGCAACGCCAGCGCAAGGTGTCGTACAAGTACAATCTTAGCGTTGGTCATGTTCGACTCCCGACGACTCGAAGGATCGTAGCGAGTTGACCCATAGTAGTCGCGCAATGACATCGCGTATTGGAAAAAACTGACCAGCCCCGAATCGTTGGCAGTTAGACGCGGGGACTGCTGCCTGTCACCGTGTTGCCAGTGACAACGTGATTCCGGTGCGGGCGGTTGCGCGACAGATACTGCGTTGGGCTCATGCCGGCCAGCGAGCGAAACTCGTTCACGAAATGCGGTTGGTCGAAGTAGCCGCAATCCAGAGCAACATGGACCCAGTTCGGCTCGCTCGTTTGTCCAATTCGATGCAGCGCCCGTTGAAACCGCTGAACCCGACAATACTGTTTAGGCGTTGTGCCAACCTGTTGCTTGAAGAGTTGAATGAAGCGACGTTCGCTCAAACCCACTTCTTCGATGATGGCGCCGGTCGTCCGCCAAGGTTCCGCGTCAAATGTGCGAATCGCAATCTCCAACGCTGGATGCAGAGATTTGTCTGTGAGGAGCCGTTGCGACAACAGCTTTTCAAGCAAATGCAAACGCTCGGCCGGCGCCGCTTCGAGCAGTCGTTCGCGAAGGTCGGTGGCAGCGTCTCCCCAAAGTGATTCCAGCGGAACATGAGCGTCCTTCAGTTCGTCGGCCGCACACCGGAACAAACGGATGGCACTGCCAACCTTGAACGGAACGCAAATCACAGATTCCATCGAAGCTGCGTCAACCGCAACGGTGCGCGATTGAATGCCGCTCACCACAACTCCGCCGCACTCCCGCAGCAGATCGCCACTCGACGTTCCGCCACCATCCCGAAGATCGATGATCAATTGCATGAATCCGTTGGGAAGTACTTGCTCGACGAGATGCCCAGGCCGATGGCCATGCGAAAGCACAAACTGCTCGACGCAATCGGACAAGGGAGGTTCGGGAATCAGAGTTTGAAAGTTCATTTCAAGGATTTCACCACGCATGTGCGACGGTGTGATTCGTGATACGCTTCCTTCTATTATCGCGAACGATCCATGCAGAATACAGCCCATTAGCTACACGCCATCTCCGGTGTGGGCGCGACGCGTTTGAGCCGCTATTCAAATGAGTTTTTCTCATCAGCGAATTGGATAAGACGCAGACGGGTACCATTGGTGCCATCGTGCCCGCCATTTCCCAAGATGCCACGCCGGTCTGAGGACGGCAACTACGACCGCAATTGCGTTGTCGTCAGCGGTGGATGATGTGCTTCACTTGGCCGACAGTCCATTCACTGCCGACGTCCCACGCTCCAATGAATGGCAATCAATGCGGTGATTCAGGTTCGTCGTCGGTGTCTCGGTGGACCCCGCCCAACGGCGGAAATCGTCGGATGTGCGGCCCTCGAAGTATCCGGATATGACAGCAAGGCACGGAGACCCGAATTACGTCCCCGACCTGCAACGACAATCGGGTCGCATTGGTTTCGTTCAGGGTGTCCGCCGCCTTCGGCACTTCCGCCGACGCGCGCGTCGATGCGGCGACGAGGACGATACTCGAAACGAAACCAAAGAGCATTCTCGAAGTCATGATTGAATCTCCTGTGTCAACGGAACATGACGGATGGCTGGTCGTGCTTTTAACGCGCGCGGATCGGAAGTTGTTCGAGAGGAAGCTCTCGCTTTCCGGCCTTCTCGATGTCTTATTCGACTGTTTCATTGCGCATCACCTCCGAATTCAGGTGTCATTTGACACTTCGCCCCGCCTACTTCCGAGAACGTTTGGCGTCGGGATTCTCATCCGCGGTAACGACCGGAACGCGTTTATCTTCTTCTGATCGCAGCAATCGGGCGCGGGGATTACGCTCCCAGAAACGGCCCAGTTCTGCGTACACATTGTCTTTGCCGTCCACCATTCGATGGTCGATGTCGTCAATCAACCAACGGCCTTCGTCTTGATGCGCATGTAGCACGAAATACCCAAGATGCTTCTTGCTTTGCTCTTGAAAAAAGAACGCGCATGTCACGGCAATTGCCGCGTCCTCATCTGCGTAAACGCGCACGATCCTGAGATCCTTGATTCCGCCAAACCCGCTGAGCTGCTTAGGCGTGGGGCGATACGGGCGTGTCTCGTCGATCAGTTCCTCCGCCTTTTCCACGTCGCCCAAACGAACAAGCGCCAGGAAGTCATCGAAGAAGTGAGGGACTTCTTGGAGTTTTGGAGGGACTGCCGTTTCGTCCCGTAGTAGCGTTGCGCGCTGTTCCAATTGGTCGGCAGCGTCGCTCAGTTTGCGAAGTTGCTGGGCGACGCCGTCATTCCAACCCGCGGAACCCGACGCCGAATCGTCGGATGGTGTCTTTCCAACGTAAGGTGTGATCACTGAGCCAGCCGTGTCGCGCGGCGGGTTGGGTTGTGTCGATCCGTCGCGCGGAGTCCTGACCGAGCCGGCAATATTGCCGGTCGCACCAGGTTGTCTGGTTTCTGCATCAGGCGTTGACATGGCCGACGGCGATGACGCTGGGTGGTGCTTGTCGTCGACTGTGTGCTCTCTACTTGTGACAAATATTGCCACGACAGCTAACAGCGAAGCAGCAACAAATCCGATGCCAGCGGCGACCTTGTAGCCTGACGTGCTTGCGAAGAATCCGCTGCGAACGCTGACCTTTGCCACGTGCTCTGCCAACGACTTCGGTAATGGAACCGCCGTCGGCTGCTGGATGTGTGCGAGACAGTCTTCCAGCAGTTCGCCAACTTCCTCGGCCGACGAAAACCGATCATCGGGCCGCTTCGCCATCAGCTTGCCGATGATCGTGCAAAGCCACGGCGGTACGTCCGGATTGATTTCGCGAATCGGCCGCGGCTCGGTATCGTTGATCCGCCGCAGGATGCCGTAACTGGTTTCTGCGCGAAACGGCGGGTGACCCGTACACATCGTGTACATCACGCTGCCCAGGCTGAACAAATCGCTCTTTTGCCCCACGGTCTCGCCGCTGGCTTGTTCCGGCGACATATATTGAGGCGTGCCGGCAATTACTCCCGTCCGCGTCATCGTCGCGTCGTCCACCGCACGGGCCAACCCAAAGTCCGTAATGGCGACGCGTTCGACGCCGTCTTCCAGCAAGATGTTCGCCGGTTTGATGTCACGGTGGACGAGCCCTTGCGTGTGCGCGGCCTGCAATCCGTGAGCGATTTGGGAAGCGATCCGCAAGACCTCAGTGACGCTGAGCGCCCCGTCGACGTCAATCCGTTTCTGCAGCGACGCGCCGCGGACGTACGGCATCACCAGGTAGGGCAGTGACTCGTCACTTGCGACACTGTGAATCGCCATCACATTCGGATGCAATACGGCGGCTGCGGCTTTTGCCTCCCGAGCGAAACGCTTTCGCGCGGCGCCGTGCGACGCCAGGTGTGGAGCCATCACCTTGATCGCCACCGTTCGGTCGAGCGACTTGTCGAAACCCTTAAGAACGACACCCATCGCGCCAGAGCCAATCACGCCGGACACTTCATGCCCGTTGAGCCGCCCCAGCATGTTTGGATCATCCGTCGGCTGAAGTGCATCGAGTACGTGCCCGATGGCATGAGAACTGTCGCGCACCGCGGCCAAGTCGCCGTAAGCAGACAAAGCATCGATTTCACCGTCGTCCCGCAAATATTGACTCGTCTTGTCCCAGAATTCCGGGGCCGCTGTCTGAGCGCACAGTGCCTCGCGACATGCGGGGCATTCGCTCAAGTGCTCTTCCAGCACTTCCTGCTCAAGATCGCTAAGCCCCCCATCGAGAAAACGCTCGATCCGATGAGGATCACATGCACGAGATTGTGTATTCATGGTTCGTCTCACGCTTCTTCTGATTCGGAGTTCTCGGAATCCCAATCAAAGGCTTCGAGTTCTTTCTTCAACCGCTGGACGACTCGGCTTCGCGCGGTATAAACGGCACCGAGACTTCTCCCCAAGCGATCGGCGACCTCCGCACACAACCGCCCTTCGATCATCGTCTGCCAGAAAGCCGTCCAGGTCGGTCCGGTAAATTCGTCGCGGATACGGCGTGCCGCCCAGCGAAACGCTTGCCGCTCCAACTCAAGTCGAAACACGGCTTCGGACCCCGTGTCTCGCTCCGGTAGGCTTTGCAACACTTCACCGACGCTGCTGCCGCCGCGAGCGACATCGGGTGCGGCGCGGCGGATTGCATCAATCGCGGCATTCTTGGCAACTGTCGCGAGCCAGCGCCAGAAAGTACCCGGCGCCTGGCCTTCCTTCCATTCGCCGGCCTTGCGCTCGACCTTCTGTAACACGTCCTGAGTCAGATCCTGCGCATCCGCGTCCTGCAGCCCGTGCCGCCGGCCAACTCGATAAATCAGCGGCCGATAAATCGACACAAACTCGTACCACGCCTCACGATCCTGCGAATCGCGAATCCGCAGCAGCAGGCTCTGTCGTGTTTCGGGGCTATTGGTCATGCTCATCGTTCCTACAAGTCTAACGCAGGAACGAGGAAAACCTGTCACGCGTCAACCCGCCCGAGCCACCGAACGTGGCTTTCGGTAGAATTCCAACACGCGCCGAAAGCCAGCCCTCGATTGAGGTGAGCATCATCTATCCGAAAGCAACCCCAGGGGGTTGCGAGCGTCGCGCGCGACTTTCCGAGATGGCCAGGCAGAGACCAATGGCAACGCTCGAACTCGTTGCCAGAACTGGCGATAGAACGCAGAAAGGCCGACAGAGACAAGCCGCGTGTCGCGCATGGCATAACCCGGCAATTTGGTTAGAAAAACGACGACTCGGGTTAAGGGCCACTGATCGCCATGGAAAGCGCTTCCCACATCGATTACTGATAGATGTCGCATGTCGGTAGCTCACGTCTCAATTGTGCGATAGCCTCGTCGGTTCGGGATGGAGAAGGCGCCGTCATTCAACCGACATCCAGAAGTTCCAGGTTCGACATCAAATGCAGAAGGAAACAATGTTTCAGGCGAGCGAGTGCCGGAAAAGCTTCCAGGAGCCGTTGAGCCTTTGTCACTCGAACGCCTTCAAGGGAGGTGGCGGATCCTTGAACTCATGCAGGAAGATCATCGGTTGTGGCGTGAGCAGTGGCGCAGCGCAGACATTCCGGAAGCGAACAATCCACAAGCGCGGACAGAGTGTCTGCTGCATTATGAAGCAACGCCCCCAGAAGTGGCGCGAGCCAAAGGCTGGGCCGTGTTCTTTGCGACCGTTCTCCTGGATACAGGGCTAGCCGACCACCCGGCGCACGCTGCCATGGGCGAAGCTATACTTCGCCGTATCGCCGATAATGCACAAAAGCGATTGCAATGAACATGTTTGATCACGGCGATGTGGATCTACGAAAGAAGGCGAAAAGATTCCAGGAACATTCCAGGAACCGTTTCTCCCCCTAATCCATGTCCTTTTCTGATCGCTCGATGTTGACCACAACCGGCAGGACCGCGTATTGAGTTACTTCCGGGTCTAGTTTCGGACACAAAAATATCCATTGGTTGTCGTCGCGCATGATGGTCGCCATAGTCGACAACAACACTGGCTTCAGGAACGAAGGCCGCCATCGCATGTCGAGGAACTTGCCCGTTCTCGCCAGGTGCGCCAGCGGCGTCGCTGCAATCTGCGCGCGTTTTTCGATTCCCGCAGGTCCCGGTTCTTTGAACAGCTCCTCTTGAATGATCCAGGTAAGCTCGTTCCTCAGTTTTTCGTCGGCCGTGATGGGGTCCACAAATAGCCTGGCCCGCGCATACTTCAAATGCGGTGGCTCGAAGAGGGGTACTTCCTTTCCCCAAGTCAACAACATCACGCGAATTGAGAAGCTACACTTTTCTTTCCGATTCCGATAAATCAGTCGATGTCGCTGCGTTGTCAACTCAACACCAAACTGCAGCAGCTTCCCCGACGACCATCCATCGGGTGTGACGTAGCTCTCTTCGTCGCGACTCGGAAAGGTTGTGAGTTGCTCATTCCAATCCGACAACCCGGCGTGCGATCCCTTGATCGCTTCGATTCTCTGGTCGATTCGCTGCAATAAATCTGCAGCTTGCTTCAACTTGTCTTCTTCATCGTATCGATCGGTGCGAATTGTTTTCACGAGTTTCTCGGGATTCACGTCGCGGTGGTCGATCTGGCCATTGTTATCCGTGTCCAGCCGCTTGAAACCGTCGTCATCCTTAGACAATGCGTGAACGGTTACCGTTCGACTTGGCGTGTCGTACTGGACAGTCCACTGGTTTGCCGCAGGCGCACTTACGCGTCCCTCTTCCTTCATCTCCTGGACACCGTCGACGAGCAGCGCGTAATCGGCGACGAGTCGGGCCGCATGTTTCGCCTTTTCGGCATCGTTGACTGCTGGGTCGAGCAGTTTCGGTGTCCTCAATTCGGTGACAACCTTCAAACGATTGGCAATCACTTTCGCAACTTTGGCTTTTAGGTGTGCCGGCTTCCCGTGGACTTCAATAAAGACGTTCGAGTAGCACATAATCACGGAGCCACTTGGGAAATACCGGTACGCTTCGTCACCCACGCCCTTCAATCGAAACTCATCACCAGGTCTAGCGCTGATGATTTTGGCGCTGACGTGCTGGTCGCTGCAACGAAGAGCTTCGCCTGCTTCACGTGGCGTTTTGTAACGCAGTAGGCCGATATCAAGCCCCTCGTTGTTGTGTCGGTATCTGAGAATATGGGAATCATGTGCGCCCGACTTATTCGGGCGGTCTTCTTTCAGCGTCATTTCTCTGAATTCTTCAGCAATACCATTTCGGATTGCTGCCAGCGCATCGGGCCGACGCGGCTCGTGCAGTTTTTCGTTCTTGCTCCGTTTGACCTCGTCGATGTCCAGTACAGAAAACTCATCCAAGTTTCCCTCTAACAGAGAATCCAGCGTTCGCCGCACCCGTGATTCTTCTTTGTGCCGATCGTTGGTGTCATTGTCGCTATGTTCCAGATCAGCTCCTATTGTTTGCACAAGCGTCTTCGCATTTTGGAGATCCGATTCAGTATCGCGCACAAGGAGTTCAAGATACTGTGCGCCGAAAGTTTTCACGTCGCGACTTGAAGATTTCTGAAGCGCTACACCGATCGCCACGATGCGTTGAGACACATTCTCGGTCATGCACGCTTTGACGATCCTGATGGTGTCGGGCACGTTTGGATCGTCAGCGTTGGCAAGGCGATAGAGCGGCGCACCTCGGTCGGGCATCATGGCAAACACCTCACTCACTCCATTTGGAAGTGTCACACGACCGTATGACGGCCGTAGCAACACCATCACTTTGTCGCCTGTTTTCAATCCCTTCAGTAGATCGCCGAAGTTTGCGTTGTCTGAGCCGTCCGGCAAGAAGACGACACGGCTGATTTGTTCCCGTTGAAATCGAAACTCATCGAGGGGGAGTACTTTTTCCGGCCCCCCGGTGTTCACGTTCCACAGCCGAATTGCCTTCTCCTTGCCGCAAGAAGCAAGAAGTTTTCCATCGGGCGAAAACGCGACACTTAGGACAGCACCGGTGTGGCCGTTGAATCGATACAACACATCTCCAGTCTTCAAATCGAGAAGCTGCACGAGGCGATCACCACACGCCGCGATTGAGTGCCCATTGGGAGAGACGGCGACAGATCGAGTGGCGCCATCGTTCAACGCAATACTCCGTCGGAGTTTGATCACGGGAAGCACTTCGCTCCCGTATGCTCGCAAAGTTAGTACAGCGAGTCCTGCAACACTCAGTGCCCAAGCGAATTGACGCATCTCCATGTTTCCTTATGGATTACTCTTTCATTGTCGCCGTATGGGCGACTCTCTCTAAACAATCCGCAATGTCCCTTGCGGCCGTCAATTGGAGTCCACGCGAACTCGCGTTTATGTGTACGTAGATGTTCGAGTAGCACATGAGGAACGTGCCAGTGTGCTGCGGCGTACCGTGTACGTAGGCCTCGTCGCCCACACCCTTGACTCGTATATCTGCGGGGGGGCGGGCGTTGAATTGTTGGTCGGTCAGGCGCAGAGCTTCCCCAGCTGCGCGGGGAGTGTTGCAGTGAGTCAGAGTGACGGAAATCGCGTCATTGCCTTGACGGTAAAATAGGTGTTGCGATCCATGTTCACCTCGGTAGTCCTGCTTCAGTTCCATCTTGGGGAACCGTTTTGCCATTCCTTTCCGGATTTCTTCCAGTGCGTTGGGCCACTGCGAAGCGGGCACCTTTGCCTGCTTGTCCCGCTTGACTTCCTCAAGTCTCGGTACAAATCCGAGAATCCGTTGAGGCCGCGGATTTGACGCGATGTTGCCGTCCGGGCTCGGTGACTTGCCGGTTGTGTCCTTGTAGCGGCCGTCGATGTCTTGTTTTCGATCCGGTCTCGATTCGCCGTCGGCCGGCTTCTCTGCCGACTTTTTCTCGAACAGTTTTTCGACCGGCTCTTTGTTTACGGTCTTCAAGTTGGGCAACGTCTTGCTGAGTCGCTGTAATCCGGCATTCGTCACATGTGGCGAACTAATTGAGAGCGAATTCAATCTGTGCATGTCATGGAAATACTTCAGACATTCGTCGGTCAGTTGCGGACAAGTCAGATAGATCGACTCCAATTCGGTCAAACCCGCGAGATGCGCAATTCCCGCGTCAGTCACGGTTGGATTGAGCGTCATCTGAAAGAACTTGCATCCTTTCATCCCTTTGACAAACTTCATGTCATCGTCGGTCACGCGAAGCTTGTGCAGAAACAGGGTTTCCACTTTGGTCATTCCGCTGAGGTAGCCGACGCCTGCGCTGAAGTTGTAATTGCCCCACAGGTTGATTTTCTTGACGTTGGTCATCTGCTGGACGTGCCTCAATCCTTCGGCACTACAGCCGTAGGTGTAAGTCAACTCCAACGTTTCGACATCCTTCAACTCCTTCAGGTGACTAAGTCCTTCGTCCGTAATGTCGCCGCCACCCAAATGGACATACGTTACGCGGCCTTCGTCGTCCAATTTGACGTGAGCGTGTTCGCCTCTGGAATTGAGCGTCGCGGCCCACCGCATCAGTCCCGCGGCCTGGCCGTACTTTGAGTAGTCAACGACTGATGTTGCGGTTTCGCGTTCGGCCTTTGCCTCAATCCACTCTCCATTGTGGATCTTGGCGTGTAGCCCATTGTCCGATGCATCGTTGGCAACATCCCCTTCGCCTTCATCGAATCGGTACAGAACCATGGTGTGTTCGTCGGATTTGAATTCACTTGGCGGCACGAAATCCTTGTCATAAAGGGCAGTTTTGGAAACGCACACCTCATCGATGATTCCCTGGAGGAATTGGGTAGGCTCTCCCTGGCCGCCCGGATCTGCCCCGATCATAAAGGGGAACTTCGACTTTTTGAACTTTCCAATCGTCTCCTTACCTTCGAGCTTGCCGTCAACAAACAGACGTAGTTCATTTCCATCCAAGACGCCAGCAATGTGAACCGGTTTTTCGTGCCCGGTTGTCATACGATATCTGATGCGTGTCCGTGATGTTATAGACGCATAGCCGTTGTCGGCGGCTCGGCCATCGTTGACGTGAAACGTGCAAAACCCGTCAGCAACCGTCAGTCCCAAGCCGGCGCCGTTAAAATCTCCGATGATCGATCCGCGGTAGAGTGACATCACCGTCGCTTCCAACGTGATTGGATGACTGCCATCGTACCGCAGCTTGGGGATGACCATATGCGTCTCATCTCGACCAGAAAACTGGAGCATGTATGAGCGTCTGTTCAGACGATTCGGAGGATTCTGGTCTCGATTGCGAGAATCGGCAGTTCGCGGAGCTTCGTCCAGGACAACTTTCACGATCCGTTGTCCCCGCCGCTGTAATTCCACGATGCCGTTTTTGATCGTGATTCCGTCCGCTTCGCCATCAATCTCGACAACGTACTTGCCCGCCGCAATTCGTACCGAAGCGCCCATTCGATTCACAGCGAGTTTTTCGACGACCTTGTCACCTTGTGTGATCTTGATCGGTACGCCGTCCGCTTCGCACTGAATCGTCAACGTTCCCTTGTTCAATTCGATGGAAATCAGGACGCCGGCAAAGATCAGCACGCCGGTAATGAGGACGGCTGCGATCAGCCACTGGATGCTCCGCCTCGCAGCGGAAGTCGCCAAGAATTTCGGCACTCCAGCAGAATCCGAACTCTTGGCGAGTCCGGCTACTATCTCGATCTTTAGTGGCAGCGGCACAACCGTCGGTTGTTGGACGTGAGCGAGGCATTCTTCAAACAACTCGGCGACTTCGCGGGCCGATTCGAACCGGTCGTCTGCCCGCTTCGACATCAGTTTAGAGATGATCGCGCACAGCCACTCGGGGATGTCCGGATTGATTTCGCGAATCGGCCGCGGTTCAGTATCGGTGATGCGCCGCAAGATGCCGAATGTCGTTTCGGCCCGGAACGGCGGCCGACCCGTACACATCGTGTACATCACGCTGCCGAGGCTGAACAGGTCGCTGCGTTGATCAACCGATTCTCCCCGCGCCTGTTCGGGCGACATGAATTGCGGTGTGCCTGGATGACAGCCCGTGTGTGTGAGACTCGCGTCGTCAACGGTGCGGGCGAGGCCGAAGTCAGTTAGCAGCGCCCGGTCAACACTCTCTTCAAGAAGTATGTTCGAGGGCTTCACGTCGCGGTGGATCAAACCTTGCGAGTGGGCCGCGGCGAGTCCCCTTGCCGTTTGCATCCCGATCCTAAGAATCTCGCAAATTTCCAGCGGTCCGCAGCGGTCAAGCCGCGTTTGCAAGGACTCTCCGGCCACGTACTGCATCACCAAAAAAGGCCACTCGCCGTCGGCTTCGACGTTGTGAATGGCCACAACATGTTCGTCAACGACTGCCGCCGCTGCGCGAGCTTCGCGAGCGAACCGGCTGCGAGCGGCGCCGCTGCCGGCCAGATGAGGCGCCAGAACTTTAACGGCGACCGGGCGATTCAATTCAGAATCGAAAGCCTTGAAGACGACGCCCATGCCACCAGCTCCGATCAACCGTTCGATGTCGTAGCGGCCGATCCGCCCCAACATCTCCGGATGCGACGGTGGCGAGAGTAGTTGGCTGGCCATCGAGTCCGACCATTCCTTCGGCGGGTGGCGGTGGCCGGCGACGCTCCATGACCGATCCGCCTCTTCATCCGTCAACAGACGCTCAGCTTCACCGACCGCAAGCAAACGTTTAGCTTCCGCCCATTCCTCCTGGCCAGCCGCAAGTTCGTCAAATCGCAACTGACAATCCGTGCAAGTGTCGAGATGGCGCTGTGCCGCCTCAAATTGCGACCCTTGTTCGTCGCCGTACAACAACAGACGCAGAGATTCGTCGCTGCAAAGTGACGTTGCGTTCTTCATCATTCAATCTCCTCAAGACGTTTCACGGCTTCGCGCAGCCGAGCCATCACACGACCACGGGCCACGTACAGACTGCCGGTTGCCATTCCCAGTTCTTCGGAAACTTCCGCCACGGGCCGGCCTTCAACTGCCGTTTCCCAGAATGCTTGCCAGGTCTTGTCCGCGACCGCGTCTCGCACCTGTTCCGCCGCACGCCGAAATGTTTCGCGGCGATACTCGATTTGAAATTCGCGAGGCAAGTCATCCGGTACGGCGTACTCAGCCAAGGCATACGCCGCGTCGCTCCCACCAGTTACAAGGGGGCGATGCTTCGGCCGCGTCAAGATATTGATCGCCGTGTTGCGAGCAATGCGAAACAGCCAGGCTCGAAAAGAACCGCGATCGGCCCTATCCAACCAACCTTCCACAGATCGCGAGACCGCCGCCAGAACTTCCTGCACCAAGTCATCTGCATCCGCCGGCTGTAGCACTTGTCGTCTTGCCAACCGATAAACAACGGGACCATAAATCGCCACGGCCTCGTCCCAGGCGGCCGCATCCGCCGCGTTGGGCAGGCGGGCAATCAAGCTCGCTCGTGTTTCCGGAGGACTTGGTGACACAGTTGGCATCTCGGATTGTAATTATGGGTTGTTGTCCAGCCAGCGGGGACACGACCCCAACTGGAAGGCAAGCTAGCGAACTACCTATTAGACACGACAAATCGCGGGATCTAACACGTTAGTCGAAGAATTTTGCATCGCGGGCGAGCCTACTCACAGAAAGTGGCGCCAGCGGTTGCCCTGCCCAACGGGTTAAGGGAGGTCAGTTTTTTCCAATACACGGTGAGGACGAGCGGATTTAATGGGTGCAATTAACACCCATTGCGAGGTCCGCCATGAACGTTACGCAGCCGTGGAACGTCGTTTTTCTACTTGGATTCATTGTGTTTTTCGTCATTCGGTTCGGCTACGCACGTGCCGCGAAACACGAAAGTCGGTCGATCAGTCGGTTTGGTTGGCTGGAGAAATTCCTGTTGGCGTTGATGTTTCCACCGACGGTGCTCTTGCCACTGCTCTATTTGTTTACGCCGCTTCTGGCGTTCGCAGACTACGAAATCACTTCAGTAGTCCACTGGATCGGAGCGACGCTGATGGTGATCGCACTGTGGCTGTTTTGGCGCTCGCATGCCGACCTTGGAATGAACTGGTCGGTAAGCCTAGAACTTCGCGACGGACACGAACTTGTCACGCATGGCGTTTACCGCTTCATCCGTCATCCGATGTACGCCGCAATTTGGTTGTGGTCCGTCGGACAGGGCATGTTGCTGGCCAACTGGCTCGCCGGCTGGTCCGTCGTTCCGGTATTCGCCGCGATGTACTGGTTGCGAACGCCCCGTGAAGAAGATCTTATGTGTCAGATGTTTGGCGATCAGTATCGTACCTACATGAGGACGACCGGCAGAATTGTTCCCCGCTTTGGCATTGTCGGCAAAAGACGCGCCGACGAATTTTCGGAGTACGGCTGCCAGCAGTTGACGGCAGCAGAATCAGTTCAAACCAGTTCCGAAGACGTACGACCATTCGAGTAATCAACTTCCGATTAATGGAGGCCAATCATGTCCATCCTGCGAATTTCGATAGTTGTCGGTCTATTGTTTTGTGTTGAAAGTGCCGAGTGCGTCATTGCTCAGCAGGTGGACGCCGAGCACAGCACTGGCGAAGGAATAGCAAGGGTCGAGGAACTCCGGTTGCTGGCAAATGCCAGCAAAGCGGAGCTGTCCCGAGTCCTGAAACTGGCTGAGGAAAACATAGTATCCACCGCCGACGTTGAGGAAGCGCGCCTGGCATACCTTTATGCAAGCGTGCGGCTAAAGTTTCTTGAACAACAACCGGCTGAATTGGACGTAGTAAAGGATATCGAATCCATCGTTGAAGTTTGGGACGGCAGACTCAAGCGCGTGCAGCGTCTAGCAGAGGCCCAGAGTGCGACCGACGACGAAATCGATACAGTAAGCGCTTCGCTTGCGTTAGAGCGAGCCCGCCTTGAGTTCGCAAAGATCGTGTCAATTCGGCAACGACAATGGGTTCGTACGACAACTCTTCGAGCGAGTCGCGCCGCGATCGACTTCGAGGTCGAGATGGCCAAACTCCGTCTCATCCAATCTGTGCGCCGACTGCAGCACGTTGTTCCGGAGGTATTGGACAATGAATAATACATCCCCGTCCATGCAACTGTTGAATCACATTTACCCTGGCCCACTGGCGGCTCAAGCGATCTCTGTCGTCGCTCGACTGAACATCGCCGAGTTGATTGACACGGATGCCAAAAGCATCGAGTACCTGACAGCGGAAACGGGTGCGCATCCTGACGCACTTCGGCGCGTAATGGCCTGCTTGACGGCTATCGGGGTATTTCATGAGACTGGCGATAGACGATTTGAGCATACGCCGGCGAGTGAAACGCTGCGGCGCGAGCATCCTCAGTCAACGCGTGCACTGGCTGTCATGATGGGCTGTCCGTGGACTTGGAAGTCGTGGGGAGAACTCTTCGACACGGTTCAAACAGGCGAACCTGGATTCGAGCGCATCTACGGAAGACACTTCGACCAGTACATGGCTGAACATCCGGCCGACGGTGCAATCTACAACGACGCGATGACCGCCAGTTCGGGGATGCTGGTGGACGCGATCGTTTCGACGTACGACTTCTCGCAGTTCAGACGAATCGTTGATGTTGGCGGCGGCCAAGGGGCGCTGTTAGAGGCGATACTCTTGGCAAACCCAAAGGCGACCGGTGTTCTGATCGACCTTCCGTCTGTTGTCGAGGCGGCAACTGCCCTTCGATCGACCGAAATTGCGGATCGTTGCGAAGTCCATGCCGGAAACATTTTTGACGCCATGCCGGAAGGCGGCGACGCCTACATTTTGAAAGGAATTCTGCACGGGTTCGTTGACAAGGATGCCGTCAAGATTCTGCAAAACTGTCGACAGGCGATTCAGGGTGACGGCCGCCTGCTGGTAATTGAATCCGTTCGTCAGGAAGCGAACGATCCCAATCCACAAACGGCGTTCATGGACCTGATGATGCTCACGTTGGTTCCCGGGCGCGAGCGCTCCAAGCAAGAGCTTGAACTGCTGTTGACGCAGGCGGGTTTCGAATTGACCGCAGTCTATGCAACGTCCGGTCCAAGTATTGCCGAGGCAGTGCCACGATGAATGTTGCAATTTCACGTCCCTACCAGAAAAGACCGATCCAGTTCCTGGAGCTATGGCAACATGCTGGATGGCGGATCAAAGTATATGGAATTGCCAGTGGTCGATCGACGCCGCGCAATGGGCTAATCGAAGCCGCCAAGTCCGTTGCAGCCGAGCGATTACGGGAAGTCCCGGTTTCGCTGGAACACTACTCGGTGGGCTTTTTAGGCATTCACGACGGACGAACCAGCAACTTTGTCTTCCTGGACTGGTGGGCCGAAGAAAACGAACTGCACCATCACGTATATACGTCTCCGACAAACGACCCTGCCGCCCTGACGTATGCGACACCGACCGGTGTGATCGCGTGTGTTTGGGATTTGCGGCTGATCGCCTTCGAGCGCCAAGCATGGCTGGACACCGTACTCAAGAGAAAGGATGGTCCAGATCTCATTCTATACCTGGAGCAGCAACTAAGCGAAGACGTGTGACGATTCCCGCGAGGTCCGGATCTTGCCGCGAGCACTGTTCGGCCTTTGTTTCTAGCAAATGCAAACGTCCCAGGCGAACAAATATCGCCAGCAGCCTGCGGCGAAAGTCTTCGCTATCTCGTTTGCAGCCGATTTGTTCGCAATGCTCCTTCTAAGTAAGC
>CALBSZ010000358.1 GCA_937967665.1 uncultured Planctomycetaceae bacterium
CAGCGCGCGCGCGTAGAAATGGTGCTCGATGTCCATTCGCCTCTGACCGAGCAGGTTGCCGAGCGCCGGAAGCGTGACGCGGGCGTTACGCTGTCTCCCGACGGCATTCATCCGAATGCCGAGGGACATCGACTGCTGGGCGAAACGATCGCGCGGGCCTGGGGCGTCGAGTCTCCGACGGAGCCGGGCAAGGAGTTGCTGAATCTGGCGTTCCAGCGCGCGTCGCTGCTCCATGACGCCTGGCTGTCGCATGTCGGTCACGAGAGACCCGGAGTGAAGCCGGGACTGCCGCTGTCCGACGCGTTGGCGCGGGCCGCTGAGTTGGAACGGCAGATGGCACCGCTGGTAAAGGCCGCCAGACAACCGACCTCCTCGCTCCGCAAGTCGACTGGCGGCACGGTACACCAGGTTCACTATCCCGGCATGTCGCAGGCAGGCGAATTGCGACTGGCCGTCGATTATTATCTGTGGGTTCCTGACAACGTCGCCAGCCTGCGGGGCGTGATCGTGCATCAACACGGTTGCGGCACCGGGGCGTCGCTGGGCGGTCGCACAGCGGCCGACGACTTGCACTGGCAGGCGCTGGCACGGAAGTGGCACTGCGGCTTGATGGGTTCGTCTTATGACCCTCGACAAGGAGTTGATTGCCGTCTGTGGTGCGACCCGCGCAACGGTTCAGGAAAGCGGTTCTTGCAGTCGCTGGAACACTTTGCGAGCGCCACCGGGCACGGCGAAGTCAGCCAGGTGCCGTGGTGCTTATGGGGACATTCGGGCGGCGGGTTTTGGGCGAGTCTCATGCAGGTTGAACATGCAGAACGAATTGTGGCCGTTTGGCTTCGCTCCGGTACCGCCTTCGGTGCATGGACCCGCGGTGAAATCGAAACTCCCGTGATCCCGGACGGGGCGTTTCAGGTGCCTGTGATGGCCAATCCGGGTCTCAAGGAGAAGTCGCATGAACGCTTTCATCGTGCCTGGGATGGACTCACGGCAATGCAAGAGTTTTACCAGGCGCACGGCGCCTTCTTCCAACTGGCCCCGGACCCGCGGACGTCTCATGAATGCGGCGATTCGCGATATTTGGCCATTCCGTTCTTCGACTTTTGGCTAAAGCATCGGCTGCCGGGAAACTCCAGCGATACAACCTTGCGTCCGGTGGCTGTCGGCCGCGCGGCGTGGCGGGACGAGATGGGGCCGAAGCAGGACGAATACGTCGCCGCGGGGGCGGTCAGCGATGCGACGCCACCGCCGGCGCCGACCGATGTCCGTGCCGTCAAGCAGCAGGACGGAACGGTGAAAGTAACCTGGCAGGCGGACGCCGACCTGGAAAGCGGGATTCGCTGCTTCGTGATCGAACGCGACGGCCAGCGGATCGGCCAGGTCCCCGCGAAGCCGGTCGGGCGGTTTGGACGCCCGTTGTTTCAAACGATGTCGTATCACGACACGCCGGAAGCACCACTGCCAGCGATGCAGTTCGTGGATGGTGACAGTGCCGCGGAGTCAGCAACCTACAGCGTTCGCACCGTGAACAGCGTAGAATTGGAATCATCGGCGACCGTGGCGCGCTAAACACATATCGGCGAATGTTGCTCTTCACGAGCGTTCCGCTAGTCATTGTGCCTGCGGCGGAGCGACCAGCGTCCTTTGACCGGGCTGGCTTCCGCAATCTCGGGACCTGCCAGTACGGCCTCGACCGGTTCTTCTTCGGGTTGCATGCCGATCATCTCCAATCGTGATTCGAACACGCTTTCGTTGCGGCACAGCAAGATCGCGTCATCCTTCCTGACCAGGCGTTTGGAGACCAGCGTGGCCAGCGACATGTCCCACGACACCATGCCGTCTTCCGCACCGGCATCGATACACGTGTAGATGTTCTGAGGTTCACCGCGTCGAATGGAATTGGAAACCGCATTATTGCTGCGAATGATTTCAACCACGGGAACGCGTCCACGTCCGGATGCCAGGGGCACCAGTTTCTGGGCGATGACGCCCTTCAAGACTGTCGAGATCTGCATGCGGATTGACTGCTGTTCTTCCGCCGGGAACATCGCGGTCATCCGATCGATCGCCCCGACCGCGTCCCCGGAATGCAATGTCGAGAACACCAGGTGGCCGGTTTCCGAGGCGGTAATCGCCGCGCGCATCGTTTCCAGGTCGCGCATCTCGCCTACCAGAATGACATCGGGATCTTCACGCAGCGCGTCGCGGATGCCGTCCGCGAACGTGGGCACGTGGGTGTACAACTCCCGCTGCCGAACCATGCTGCAGATATTGTGGTGCATGTATTCAACAGGATCTTCGATCGTAATGATGTGGTAGTTGCGGTTGCAATTGATCAGATGAATCAGTGTCGCCAGCGTCGTCGACTTACCGCTTCCCGTTGGTCCGGTGACCAGGACGAGTCCGTGCGGCATTTCGGCAAACTCTTTCATCTGCAGCGGCAAGTGCAACTCTTCCATCGTGCGGAATTCCTGTTCCAGTTTCCGCAGGGCAAGCGCCGGCTTCCCGCGCTCACGAAAGACGTTTACCCGGAACGGCGTCCCGCAGCTGGCGGTGTAGGCGAGGTCCAGCGACTGCTCGTCTTCAAAGACTTGCCGTTGTTTTTCATGCATCAACGACGCCGCGATGGCCGTCATGGTCTCGTCGTTGATGACTTCCTCGGTGATGCTGCGCAACTGCCCGTCCACTCGCGCGAAGGCATGCATTCCCGCTGAAACGTGCAGGTCGGAGGCCTTGAATTCGACGCAACGATCAATTAATTGCGTAAACATATGCTGCGCGGATTCGGTCACCATCGTGGACTCCGAAGAAGGATATACTGCTAAGAAAAAAGGCATGTTGTTAAGAAACCGGCCATATGCAAACCTACGTCACAAGTTCGGCCAGGACCACGTGCCGTTTCTATTGGCATGACGGCTCATACGGGCTCGTCGTGAGCATTATGAGGGTGGCAACGGTGACGTCGAACGGAGCGTTCTGTTCGAGAATGTCGCGAGCGCGTCGCTTGCCGGCAGGCGGCTTGCTCGCGTCAATTGGCGTTAATGAAATCCAGTTGTTCCTGGATGGGGCCAAGCACAAACTGCAAGAACATATTGATGATCATGAAGACCATGAAGACGACCATCAGTCCCCAAACGGCGCCGCCCGCCAGCATCGTCAGTGTTCTCAGGGCGAGGCGGGCGCGTTCCTGGTAGTCTTCGGAAAGGCGCATCATCTCGCTTTGCATGCCTGAGATTTCGACCGTTTTCAGCGCCTCGAGGAACTCGCGTGGGAACGCGCCGGTGGCGCGGAGAGCCTCATGAAACTGGCTGCCTTTCACAATCGCTTTATCGACCGCGGAGCGGTGTGCTTGATAGACGACATTTTGAGTCGCACGCAGCGACAATTCCATCGACTTGCGTGCGTCGACGCCTGCCTCCTGAGTCAGCGCGAAGGTCCATGCCATGCGTGACAGGGCCATGGTGCGAATGCAGTTGCCCAGCAGCGGAATCTGCATGGCGTAGCGAATCGGCGTCGATCCGAACCAGCCTCGAAATAGCCCCAGGATGGCCAGGACCAGCGGCACGACCGTCAGGATCACGCCACTCAGAAACGTCACGGCCCCACTCGGACCGCTCATGCCCAGCACCGACATGTTGCCGTCGCTGACAGCTCCGAGAATGAGGATCAATGCGGTAATGATGCCGACCGCCGCGATCAGGTTCAAAACAGGCCAGGCGATGCCCATGAAGAACATTCGCTTCAACTGAATCATGTGTTCGTAATGATCTGCGACACGAGCCAGAACTGTCTCCAATCGCCCGGTACTTTCGCCGATGTCGATCATGTCGACGACCATCGGAGGGAAAAAGTTCCCGCACTTCGAGACGGCTTCGTGCAGGCTACCACCGTCAGCCACTTCAGCGGCGATAGTCGCGAAGATCGGACGCTGGCTGGCGGGACAGGTATCGGCTTCACGCTGCCAGATCCGGCGCATGTCAATGCCCGCATCGAGTTGCGTGGCAATGCGGCGCAGCACCTGCACGAGCTGTCGCGAAGACATCCCGGAGGTGAGACTGGACAGCTGTGCAAGAAACGTTTGGTAGGACATGCATTGCGAAGCATAGCAGAGTGTGTCAGCGAAGTGTAGAGAGCAACCACTTGACGACCAGGCCCGGTCCTGCCGCTTCCGGGACACAGTACCCTGTGGGCTGCCGGCTGGACCAGGTGTGCGTTCGCCGTTAAATCCAGCAGATAGCGGCGCATGCGATACAACTGTTACAGCGTGCACTGTTTGCCCAGCAATGTTGTCTTTTTTCAACGTTGCCGGTTGCGGAAACGCCACATGTTGCCCAAACGCATGCTAGGGTTTCGGGTGGAAGCAATGCGTGGGTGGAAGCCTGCGCGACAAGGAAGAGACGATGCACGGGATGAGCAAGACAATTCGATGGCTGCTGGCGGTGGTGCTGACCAGCTCGCTGTCGAATGGTTGCGCGCCGATTCGATTGCCGGCGATTGATCCCACGGGCCAGAGCTTGTTTCTTCCGCAACCGGCCTCGACAACGCTGGAGCCGTGCGGCACGTGTGAACTCGGCTTTCCCCAGCCGGCGTACGTGGACCCGCCTGCGGTACCGTTATGTCCCGCGCCGGTCTATGCGGCTCCGGCGTATCCGGTTGCGGCAGGGCCGGTCGCTCAGCCGCTGCCCGCGCCCGTGGTGCCGGTCCAGGACAATGGTCCCGTGCGCTTGATGGTGACTCCCGGACGCTTGATCGCGCCGGTCGGCTCCGAAGTCGTCCTGCAAGCGGGACTTGTCGGCGGCGATGGCCGCTACGCGGTCAATCAGAAGATGGAATGGACGGTCACCCAGGACAGTGTCGGGCACCTGGTCGAAGTTGGCGGCGAAGAGCGTGAGTGCTTCAGTTTTCTGCATGGCGGGCCGAAGAAGCGCAGCGCGGATTACGCAGTGACCAAGTCGACCCGGCAGGCGCGGATCATCACGCGCGGCACGCCCGCACGGACCGACGACGTGATGTTGCCGGCCGGTCGCAGTTGGGTAAGCGTCACTTCGCCGACCGAAGGGACCACGCACGTGACCGTGGTCGCTCCGGAAGCAGCTGGCTGGGACCAACGCCGGCAGGCGGCCGCCATCCACTGGATCGATGCCAAGTGGCAGCTTCCCGATACGGCTATTCGGCCGGCTGGTCGAGGGCAAAAGTATGTGCTGACCACCAAGGTCATGCGTGCCTCGAACGATTCCGCCCTGGAAGACTGGATCGTACGGTACGAAATCATCAGTGGCGATCCCTCAGCCGGCGGACAGATACAACGGGCCGTCGAAAAAATCCGCACCAACAAAGACGGATTGGCGAGCGTCGAAATTTCTCCCAACAACGATCTGCCGGGAATCACGCAAGTCCATATCGAGATCATACGCCCGTCGTTGAAGAGCGGCGACTTGCCCGAGTTGGTCGTCGGCCAAGGTTGGACCAGTGTCACTTGGAGTGCACCCGGACTGGCGCTTCGAGCAACCGGACCGGCGCAGGCTGTGGTTGAATCCCCGCTAACCTACCGCATTGAAGTGACCAATCCCGGCGACCTGCCGTCCGAAAACGTCCGCGTGCACGCCGTCATTCCGCAAGGCTTCAACTACATCAGCAGTTCGCTGCAGCCTGATACCACTACTGGTAATCGACTGAATTGGATCATTCCGAACTTACCGCCAAAGGGCTTGCAAGTGATCGAAGTCAATGTCAAGGCGGTCCGTGCCAATAGCTATCGGTTCACCGTTAACGCTGAAACCAGCCAGCTGAAGGCGGACGACGAGGTGCTGACGAATATCATGCAGCCGGCGCTCGTGGTGCGTGTTTTCGGCGACGAAACGGCGCGTGTGGGTGACCGCGTTACGTATCGTCTGGAGATTACCAATACGGGGAACGAAAGACTCAGCGGAGTCCAGCTGATTGCCGAGTTTGATCGAGGTCTGCGCGAGAAGAACGGGTTCAGCAGTCCGTTGCGTCGCAGCGTGACGTCGAATGGAATTCTGGAACCGGGACAGTCTATCGAAAACATCGCCATCACGTACGACATCGTGGAGGCCGGCAGGCAGTGCCAGCGGATTCAGGTGCGCGCCGACGGCGGGCATTTTGCTACCGCCGAATCATGTGTCGCCGTCGCGGCGGCGCCCGCCCCCATTCCCAAGATGGAGGTCCAGTTCTCCGGGCCGGATCAGGCGAGTGTCGGGGAAACGGTAGACTACCTGGTTCAAATCGTGAATACGGGTACGGCCGATTTGACCAATATCGAAGCGCTGTACGACTATCCGGACTCGGTACAAGCTCTCGAGGCAACCGTGCCATTCAACAGCGGTCCCAACCGGATTAGTTGGAGAATTGCCAGCCTGGCTCCCGGCCAGACCCAGGAACGTCTGCTGAAGTGCAAGTGCCTCGCCCCGACCGATGCCAGCCAGCACCGCATTACCGTGACTACTGCCGAACAACTCACCAAAACGGCTCAAATCAGCACGCGCATTGTTCCGGCCGCGGTATCCCCCAATCCGCTCAACCCGCCCGGGAATGGCAATGCCAGCAACGACAGACCGGCAGCGCCGGCCAGCGGCAATTTGGTGCTGACGCTGGCGGAAACGTCCAATCCGGTCCAGGTGGGCAAACCCAATACGTACTTCCTGACGATCAAGAACGACCGAAACGTGTCCGATCGCCAAGTCGCCCTGACGGTGCGGTTCCCGGCTAATATGAAGGTTGTTGATATCGACACCGGCGTCTTGCCGATTCGACCTCAGGATATGGCTGGAGAAAACCAGATCAAGTTCACGCCGATCGCGGAAATTCGTGCCGGTGAAACGCTACCCGCGATCAAGGTTGTCCTCTCCGCCGCACAAGTCGGCACCTACCTGATCCAGGCGGAAGTGACGAGCCGGACCACGCAGGTACCAGTGAAGCAAGAGAAGCAAACCACGGTCGTGCAGTAAGGTTATCGCCCGCCGACTCCCGGCACGGGCAGCGCAGAAACCCCTCGAGCAGAACGTGCAACGTCGTCACGAGATCACGCTTCGTTTTTTGCAGCGCCAACTTTGCGGCAATCCGCACGAAGACAAGCACGCAGCGCCAGCGAGTGTATCCGGACGTAACTGACCTACTCGCGTGCGTTTCGAGCTTACATAATGACGAAAGCTGGCGATGCCGGGTCAATAACCGTTGCGGTGTAGTTCCCTCACGCCGTTGAGGGAATGACGGATCCTGGCGATGCCACGTTCAATAACCGTTGCGGTGTAGTTCCCTCACGCCGTTGAGGGAATGACGGATCCTGGCGAGGCCACGTTCAATAACCGTAGATCGGTGCGTAGTACGCGCGAACTCGCGGCGCGACCACGACGGGCGCCGCGTAGTAGCGGGGCGTCACAACGCGGTAGCTGGTTACCACCGGAGCCGGAGCGTAATACCTGACAGCGGGCGCTGGGGCAGCCACGACGGCTGGGGCGGGCGCGGCTACGACGGCGGGGCGATAAACAAGTCGCTGGCCGAACAGACCTCGTCGTTCCGGAAGATACGTCACTGCCGGCTGGTAGGCGGTCACCACAACCGGAGATTGTGCCTGCGCCTCCGGGACAGTAACAAACAGGGCGCCAACAAGCACGCTCAACAACAACATTCCATTCGCTACTCGTAACATGGCCTCGTCTCCTTCTACATGAACGAAGGTTTTCTCAGCGAACATTCGCTGCCAAAATCATCGTACTGGCGAACATCTACGATATTACCTCCGCGGACCGAACGCGGCTAGAACCCGGCATCCATTACCGCATTTTGCCGGCAGAAAAACAGCAAATTCATTTTACTTTCATGCGGGCGTTCCGGCGCATTATCGACTTCGGTCGCGGATACGAGCGTTAACGAAGTCCCTGCGGCACAACAGTCGGATGCCGACTATTTTTCTTCCTGGTCGGCTGCGATTTTTTCAATCGTGCCGAACAGGTGGCCCCCGACTTCACCGTGAGTCCAGGTACCTGCGTACTTGTCCTTGTAGATCAGGACTCGCGAACTGAACGTGCCGAGACCGGGAATGGCCACATTGGTCAGCGTGATGACGGGAGTCGTATCGGCCCATTTGACTTCCAGCGGAAGAGGCAAGGTCACGTCCTTGTTGCCGTAGACGATGCGGGTCTGGAACAGCCAGTAATCCCCGTCAGGAAGTTTCGAAACTTTCTTGATTTCATAGGCTTCTTTTTTCAGCGCGTCGTCTTTTCCCAGAATCGTGAACGATCCGACAAGCCGTACGCCGGACATCTTTTCCTCAAATAGAGCATTCAACTTTTGCTGCTGAGGACTGATATCCGGTTTCTTCGTTTCCGCGGTATCCTGCGCGTGGCTGGTTGCCGCGGTGACGGCGAGACCGATGGTCAAAACAAGACTTGTAATGCGTCGCATGAGATCCGCTCCTAAGTTTGACCGTTACCCACTCGATATAGATTCCCGTTACGGAACGCCTCGGCCATTGCCAGCGGGACTTCCGCTTCAGCCAGCACGAGTTTCGAGCGATTCTCGGCGACCCGCGCGGTCATTTCCTGTTCGACGGCCACGGCCGCGGCGCGCCGCTGTTCGGCTTCGGCGCGGGCCACTCGTGTATCCGCTTCGGCCTGGTCGGCCTGCAGGCGAGCGCCAATGTTTTCACCGACAACGATTTCGAAGGCGGTATGGGCGTCCAAGCCCCGTTGCAGCACGGCTCGAGAAATACGATCGGGGTTCTCCAGCACATGCAAATGGGTATCGGACGATCCGATCGAGGTGATAATCCCTTCGCCCACGCGGGCGATCACCGTCTCTTCGGTCGCCCCGCCGATCAGCTGTTCCAAGTTCGTACGCACGGTCACGCGCGCTCGAATGCGGAGTTCGACACCGTTCTTGGCGATGGCGCTCAGCGTTGTCTTGCCGCTGCGCGAGGGATCGGGACAATCAATCACCTTGGGGTGGACGCTGGTTCGGACGGCGTCGAAAACGTCTCGCCCCGCCAGGTCGATGGCTGCGGCGCGATCGAAGTCCAAATCAATATTCGCACGATGAGCCGCAATGATGGCGTGAATCACTTTCAGGACATCGCCCCCCGCCAGGTAGTGCGCCTCCAAACGCGATGTGCTGATGCCGGCACGCCGACTGATATCCAGTCCGGCCTGCACCGCCATGATCTTGGCGTTCACGATCATCCGTGAATTGACTTGCCGGAAGCCCATGCCGATGAGACTGAGCAGGGAGACCTGGGCGCGTGACATGTAGGCCTGAAACCACAAGTTCCCATAGGTAATCGCCGCAATGAAAAAAAAGAAGCAGCCAATTGCCGCGATGATCCCGACGCCCCAGGCGACGAACGTCGAGAGGGAATCGCCGGCCGCGCCGTCTTGATCCAATTGGGCCAGCAGCAGTGCCAGGGAAGGGAACATGGCGATTTCCTTATGGTGGACCGTGTAATCCCAAAATCATAATGCATTCACTTGTCGGATCCTAGTGCCGCAAAAGACGCTGGTGACAATAATCTGGCCAGCGGCTATAAGTCCAGGATGCGATTTCTGGATCTGACCTTACCGACCGCGGCCGAAAACCTGGCGCTCGACGAAGCGCTGCTGGAGATCGCGGAGACGGGCGAGCAGGCTGCCGAATGCCTGCGGCTCTGGGAACCTTCACGCACGCATGTCGTGCTGGGACGTTCGTCCCGCGTTCATGATGAAGTCGACGTGGCATTCTGCCGCTCGCAGGATATCGACATCCTGCGGCGGAGTAGCGGCGGAGCGTCGATCGTGACGGGACCGGGATGCCTGATGTACGCGGTGGTGTTGAGTTACGAGCTGCGGCCGGAACTGCGGATGATCGAGCAGGCGCATCGCTTTGTCTTGGAGCGGCTGGTGTCGGCGATCCAGCCGCTGGTGCCGGGCATCCAACTGGATGGAACCAGCGATCTGACCGTGCGGCAAAAGAAGGTCTCGGGCAACAGCCTGCGTTGCCGGCGGCATCATCTGCTCTACCATGGCACGCTGCTCTACGATTTTCCTCTTGAACTGGTTGGTCGCTGCCTGCGCACCCCGCCGCGGCAGCCGGCATATCGAAACGGCCGCGCGCATGGCGACTTCCTGACGAATCTTCCAGTCAGCGCGGCGTCCCTACGCCAGGCCCTCGGTACGGCCTGGCGGGTGAAAGATGCCGACAAAAGCTGGCCCAGGCAACAGGTCCAGCAGCTAGTTGCCGATAAGTATTCACAGATGGATTGGAACTTTCGAATCTAGCGGTGGGCGGCAAGAAAGCACAATCGCAACTCGCACGCACACGCTAGCAGTGATGCCGCTCTTGACCCAAGTCTTGCCGCCGCGTACCTTTCGGCCTTTCCTACAGACCCTTCTCAAATGGTAGATCCACCATGACTGACAACGCAGAGAAATCTCGCCTTCCCGTTCCGCTGTTAGACGTCAATCGAGGCAATGCGCCGTTCCAGGCGCGGATTGCCGCGGCCATCGCGGACGTCAGCCAATCGGGTCGATTCTTGTACGGCCCGGACGTGGTAGAATTGGAGAAGTCGATTGCCGCAAAGTGCGAAACTAAACACGCCATTGGATGCGCCTCGGGAAGCGACGCGCTGCTCCTGTCCCTCATGGCCTTGGGTGTCGGCGCGGGAGACGAAGTGATCACGCCCAGCTTTACTTTTTTCGCCACGGCCAGCGCCGCCTGGCGACTCGGTGCGAAACCGGTATTTCTCGACATCGACCCGATAAGTTTCAACATCGACCCCCAGCTTCTGGAAGACGCGATCACGCCGCGCACCAAGGCGATCATTCCCGTCCATTTGTTTGGCCAGTGCGCCGAAATGTCCGCGATCAACGAGATTGCGGGACGCCACGACCTTCCCGTGATTGAAGACGCGGCGCAGGCGATTGGAGCGAAGTACCACGACAAACCGGCTGGCGGATTGGGTTGCATCAGCTGTTTCAGCTTCTATCCCACCAAGAATCTGGGCGGCTTCGGCGACGGCGGCATGCTGACGACCAACGACGATGACCTTGCCGCGTGCCTGCGCCGACTGGCCGCGCACGGCATGGAGCCTCGCTACTATCACCGTGAAGTTGGGATCAACAGCCGGCTCGATTCCATTCAGGCCGCGGTACTGCGGATCAAGCTCGAAGCACTTGACCAGTGGACGCAGTCGCGACAGGAAAACGCGGCGCTATACCAGGAGTTGTTTGCCGACGCCGGTTTGCAAGACGAGTTGACGCTGCCGGTCGCAGCCGCGCATCAATGTCACGTCTGGAATCAGTATACGATTCGCATTCCAGGCAACCGCCGCAATGCCCTGCGCGAATACCTTGCCGCGCAGCAGATCGGCTCGGAGATCTACTATCCGGTGCCATTACACCAGCAGGAATGTTTTGCCTCGCTGGGTTACGAAGCTGGCAGTCTTCCCCACACGGAGCGGGCGGCGCAGGAAGTACTCAGCCTGCCCATCTTCCCGGAACTTCGCGACGACGAACAGCAAAGCGTCGTTGCCGGCATTCGCCAGTTCCTTGCGCAAGCGAAAGCGTCCGCCGCTTGAGTTCTCCGTTTCGAATCAAAACAGGCGGTTGTGCCCGTTGAGCGCAGCCACGCGATAGGCCTCGGCCATCGTGGGGTAGTTGAATGTCGTGTTGATGAAGTACATCAGCGAGTTTCCCTCGCCGGGTTGCGACATGATCGCCTGGCCGATGTGGATGATCTCGGACGCGTTCGGGCCGAAGCAGTGGATCCCCAGCAGTTGCAGCGTTTCGCGGTGGAACAAGATCTTGAGTAGTCCCGTGGGTCGGCCGGTGATTTGAGCGCGAGCCAGACTCTTGAACTGTGCCTGGCCAACTTCGTAGGGGATCTTCTGTTCGGTCAGATCGCGTTCGGTCTTGCCGATCGAACTGATTTCAGGACTCGTGTAAATCCCCGTCGGGATATCGGTCAGGTCCAACGTTTCCGTGGCGCCGCTGACGAAGTGTACCGCCGCCGCGCGGCCTTGCATGTAAGCGGCACTGGCCAGCGAGGGAAATCCGACGATGTCACCGACGGCGTAAATCGTCGGCACGGCCGTTTGAAACGCGTCGTTCACTTGCAGGTAGCCGCGGCGATCGGGTACGAGTCCGATATTTTCCAGGCCGAGATCCTCGGTGTTTCCAGTCCGCCCGTTGGCCCAGAGTAGCACATCGGACTTGATCTGCTTGCCACTCTTCAGATGCACCACGACGCCGTCCTCGCCGCCCTGGATCGATTCGTACTCTTCCCGATGGCGAATGACGATCCCGCGGTCGCGCATGTGATAACTCAACGCGTCCACGATCTCATCATCCAGGAAGTCGAGCAACTGTTGCCGCGTATTGACCAGGTTGATCTTGCACCCCAGGTTTTTCAGCATCGAGGCATATTCGCAGCCCACGACCCCGGCGCCGTAGATGGTGATGGACTGCGGGGTGTCCGACATGCTCAAGATCGAATCGCTGTCCATGATCAGCGGGTGCGTGAAGTCCACATCGGGAGGATGGTACGGTCGCGAACCGGTGGCGATCACGAAAGCTTCGGCGGTAATCGTGGTCTGGCCATCCACTTCAATCGTGCGCGGATCCACGAACCGCGCATGTCCCGAGGCGATAGGAACGCGGTTGCGACTGTAGAAGCCGCGCCGCATCGTTTCTTGTTTCGCGATGATCGTGGCCGCGCTGCTGCGGTACTCCCGAAAAGGGCGCTGGCTCAAGCTGTTGGGATCCTGAAACGGATTGCCGGCGGCGAGTTCGGCGACGCGAAAAATGGAAAACCGCAGCGCTTTGCTCGGGATCGTACCATAGTGCGTACAGCCGCCGCCGATCATTTCGTGGCGTTCGACCACGATGACATTCTTGCCGCTCTTGACGGCTTGCATCGCAGCGCCTTCGCCGCCGGGTCCCGTTCCAATAACGCACAGATCGTAATGCATGGGTTTATCGTTTCCACTGTTGAAGCGTGTCTCGAATGGTATCCTCCAACGAGATCTCGGGGCGCCAACCAAGCTCGCCGGCGAGTTTCGAAGGATCGGCAATCGGCTGGAACCGCTCGCCAGGCGACGTCTCTTCAAAGGGGCGATCTGGATCGGCCTGTTCGCGCAGCTTGTGGAACACATCGCCCGTGCGGATCGCCCGGCCGCTGCCGATGTTGTAGACCTCGTGGCGGCGACCCTCGGTCATCAACAAGCGCTGAGCCCGCACGGCGTCGCGTACATCCGTCACGTCAATCCAGGTATTCAGGTTTCGCACGCGAACGGGATCTCGCGTTTCGACAAACTGGCTGACCCATTCCGGCAGCATCATCACGCGTTCCTGCCGCGGACCGATGTGCTGGAACGATCGGCCGATGACCGCGTCCACCTCGTCAACATAACCGCGTATCAGACCTTCACCATGGTACTTGGTCAGCCCGTAGGCATTGCGAGGTCTTGTCGGGTGCGTTTCGTCGATCGGCTGCTGGTTGGAAACGGCACCGTACACATAACTGCTGCTGGCGAAGTAGAAACGGGGACGGGTGCGCAGACGAAGGGCAATTTGCAGGGCGTGACCGGTGCCCTGCAGGTTGACCGCGGTCGCTTCTTCACTTGGTGCTCCGGCCGGGCTGGCCGCCGCGCAGCGGGCCGGTACGCTGATGGCCGCCAGGTGGTAAATGCCTTCGATCCCGAAACCGCCAACGCGATCGTAGAACTCGCCGGAAGCCTGCTCGCGGATATCCCATGTGAGCAACTCGACATGATCCACCACGGATGGTGGAGTATGCCGCGGCCAGGTGCCTTCCAAGGCGCTGCCGATCACTTCATCGCCGGCCGCCAAAAGATACTCGGCCAAATGCAGGCCGACGAAGCCGGTGATGCCTGTAATCAAGACCTTCACGCCCGCGCCTCTGCGAGTTCCCGGCGCACGCGCTCCAGGTCCGCATCCACCATCATGGCGATGAGTGCCTCGAATCCAACCGCCGGCTTCCAGCCCAGTACCCGCCGCGCTTTGCTGCTATCTCCGCGCAGCAACGTCACGTCCGCGGGACGAAAGAATTTGGGGTCCACTTCCACGTACTCTTCCCAATGCAGCCCGGCGTGGGAGAACGCCACTTCGGCAAACTCGCGCACCGTGTGGCACACGTCCGTGGAAACGACGAAATCATCAGGCCGATCATGGTTCAGCATCAACCACATAGCGCGGACATAGTCGCCGGCGAATCCCCAGTCCCGTTTGGCGTCGAGGTTCCCGAGTTTCAATTTGTCTTGCACGCCGAGCTTAATGCGGGCGACGGCATCGGTGATCTTCCGCGTAACGAATTCCTTGCCGCGCCGCGGTGATTCGTGGTTAAACAGAATCCCGCTGCAAGCGAAGATGCCGTGGCTTTCGCGATAATTGACCGTAATGTGGTGTCCATAAACCTTCGCCACCCCGTATGGGCTGCGGGGCCAGAACGGTGTCTCTTCCGTCTGCGGCTCTGCCCGCACGGTACCGAACATTTCGCTGCTGCTGGCCTGGTAGAACCGGATGTCCTTGTTCACCAGCCGAATCGCTTCCAGCACGCGCGTGACGCCGACCGCCGTGCAGTCCGCGGTGAGGATGGGCTGCTGGAAACTGGTTGGCACGAAACTTTGAGCCGCCAGATTATAGAGCTCGTCCGGCTGCACGTCGTTCAGCAGATGAATCTGCGAAGCCAGATCGTGCAAGTCGCCTTGATGAATGTGCAGGCGATCCTTGAGGTGCTCGATCCGTTCGTGATTCTCCGAACTGCTGCGGCGCACCATCCCGTGCACTTCGTACCCTTGCTCCAGCAGGAATTCGGCCAGGTAAGAGCCGTCTTGTCCCGTGATGCCCGTAATGAGTGCGCGTCGCGTCATGGTGTTTCGCCGGCGGGTCTGCTATTCGTCAGGCGTTTCCGTTTCGTTAGGCGGGTCGTCTTCGGTCCGCGGCGGGTCCGCGGGTGTCGACGCCTCTGCTGACGATTCGTCGTCGCCCTCTTCATCCTTGGGGACGCGAACAATGGCGGCCAGCGAATCGCCTTCCTCGGTGTTCATGATCCGGACACCTTGCGTGTTGCGGCCGATGATACTGATTTCGTGAACCGCGATGCGCTGGATCTTGCCGCGTGCGGTCATCATCAAGACTTCGTCGTCGTCGCTGACCCGCGCGATCCCAATGACCTTGCCATTGCGCTCGGTCGTCTTGATGTCACGGAGGCCCTTGCCGCCGCGGCGCTGCGTGCGGTAGCGGGCGCTGGAGGAAATATCATCGCCGTTGTCGCCTTCGTCTTCCGTCGACGTATTGGGGCCGAAATTCGTCCGCTTGCCGTAGCCGTGTTCGCAGGCGGTGAGCAGTGTCGCTTCCGGGTCCGCGACGACCATGCCGACCAATTCGTCCCCTTTCGACAACCGAATGCCGCGGACGCCCGAGGTATTGCGGCCCATGGGCCGCCCGTCCGCTTCGTTAAAGCGAATCGCCATGCCGTCGGCGGTGGCGAGCACCACTTCGTCGCCCGGTTTGGTAATCACCACATCCACCAGTTCGTCGTCGTCCTTGAGCTTGATGGCAATGATGCCGCCGGAACGGGGACGGCTGTACTGATCCAGAGCTGTCTTCTTTATCAAGCCATTCTTGGTGGCCATCATCAGGAAGTGGCCGGGCAGATCAAAATCGCGAATGGCGCGGCAGTCGGCGATCTTCTCGTCTGCCTGCAGGTTCAAGAGATTCACAATCGCCCGGCCGCGGCTTTCGCGGCTGAGCTGCGGGAGGCCGTAGACTTTCTGCCAATAGACGCGGCCTTGATTGGTGAAGAACAGCAAGTACGCGTGTGTACTGGCGACGAACAGGTGCTGAATGGGATCTTCGTCTTCGGTCTTAGCGCCCTTCAAACCTTTGCCGCCGCGGCGCTGCGCGCGGTAGGTGCTCGCCGGCGTCCGCTTGATGTATCCGCGATGACTGATCGAAACCACCATGGTCTCTTCTTCGATCAAGTCTTCCAGATCGATGTCGCCGAGTTCTTCGCCGCTGATTTCCGTGCGGCGGTCTTCACCGTGCTTGCGGCGAATTTCTTCGATATCTTCCTGGATAATGTTCTTGATGTTCTGATCATCGGACAGGATCCGCAGGTATTCGCCGATCTCATCGAGCAGCTTCTTGTGCTCGGTCCCCAAACGGTCCTGTTCCAGGTTGACCAACTGACCCAGCGTCATTCGCAGGATCGCGTCGGCCTGCACGGCGGTGAGCGAATATGTTTCCGTAACGCCCCGTTCTTCTTGAAACAGCTTGAAGCCTTCGTCTCCCAACGCTCGCTGCAGCATGGCGGCGGGGCAGGCGACGCCCATCAATCCGACTTTTGCCTCCGCCTGCGTCTGCGACGCGCGGATGATGCGAATGATCTCGTCGATATTGGCCAGTGCCAGCAGCAGCCCCTCGATTGTGTGCTTGCGCCGCCGGGCCCGGGACAGCTGGAATTGCGTTCTGCGGCGAATGACCGACATGCGGTGCCGGATAAACTCCTCCAGCATCTGCTTGATGTTCAGCGTCCGCGGCTTGCCGTCCACCAGAGCCAGCAGGATGATCGATTGCGTATCCTGTAGCGGCGAGTACTGGTAGAGTTGATTCAGGACCACATCCGGATCGTTGCCGCGCTTGATATCGATTTCCAACCGCACCGGTTCGCTCAGGTCACTGACATCAATGATGCCGCTGATGCCTTCAATCCGGTCGTCGTTAACCAGTGCCGCGATCTTTTCGACCACGCGATCGCGGAACTGTTGATAGGGGATCTCGCGGATAACGATCTTGTAGCGGCCCTTGCTGACTTCGACGATTTCAGACTTGGCGCGGACCACCACGTTGCCCCGGCCGGTGTGGTATGCGCGCATGATGCCGCTGCGACCACAGATGATTCCGCCCGTTGGGTAGTCGGGTCCCTGAATGATGGTGAGCAATTCGCTGATCGAGACATCCGGATTGTTCAGGATGCGCACAATGGCGTCACAGATTTCGCGCAGATTGTGAGGCGGAATGGAGGTCGCCATGCCGACCGCGATCCCGCTGGCGCCGTTGACCAGCAAGTTGGGAAACTTGGCCGGCAGGACAGTCGGTTCCGTATTCCGCTCGTCATACGTCGGTACGAAATCGACGGTATCCAACTTCAGGTCGTCCAGCAGCATCGCCGAAATCGGAGACAGCCGGGCTTCCGTATATCGCATTTGAGCGGCGGGGAGGCCGGCGACGGAACCGAAGTTTCCCTGCTTGTCGATCAAGACGTGCCGCATGTTCCATTCTTGGGCCATCCGCACCAGCGTCGGGTAGATGACCATTTCGCCATGAGGATGATAGTTACCGCTGGTGTCGCCTGAAATCTTGGCGCATTTCACTCGGCCGGCGCCGGGACCCAGATTCAGGTCGTTCATGGCCACCAGGATGCGCCGCTGCGACGGTTTTAAGCCATCGCGGACGTCGGGCAGCGCGCGGCTCACAATAACGCTCATGGCGTACGTCAGGTAGCTGTCTTTGAGCTCATCTTCGATCGGAAATTGCAGCAGGCGACTCGCGCTCGTCCCGCCATCGTCTCCCCCGTTGTTTTCCTCGCCAGCGTCCGTTGGTAGATCGTCTTCAGTAGCCAATCCAGCATCCTTTCGGAAAGTTCCAATCCCAACCCCAGGGCCGCGTGACAGTCCGGAATATCGCAGCCAATTAAGCCCCGAATTGTACCAGTTCCGCGCGAAATTCACAAAGGGGCGGAGCAGGCGCGAGACACTCCCGAATGTCGCCGGCAGGCCCGCTTTTTCGTCCCTGCAAAGGGATGGCCCAGCGCGGCGATGCCGCTCGGCGACGGAATCCGGCGATTGCAAGGCGATGGACGAATGCGTTAGATTCTCCGGCAAGCCGGGACCGCGGAAAAGGGAAAACGCCATGCTCCGAGAACACGAAATTGAGATCCGCGTGCGCTATCAGGAAACCGACGCACAAACGCGCGTGCATCACGCCAATTACATCAACTACTTTGAAATGGGGCGTGTGGAACTGTTGCGTGCCGCCGGCTACGACTACCGGGAACTCGAAGCGCAAGGAATCTACCTGGTCATTGCCGACGTCTCGTGCCGTTATTACCTGCCCGCGAATTTCGACGACGTCCTGACCCTCCGCACCACGACGGTCAAAGCCAAAGGCGCTCGGATCGAACACCACTACGAAGTGCGCCGCGGCTCGGAATTGCTGGCTGAAGGCACCACGATCGTAGGCTGTGTCGATCAAGCGGGCCGCGTGCGGCGGTTGCCGAAGTGGCTGCAGATCGGTTGACGACCGGCCGGATGCCACCCTTGCGGAAATACGCAAAAAAAAGCAAGCACTCAAGCAAGTGTGCCCCGATGCAAGCGACTCACTCGAAAATACAAGCACGCAGCGCAAGCAAGTGTGTCCGGTGGTAAGTGACCCACTCGCTGGCGCTTCGAGCTTGTATGACGACGGAACCTGGCGCTGGTGGAGCCTAGCTCGGATTATTCACTTAGATAGGTCAAATTCGCGTAAGTGATTGGTGGGCCAGCGCAA